>CAYQRN010000001.1:0-57358 GCA_964419995.1 uncultured Planctomycetia bacterium
GTGCATCGTGTCGCAGGTCTCCTTCGTCGGGCTGCACGCAGCCAGCGGACCGTTTGCGGCGACGCTTCCGGGCCTGCGGCTTCGCCAGACGACGCTGACGGGGGTGACGGGCTGCACGTTCCGGAACTGCCGCGTGGGGATCGAGGTCGATTCGAGCTCCCTCAACACCATCACGGGCAACACCTTCTCTTGGCCCGGGTTCGCCGCGGACACGTCGACGGCTCCAGGCTACAACTTCGCCGTATGCAGCGTCCTGATCGGGCGGGCTGCCGGCAGCACCCTCGCTGACGCGTCGAAATACAACGCGATCGTGGGCAATGCCCACAACCTCGTCCCCGCCCTGGGGACAGCGGCGCATCCCTGGCGTGCGATCACGGAGCAGACCGCACCTGCCGATGTTCTGGCGAACTACTACGGCTACAACGCCCATTCCGGACAATCGTCGCCGTGGGGCTTCAGCCTGTTCGGGCCGCCCGCCGTCGTCCCGCCATCGTCATAGGATCTGACCATGATACGCATGATGCTCAAGACAGATAGTGTCCGTGTGCCTTTGCGGAGCCGTGGCGCGTGCTGTCGCCAAGCTGCACTGGCTATTGTCATGGCTGCGGGCGTGCTGTCAGCCCCGTGCCGTGATCTGCCAAGCCAATCCTATGTCCTGTGGCCAATGACGGTGTCGACGTCGAACTCGCAGTATGCAAGGCCAGCGGGAGATACAAATGGCGATGGATACGACGACGTCGTGTGGCGCGTAGGCAATGACAACGTGATCCTCTATTCAGGCTTCGACATGTCCGTCCGCCACGTCTGGACGAGACCGACTCCCTACCTCGGCAGCTTCTTCGGGGCCTGGTCGCTGGGCGTCGGAGATATCGATGGCGATGGGTATGCGGATGTGGCGATGGCAGACGCCACCTACTCGTCCTCGAGTACGACCTCGGAGAACGGTATCGTCACCGTCGCATCCGGGCTCACGGGCGCTGTGATCTTCACCTGGGTCGGAGTGCCGTTTCAACGGCTCGGGCGAGTCGTGCAGGGCGTGGGTGATCTGAACGGTGACGGCCGGGGGGATGTCGCCATCCAATCCCGACAGCCTGGTGGACCGGCGACCGCCGTGACCGTGCGTTCAGGGGCGGACGGGACCGTTCTCCACACCTGGACCGCCAACGATTGGTATGACTGGTCCTTCCCCGACATCGTCGTGGCTGGCGACTTCGACGGGGACGGCGTCAACGACATCGGACTCGCGGAGCCGGTTCCGGCGCTCACGCCCGGCGTGTACGGGCCGGGTGTCGTCCGGATCTACTCGGGAGCGACCGGAGCGGTTCTGACGTCGTGGACGGGGAGCGCTCCCCTCGATGCATTCGGCAATCAGTTCGCCTGTCTATGCGACCTGGATGGCGATGCCGTACCTGACTTCGCCATCGGGGCACCTGGGGCCTCGCCAGGAGGGGTGTTCGAGGCCGGACGGCTGGTAGTCAAGTCCGGGGCGACGGGGGCGGATATCTTCGTGTGGGAGGGGAGTCAACAGTCGCAGAATGTCGGAAGGTACGTTCCGGATATGGGAGATGTCGACGGAGACGGCTTGCGGGACGTTGCAATATGGTACGCCTATGATGTTGCGTGGGCGGGCCCGCTGGTCAAGGCCGTGCATTCGAGCGCAACTGGAGCACAGCTTGCGCGGTTTGAGCTTTGGGGGGGGCCGACGCCGTCGCCGTATCCACAGAGTTACCTGGGCGATGTGAACCGGGACGGCTGCCCGGACTACATGGGGATGTTCTTGTCGTCAGGCTCGGTGACGTGGGAGTACTCCATCGTGACGCTCTTGGGCCTCGGACCGGGCTGCGGGGCGGTGGGAGAAGGGGCACCGGGGACCGGCGGACACCGGCCGAGGGCTGCGACGTTCGGGGGCTCGGCAGTCCCTGGAAATGCGCGCTTCGGTCTTGCCGTGTCCGGAGGGCTCGGGGGCGTGGGCGCCTGGCTCTTCTCCGGCGTCGGTGTCGACCCCTTGGGGACATCGGTGCTGGGTTGTCCGGTGTACTTGGACCTGGGCCAGCCCGTGTACTGGCTGTCTCCGATGGAGCAGCTCGGGGGGGCGTTCATGGCCCCTGGGAAGGGCTACCGTGTGCGCCTTCTGCCGATCCCGGACGTGCCGGCGCTCACCGGGGTGACCGTGCACTGCCAGTGGGTCGTGGCGGATCCCGGAGGAGTGAACGGCCAGTTCACGACCTCGAACGGACTTTCGATCACGGTCCAGTAGGACCCTCCGCCGGGGAGCGTGGTGCAGGGGGCCGGGCAGGGGAAGGTGACCCGGCGGCGGCGAAGTGGAGATCGTGGAGACGCCGGTAGATGCCGTCCCGGGCGTGGAGGGCGGCGTGGGTGCCCGACTCGCGGATCGCGCCGTGGTGGACGACGAGGATCGTGTCGGCTTCGCGGACGGTGGAGAGCCGGTGTGCGATGACGAGGGCCGTGCGACCCGAGAGGAGGCGCCGAAGGGCTTCCTGGATGAGAGCCTCCGTCTCCGAGTCCACGCTGGCCGTGGCCTCGTCGAGGACGAGGACGGCGGGATCGAAGGCGAGGGCCCGGGCGAAGGACAGGAGCTGGCGCTCGCCCTGGGACAGCCCGGCACCCCGCTCGCCGACGACGGCGTCGAGGCCGCCAGGCAGGCGGTCGACGAGACGGTCGGCCCGGACGGCGGCCAGGGCGCGGCGGACACTGGCGTCGTCGATGGCGGGATCGCGGAGCGTGACGTTGTCCCGGAGGGTGCCCGAGAAGAGCACGGGATCCTGGAGAACGACGCCGATGCGCCGCCGGAGCCAGGCGAGATCGAGCGTCCGGAGGTCGTGCCCGTCGAGGAGGATCCGGCCGGACACGGGATCGTGAAGGCGGGGAAGGAGCGATGCGATCGTGGACTTGCCCGATCCGGTGAGCCCCACGAGGGCCGTGTGCCGCCCCGGTTCGATGCGGAAGGAGATCCCCGAGAGGACGGGACGACCCTCCTCGTAGGCGAACCCCACGTCCTCGTAGTCGACGCGGCCATCGACGCGGGCGGGCCGCAGGCCATCGCGCGGATCGGGGATGGCGGTCCTGTCGTCGAGGACACGGAAGATCCGCTCCGCGGAGGCCATGGCGGACTGGAGGACGTTGTACTTCTCCGCGATCTGGAGGAGCGGCTCGAAGAAGAGCTGGAGGAGGGCCCAGAATGCGACCATGTCGCCGAGCGTGAGCGAGCCGCCGAGGACGAGCCGGTGCCCCGCGAGGACGATGACCGCCGTGCCGAGGGACCCGAGGAAATCCACGCCGGGGAAGAAGAAGGCCCAGTTGCGCACGGTGTCCATGTGGGCCCGGCGCAGGTCGTCATCCATGGCCGCGAAGCGGGCCGCGACGTCCTCCGTCCGGCCGAGCATCTGGGCGACACGGACGCCCGAGAGGCCCTCGTTCGCGAAGGAATTGAGTCGCGAGACCCTGCGCCGGACGGCGCGGAACTGGTCCCTGGCTCGGGCCTTCCACCAGAACGACCAGAGCGTGATGAGGGGCACGACGAGCATCGTGACGAGGGCAAGATCCGTGCTCACGGCGAAGAGGGCGACGACGATGACCGCGATGCGCACGAGGTCGTGGAAGAGGACGTCGACACCGGAGGCGAAGACCTCGCTCAGGGCCTCGACGTCGTGGGTCACCCGCGTGACGAGGCGTCCGACGGTGTTCCGGTCGAAGTAGCGGATGGCGCGCGTCGTGATGTGCGCGAAGATCCGGACGCGAAGGTCGAGGAGGACCCTCTGGCCCGTGTTGCTGATGAGGAGGATCTGGAGCCAGCGCAGGGTGGCGATCACGATGCCGAGGGCGAGGATCGCGGCGGCCGTGCGCACGGCGCCCGCCACCCGTTCCCCGGCGCCGAGCGTGGCGCCGGCCGGGGAGAGATAGCCGTCGATGCCGTGCCGGAGGAGGAGGGGTACGGCCAGGGTTCCCGCGGAGAGCATGACGAGGAGGACCACCGAGACGAGGAACCGCCCCGTCCACGGGCGGGCGAAGGCGAGGAGGCGGGGGACGAGCCGCAGGTCGAGGGCCCGCCCCGTGATCTCATCGTCGTCGTGGAGATCCCTCGCCGTGTCCGTCACAGCTCTTCGATCTCCTCGGAGAGGCGCTGGAGTCGGTGGAGGCGGCCGTAGGTGCCGCCGAGGGCGAGGAGCCCGGCATGGGTTCCCGATTCCGTCACCCGGCCGGCTTCGAGGACGACGATCGTGTCGGCGTGCCGGACGGCCTCGATGCGATGGGAAATGATGATGCACGTCCGGCGGCCCCTGTCCCGCCGGAGCCCCTCGAGGATCCGGGTCTCCGTGGCTGCGTCCACGGCGGAAAGCCCGTCGTCGATGACGAGGATCGGGGGATCCGTGAGCAGCGTGCGGGCGAGGGCGACGCGCTGTTTCTGTCCCCCGGACAGAGTGACGCCCCGTTCGCCGACGCGCTGATGGAGGCCGAGGGGCAGGCGTGCAACGACGTCCTCGAGGGCGGCGTCCCGGAGGACCTGATCGAGGGTCGCAGCGGGGGCATCGGGGCGGCCGAAGAGGAGGTTCGCGCGGAGCGTATCGGAGAAGAGGAACGTGTCCTGGGGCACGATGCCGACGAGGGCGCGGAGGCGGTCGATGGGCAGGTCGAGGACATCGATGCCGTCGACGAAGACGGTGCCGCGGGGCGGATCGTAGAGGCGGGCGAGGAGTGCCGCGAGGGTCGACTTGCCGGAGCCGGTGGGGCCGACGATGCCGGCGGTGGACCCCGGCGGGATCCGGAGGTCGATGCCTGCAAGGGCCGGCGGCCCGTCCCCGTAGGCGAAGGCGAGGGTGCGGATCTCGACGCCGGGAGGGGGCCCGGCGGTGGCCCGTGCCGGCGTCCCGGCGGGGACGGACGGGGCGAGGGCGAGAATCTCGCGGATGCGATCGAGCGAGACGCGGCCGCGCTGGAACAGCGACAGGGTCCACCCGAGGGCGATCATGGGCCAGACAAGCATGTTCGTGAGGGCTGCGAAGGCCGCGAAGGTGCCGAACGACACGTGGCCGTCGATGACGGCGGGTCCGCCGATCAGGAGGAGTGCGACGACGACGAGGCCGGAAAGGGCCTCGACCGAGACGTGGGTGAGGGCCCGGGACCCCGCGAGGGCCGTGGCGGTGCGACGGCAGTCGTCGCCGCGATCGCGGAAGGCCGCGATCTCATCCGGCTCCCGGGCGAAGGTCTGGATCGCCCGCGCTCCGGCGAAGCTCTCCTGGGCGAAGGTCGCGAGCCGCCCCTGTTCCTCCTGCACCGCGAGGGACCGGCGTCCGATGACGGGCAGGAGGCGCTTCATGGCGAATCCGAGCGCGGCGAGGGGAAGGACCACGGCGGCCGTGAGCGTCGGGGAGAGGAAGAGCATGGCGGCGAGGGCGCAGAGGGTCGTGAGGATCGTCTGCGCGAGGTGCATGGCGCCGGGACCGAGGGCCATTCGGACGGCCTCCACGTCCCCGGTCATGCGGGTGAGGAGGTCGCCGGTCCGCGCCCGGTCGAAGAACGCGATGGGCAGGCGGAGGATGTGTCCGAAGAGCCCGTCCCGGAGATCGGCCTCCGCATCGCGGGAGACGCCGATGAGAAGGCGCCGCATGGCGAACTGGAACACGGCGGAGAGGGCCGCGGCGCCGAGGAGGATGGCGAGGAGGCCGGTCACGACGGAGGGCGCCGCACGATCGCGGACGGCGTCGATGGCCCTTCCGAAGAGCAGGGGGACGGCGGGGGCGAGGGCCGAGCGCAGGACGAGGGCCGTGAATCCGACCGCAAGCGCCCGGCGATGCCGCCCGAGGGGGACGGGGAGGCCGCGGCCTGCGAGGGGCCGGGGCAGGCTCAGACGAAGCACGTCCGCGGGTCGACGCCGCAGCCGTGGCAGGCGTCCGTCCGGCAGTCGGTGGTGAACTCGAGGCCGGCGGCCTGCCGGCGTTCGCGGGCCAGGTACTTCCGCGAGACGCCGATGTCGATGATGTCCCAGGGGAAGACTTCGTCCGCGTCCCGGGGGCGGTAGATGTACCAGGCCGGATCGAGGCCGGCAGCGGCGAAGGACTCCCGCCAGCGGTCCCCGTCGAAGTGCTCGTCCCACGCCTCGAGCCAGCCGCCGCGGCGGACGACCTCGAGGAGCACGGCGCCGAGGCGGCGGTCGCCGCGGGACAGCACGCCCTCGATCTCCGAGGGGCCCGTCGCGGAGAAGCGGAGGCGGATCGCGCGGTTGCGGAGGTCGTTGCGGAGAAGCGCCTGGCGCCGCGCGACCTCGCCGGGCGTCGCCATGGGCGACCACTGGCAGGGCGTGTGCGCCTTCGGAACGAAGGTGGACACGCTCACGTTGACGCGACCGCGCCGCGGGCCGCGCGCGGACCGCGACTGGGACACGCGGTCGGCGAGGGCGTTGATGGCGAGGACGTCGGCGTCCGTCTCGTCCGGACAGCCGAGGAGGAAATAGAGCTTGACGAGGTCCCAGCCCTGGTCCCAGGCCGCCTCGACGCCGCCCATGAGGTCGGCGTCGCTGATGTTCTTGTTGATCCGCTTCCGGAGGATCTCGCTCCCCGCCTCGGGGGCGAAGGTGAGCCCCGCCTTGCGGACCGCACTGACGAGACGCGGGATATCCCGGCTTTCGGCGTTGATCCTGAGCGAGGGCAGGGAAAGGCTGACACGTCGCGGCGTGAACTCCGCCTCGAGGACGCCGACCGCTTCCCGGAGGAAGGGGTAGTCGGCGGACGAGAGGGACGTGAGCGCGATCTCGTCGTACCCCGTGTTGCGGTAGAGCTCGCGAGCATGACGGAGCAGCGTCTCGGGGCGCCGGTGGCGGACCGGCCGCTTCGTGTAGCCCGCGTGGCAGAAACGGCAGCCCTGGGAGCAGCCCCGCATGATCTCGAGCATCATGCGGTCCTGGATGACCTTCACGAAGGGGATGACGGGCCGCGTCGGAAAGTAGGCGGCGTCGAGGTCGGCGACCGCGGCGGACTCCACACGGGCCGGCACCTCGGGGAAGCGCGGCGTCATGGACCGGAGGCGGCCGTCGGGCTCGTACGCGACGTCGTAGAGGGCGGGGACGTAGGCGCCGGGGACGTGCGCGGCGAGGCGCCTCAGGAGCGATTCCCGGTCGACGCCGGCCCCGCGCGCCTCACGGACGAGCCCCACGATCTCCACGGCGGCGTCCTCGCCGTCGCCGGCGATGAAGACGTCGATGAAGTCCGCGAGGGGCTCGGCGTTGCAGGCGATGGGACCGCCGGCGATGACGAGCGGGTGCCCGGGTCCGCGGTCCGCCGCGCGGAGCGGGATCCCTCCGAGATCCAGCATGGCCACGACGGTGGCGAACGAAAGCTCGTACTGAAGGGAGAACCCGACGACGTCGAATTGGTGGAGTGGCGTGAAGGTCTCGAGAGACCAGAGCGGGATGCCGGCGGCCGTCATGGCCGTGCGCATGTCCGTCCACGGCGCGAAGACCCGCTCGGCCTGGACTCCGGGGAGGGCGTTGAGGAGACCGTACAGGATCTTGAGGCCGAGATGGCTCATGCCCACCGCGTAGGTGTCGGGGAAGCAGAGCGCCACGCGGACGTCCACCTCGTCAGGCAGCTTCACCACGGCGTTGACCTCGCCGCCGATGTACTGGCCGGGCGTCGTCACGGACAGGAGGATCCGGGAGACCCTGTCTCGCAGGGCTGCGCAGTCGGTGGGTGCGGGAAGAGAGTGGAGCAGGGGCATGGATCGGGCGGCCGGGGAGAACCGCGGTCCGATCGTAAGGACAGGTCCGGAAGCGGTCAAGCGCCGGCGGCGGGCCGCGTCGCGGGCGTTTCGCCGCGTGGCGGCCGGACTTGAACGCCTCGCCGCCGCGTGGTTGTCTTCGCCGTGCGATTCCGCGGTCAGGATCTCCTCTCCGGCGAGAGCCGCGACGTGGCCTCCGTCGCTCTCCGGGCCGTCCTGCGTCCGTTCGGGGCGGCCTTCGGCGCCGTCGTGCGGTGCCGGCGATGGGCGTACCGCCACGGTGTCCTCCCATCGGCATCCCTTGGCGTTCCCGTGGTCAGCGTGGGGAATCTCGTCCTCGGCGGCACGGGCAAGACGCCCTTCGTCCGGTTCCTTCTCGACGCGCTGACCCGGTCCGGCCGCCGGGCCTCGGTCCTCTCCCGGGGGTATGGGTCGCGCCCCGAGGGAGAGTCCCTCGACGAAGAGGGCGCGCTCGTCGCCTCCCGCCACCCGGGGCACGAGGTCGTCCAGGGCGCCCGTCGCGAACGGGCCTTCCTCGCCCGGCCTCCGGGGCCTCTGCCCGACGTCGTCCTCCTCGACGACGGGTTCCAGCACCTGCGGATCCGCCGGGATCTCGACATCGTCCTCCTCGATGCCGCTCGGCCCTTCGGATCGGGGCGGGTCCTGCCCGCCGGCGATCTGCGCGAGCCGGCGGCGGCGCTCGCCATGGCGGATGTCGTGATCCTGACGCGGGCCGACGAGGCGGACACGGAGCAGGCACGCGCCGCCGCGCGACGCATCCTGCGCCTCACCGGCGGCGTCCCCGTGCTCCGGGCCGTGCACCGTCCCGTTGCGGTGCCGGATCTCGCGGGCCGCCGGGCCCTTCTCGTGTCGGGGATCGCGCGGCCGCGGTCCCTCGAGCGGACGGCGCGGGCTCTCGGCATCGACGTGGCGGATCACATCGCCTTCCCGGATCACCACGGCTACGACGGGCTTGACGCGGCGGCCATCGGCCTCGCCGCGGAGCGCGCCGGAGCGGGGGTCGTCGTGACGACGGAGAAGGACGGTCGGAAGCTCCGGCCCTTCGCGGAGCGTCTCGGGCGACCGCTTCGCGAGGTGGCCATCGAGATCGCGTTCCTCGACGATCCCGCGCCCGTTCTCGACCGCATCCTCGCCCTCGCGGGCAGGCCGGCGGAGGCTCCCGTTCCATGACCCGGTCCGCCACGACGCTGGCCGCACTGGGACGGGGCCGTGTCCTCGTCGTGGGCGATGTCATGCTGGACCGCTTCGTCGAAGGGGCAGTGACCCGGGTCTCGCCGGAGGCGCCGGTCCCGGTGCTGCGGGCGACCGGCGCCGAGGACCGCCCGGGAGGCGCCGCCAACGTCGCGGCGGGGCTCTGTGCCCTCGGCGTGCCGGCGAGGCTCGTGGGTCGGGTGGGGCGCGACGCGGAGGGCCGGATCCTCCGGCGGCTCGTGGCCGCGCTTCCGCGCGTCCGCGCGGCGCTCGTTCCCTCAGCGGTCGCGCCCACGACGCTGAAGACGCGCTTCATGGCGACCTGGCGCCAGGTGCTCCGCGTGGACCGGGAGGATGTGGCGCCCGCCCGCGGGTCCGACGAGGCGGCGCTGCTCCGGGCTGTACGCGCACTGGCGCGGGACGTGAACGTCATCGTGGTGCAGGACTACGGCAAGGGCCTCGTCACGCGGCGCGTGCTCGCGGCCGTGCGCGAGGCCGCGCGGAGAGCCTGTGTGCCCGTCCTCGTCGATCCGGCCCCCGGCCGTCCCATCGCCGAGTACGGCGGGGGGTTCCTGCTCCTGCCCAACCGGACGGAGGCGGCCCGGGCCCTCGGGGAAGCGGCTTTGGCCGATCCGGCGGGGGCCGTGCGCCGTCTGGCCGCCGCGGGCCGCTTCCGCCACGTCGCGTTGAAGCTCGGGAAAGACGGCATCTGCCTCGGGGGCGCCCGCGAGCGGGCGCGGCGGTATCGGAGCGCCGCGCAGGAGGTCTTCGACGTCACGGGAGCGGGGGACACCACGCTCGCCGTCGTGGCGGCCGCGCTGGCGGCGGGCGCCGGAGTCGACGACGCCGTGGCTCTCGGGGCCCTGGGCGGTGCCATCGCCGTGGGCAAGCCGGGGACCGCGGTCGTGACCCGGGCCGAACTCTCCCTGGCGGTGGCCGGGTCGGAAGACGGGGGGACGGAGCGGAAGATCGTGGCGGCGGAGGCGCTCCCGGGGATCCTCGCCGCCGAGCGGCGCCGGGGACGCCGGATCGCGTTCACGAACGGCTGCTTCGATCTTCTCCATCCGGGGCACGTGGCGGCGCTCGAGGCGGCGCGGCGGTGCGCGGACGTGCTCGTCGTCGCCCTCAACTCCGATGCGTCGGTGCGGGCTCTCAAGGGACCCGGGCGGCCCGTCCTCGACTCCCGCGCCCGGGCGCGGCTCGTCGCGGCCCTCGAGGCCGTGAGCTGGGTCACCGTCTTCCGCGGAGCGACGCCGCTCCCGCTCATCCGCCGGCTGCGGCCGGACTGCCTCGTGAAGGGCGCGGAGTGGCGGGGGAGGGTGGCCGGGGCGGAGGACGTGCGATCCTCCGGAGGGGAGGTGGTCCTGACGCCGAGGATCCGCGGCCTCTCGACGACACGGATCCTCGAAGCTCTTTCGAGGATCGGGAATCGTCGTACGATCTGAAGGTCATGAGGGAATGACGCTTAGGTCCCGATGCGGCGCGACCGGATCTGTTCCTGCGTCCCTGACGTCCCCGAGCGTCGCGTGCGGGACTCCGGTGTCCATGAGGCGACCGAAGTGACGCTGAAAGAGGCGCGGCTCTCCGAGCTTCTCCGCGGGTTCCGCGCGGCGAGGATCGCCGTCGTCGGCGACCTCATCGCGGACGTCTACACGATGGCGACGCCTCTCCGGCTCTCGCGGGAGGCTCCGGTCCTCGTCGTCCGCTGGACCGGCGACCGCATCATCCCGGGCGGAGCCGCCAACGCCGTCATGAATCTCCACGCGCTCGGCGCGACGGTGTTTCCCGTGGGCATCGTGGGCCGGGACCGCTTCGGCGAAGCGCTCCTCCGGGCCTTCCGCGAGAAAGGGATCGATACGTCGTCCGTCGCGACCGACGACGGGCGAGCCACCGTACGCAAGACGAGACTCCTCGTCGGCGACGAGGACCGGACGAAACAGCAGATCCTCCGCATCGACCGGGAGCCGGAGTCGGTGCCGTCCCCGGAGACCCTCGATCGCCTCGACGCGGCAATCCGCCGCATCGCGCCGGAGGTCGACGGCGTCATCTTCTCCGACTACGGCTATGACGTGCTCACGGAGGAGCGCGTGCGGGCCGTCGCGTCGCTGTGCCGCGGCCGCATCCTGACGGCGGACTCGCGCCGGTTCCTCGACGCCTACGCCGGCGTGAGCCTCGCGACGCCGAACCACATCGAGGCGGGGGAGATGGTGGGCCGTGTCCTCAGGACCGAGTCGGATCTCGACGCGGCGGGCTTCGCGCTGCTCGAACGGCTCGGGGCGCCGGGCATCCTCATCACGCGCGGAAACCGCGGCATGGTCCTCTACGAACGCGGCGGCCGGCGCGTCGAGATCCCCGCGTCGGGATCCGAGGAGGTCATCGACGTCACCGGCGCCGGCGACACCGTCATCAGCGTGGCGACGCTGGCGCTCGTGGCGGGCGCCTCGCTCGAGGAGGCCGCGCGGCTCAGCAATGGAGCCGCGGGCGTCGTCGTCATGAAGCCCGGCGCCGCGACCTGCTCGCCGGAGGAACTTCTCTCCGCGATCCGCAGGACTTGAAAGGGAAATCATGGGACGGCTCATCGAGCTTCAGGAACTGGCGGAAATCGTTGCGGTTCTGAAGGCGCAGAAGAAGCGCGTCGTCTTCACGAACGGCGCCTACGATCTCCTCCACGTGGGGCATGTCCGCGCGCTCAGGGACGCGAAGTCGCGGGGCGACATCCTCATCGTCGGTCTCAATTCCGACGCCTCCGTGAAGAAGTACAAGAACCCGAAGCTCCCCATCATCCCCGAACAGGAGCGGGCGGAGGTGCTCACGGCCCTGTCCGTCGTGGACTACGTCGTTCTCTTCGACGAACCGACGGCGGACAACCTCCTGAAGGCGCTCCGCCCCGACGTCCATGCCAAGGGGACCGACTACACGCCGGAAACCGTGCCCGAGAGGAAGACCGTGAGCGGATACGGCGGCGAGGTCGTCATCGTGGGCGACCGGAAGGCCCACGGCACGTCGAAGATCATCCAGAAGATCCGGCGCTTCAAGTCGCTCTGACGTCGACCTGCGTGACCGACCCCCGCCGCATCCTGGTCCGCGCGCCCAACTGGGTCGGGGACATGGTCATGGCCACGCCGGCGCTGCGTGCCCTGAACCTCCGGTTCCCCGATGCACGCATCGAGATCCTCGGGCGCGCGTACGTGAAGCCCGTCATCGACGGGTCGCCGCGGGTCGCGGCGTTCCACGCCATCGAGCCCGGGGACGATGGGGGCCTTGCCGGCACACGGCGCACCGGACGGAGCCTCCGGGGCCGGCACTTCGATCTTGCGGTCCTCCTCGCCAACTCGCTCACCGCGGCGCTCCAGTGCTTCTTCGCGCGCATCCCCCGGCGTCTCGGCTATGCCGGACAGGGCCGGCGCCTCTTCCTCACGACGGCCCTCCGGCAGCCGGGCGGCGGCCGGCTTCGTGAGCCCGTGCCCATGACGCGGTTCTACCTCGATCTGCTGCGGAGACTCGGCTGCGCCGGCGAGGACGAGTCGTACGAGATCTTCGTGACGGACGCCGAGCGGGAGGAGGCGGAGCGCGTGCTGCGTTCCCTCGGGGTTGCGGGAGGGGAGCGCATCGTCGCTCTCTGCCCCGGAGCGCGGTACGGAGCAAGCAAGCTCTGGCCCGCGGACCGCTTCGCCGCCGCGGGCAGTGCCCTGGCGGCGCGGCTTGGCCGGAGGGTGCTCGTCCTCGCGGGTCCTGGGGAGGAGGGGCTCGTGCGCGACATCGTCGCCCTCATGGGCAAGGAGGCCATCGACGGGTCGACATCTCCCGCGGGTCTCGGCGCCCTCAAGGCGATTCTCGGGGGGATCGACCTCCTCGTCACCACCGACTCCGGTCCGCGGCACGTCGCCGCGGCCCTCGGCCGGCCCGTCGTCGTCGTCATGGGACCCACCCACCCGGGCTGGACCGCGACGAACCTCGCGCGGACGCGCGTCGTTCGCGTGGACGTCCCCTGCGGGCCTTGCCACCTCCGGACCTGTCCGACGGACCATGCGTGCATGACGCGGATCGAGCCCTCGCGAGTCGTGGCCGAAGCCCTCGATCTTCTCGCCGGAACCTCGGTGTGACCTCCTGTCCTTCGGGCGGTTATGACGCGTTCTCCCGTGCGATGAGCGAAAACGCTCCGGGATGTTTGGAATCGCTCGTCCTGTCGCTATGATGGGACGCGGGTCGCCTCCCCTGCCGTTCGACCCGGAACCCCGCCTCCGGCGGGCGCAAGGAGTCAGGAAGTGCGGCTTCAACTGGCGGGGCGCCACGACGCGCGGACGGTGATCCTGCAGGAGCCCGTCGTCACACTCGGGCGGGGTCCGGACAACACGGTGGTCCTCCGGGATCCGAGATCCTCCCGCCAGCACTGCCGCATCGAAGCCTCCGACGGCCGCCTCGTCCTCTCAGATGTCGGCAGCCAGAACGGAACGTTCCTGAACGGGCAGCGCGTCCGGCGCGCGCCCCTCGCACCCGGCGACGTCATCCAGATCGGCGGGACGCGTATCGTCGTGGAACCTCCGTCCGAACCGGCCCGGAGCCTCACGGAGACGATGCCGGGCATCGACACGGGATCCGCCGGAGATCCCGTCGCCGACTCGGGAGGATCGACCGGGCTCCTGCGCGTGGCCGAGATCGCGCGTCAGCTCAACTCCGAGGTGGCGACGGAGGCGGTGCTCGACGGCATCATGGATGCCGCCATCGAGCTCACGGGCGCGGAGCGCGGCTTCCTGATCCTCGCCGAGAAGGAGAGCATGGCCTTCCGGGCCGCCCGCAACTTCGCGCGGGAATCCGTCCCCGAGCCCGAGTTCGCCGTGTCCTGGTCCATCGCCATTCGCGTGGGCACGACGGGGCAGCCGGTCCTTGCCATCAACGCCGGAGAGGAGGACGGCCTCCGGGGCATCGAGAGCGTCGAGAACCTCGCGCTCCGCTCCATCATGTGCGTTCCGTTCACGCTCAAGAACCGCATCCTCGGCGTGGTCTACGTGGACGACCGCCGCCGGAACGGTGCGTTCTCGAGACATCAGCTCCGGATCCTCGAGGCCCTCGCGGACCACGCCGCCGTGGCCCTCGAGAACCGGCGCCTCCTCGAGGAGACGCGCGAGAGAGCGCGGGAGGTCGAGGATCTCAACCGGAAGCTCTCGGAGCGGGTCCGCGCCCGGGAGGAGGAACTCGTCCGCGTCCGCGAGGAGATCCGCCGCGAGGCGCCGTCGTCCGGGGGCCTGCCCGGGGTCGCCGGCGAGAGCCAGGTCCTGAGGGACATCGCCGCCCTCGTGCGCAAGATCGCCGACACGGACCTCCCGGTGCTGATCACGGGCGAGTCGGGCACGGGCAAGGAGCTCGTCGCCCGCGCGATCCACCGGCTCGGTTCGAGGCGCCGGGCCGCCTTCGTGGGCGAGAACTGCGCGGCGCTGCCGGAGACGCTCCTCGAGAGCGAGCTTTTCGGGTACCGGAAGGGCGCCTTCACGGGGGCCGACCGGGACCGCAAGGGGCTCTTCGAGGTCGCCAGTGGCGGGACGCTCTTCCTCGACGAGGTGGGGGAGATGAGTCCGACGATGCAGACGAAGCTCCTGCGCGTCCTTCAGGAGAACGAGGTGCGCCCCCTCGGGGCGAAGGAGGCGGTGCCCCTCCGCGTCCGGCTCATCGCGTCCACGAACCGGGATCTCCGCCGTGAGATCGCCGAGGGGCGATTCCGCGAGGACCTCTACTACCGCCTGAAGGTCGTCCCCATCGTCGTCCCGCCTCTCCGGGAACGTCGTGGCGACGTCCAGCTCCTCGTGGAGCACTTCCTCGCTGAAGCGGCCCGCCGGGACGGACGCGAACGGCGGCGGCTTGCCCCGGACGTCCTCGAGGTCTTCGCGAGCTACCGCTGGCCCGGAAACGTGCGGGAGCTCGAGAACGAGATCCGCCGGATGTCGGCCCTGGCCGAGGACACCGTGATCGGGAAGGACCTCCTGTCTCCCCACATCGTCGAGCAGGCCGAGCTCCTCGGCGGCGACGAGTCGGGCTTCCACGATCTCAACACGTTCGTGGAGGCCATCGAGACCCGCGAGATCCGCAAGGCGCTCCGGAAGAGCGCGGGCAACAAGACCCGCGCGGCCGAGCTTCTCGGCATCACGCGGTTCACGCTCCAGCGGAAGATCGACAAGTACGGCCTCGAGGAGGCGGCCCGGTCATGACGGCCGGCATGATCCGCGCGCTTCGCGGCGGCCCGGCGCGGCTGCGAGGCACTCCGATCCGCAGGCGCAGTCCGGGCGGCTCGCGCCGCTCCCGCATGGCGCCCCGACCCGCGGGGCGCCGGAAGGATGGTTCATGAGGCATCGCATCCGCCCGCTCTCCGTCCTCGCCCTGCTCCTCTTCCCCGGCGTCGCGCGGGCGCAGGATCCGGCCGCCGCCGAGACCGAGGAGATCGCGAAGTTCACGGGTGCGCGCCTCATCTTCCTCGAGAGCGCCAACTTCACCTTCGCGACGGCGGTGCCGCGTTCGGAGATGCGCCCCATCATCCAGACGGCGGAGGACGCCTTCGCCCGCTTCGCGAAGGCGGCCCGCATCACGGGCTTCCGGGACCTCTTCGGCGAGCAGCGCTGCATGGTCGTGATCCTCGGGAACCGGACGCAGTACCGGAAGTACGCCGAGTGGTACGAGACTCGCTACTCCCGCGAGGCGGGCTTCCGCGCCGTGGCCGACGGCGCGCGATTCTTCCCCGTGGACACGCCGCGCCCGGCGCTCGTCATGCATCTCAAGCCCGCCGACGCCGGGAAGCTCCAGAGCGTCGTCTGCCACGAGGTCGGACACGTTGCGGTCATGCGCCTCGCGTTCAACAACAACTTCTCGCCGCCCTGGCTCTGCGAGGGCTACGGTGCTTGGCTCGAGTCCCGCGTTCTCTCGAAGAACGACTGCTACTGCATCAGCGGCGGCTACGAGAGCCAGGGCGGGTCCAAGGAGGATCCCCTCGCGGAGATCCGGTTCGAGAAGTTCCGCGAGCGGCTCCAGAAGGCGCTCCGGAGCGGCAACCTGCGCCGGCTGAACGCCATCTGGCGCCTCAACCTCTCCGAGATGGAGCCGGGCGACCTCCTCAAGGCCTGGGCCGTCATCGACCTCATGCACGCCCAGGGGGAGGGCAAGTTCGCCGACTTCATTCGGGCGCTCAAGGCCCGGTGGCCCCGGGAGATCCGCTACGAGTGGGTCGAGGGGAAGGGCACGGCCCAGGAGGAGGCGCTGAAGGAGGTGTTCGGCTGGACGGTGGACCAGCTCGAGGAGGAGCTCCGGAAGCATGTGCCCCGGATCTCCTGAAGCCGGGCGCCATCCCGCCTCCGGCATGACGCCGTGAACGAACTTCCCGATCCCTCCCTGTTCCCGGTCCTGCCGGGGTACGAGATCGAGGAGGAGATCGGCCGCGGCGCCATGAGCGTCGTGTACCGCGCGCGGCAGACGGCGCTGGACCGTCCCGTGGCGATCAAGGTCCTGAAGGGGGATGGCGACCGCGACGTGAGCCGCGTCCTGCGCCTTCTCCGCGAGGCCCGGACCGCCGGACGCCTCAACCACCCCGGCATCGTGAGGGGCATCGATGCGGGTACGGCGGGGGGACTCTGCTACTTCGTCATGGAGTACGTCGAGGGGCGTTCCCTCCGGGAGATCCTCGACACGGGCGGAGCCCTCGAAGCCCGCGAGGCGGCGCGCATCGCCCGCGACATCGCCGCGGCCCTCGCCGAGGTGCACAGGCGGGGCATCGTCCATCGCGACGTGAAGCCCGCCAACATCCTCATCGACGCCGGCGGGCGCGCGAAGCTCCTCGACCTCGGTCTCGCGAAGCACACGATGGACAGTACGCTCACCGTGGCGGGCCAGACCGTGGGGACACCCCAGTACATGGCGCCGGAGCAGGCCATGCACCCCGACCGCGTGGACCGCCGCGCGGACATCTTCTCGCTCGGCGCCACGCTCTATCACATGGTGACCGGCCGGTCTCCGTTCGAAGCGCCTTCCGTGGGAGCTGTCGTGACGCGCCTCCTCTACGACGACCCCGCGCCGGCCTCGTCCCTCGTCCGCGGGCTCCCGCCGGCCCTCGACCGGATCCTCGCGCGTGCCCTCGCGAAGTCGCCTGCGGAACGCTATCGCGCCGCCTCGCATCTCGTCCTCGATCTCGACGCGTTCCTCGACGGCCGCCCCGTGGCCGCCGGCCCGGGCCGGACCCGTCGCCCCCGGGTCGCGGCGGCGCTCGCTCTCGCGGGGACGGCGGCCGCGATCCTCTTCGCGACCCGCCCCGGAGATCGGGGCGGCGGCCCGGTTTCCGCGGAAGGAACCGCGTCCGCTCCGGCGCGCGGCGCCGGAGCGCCGATGTCCCTCGAGGCGGCCCTGGCCGTGCTCCGCGGGACGGAGGCCGCGGCGGATCCGGAGGGGCCCGCCGGCGCCTGCACCGGCGTCGTGCGCGCCGCCCTGGATGCGTGGGCGGGGGCGGAGGAGGCCGGGATCCGCGGGCTCCTCGAAGCCGGCGACGTCGTGGCGGCCGCCGAGCGCTGCGGCGAGGCTCTGGCCGGGTCTTTCACGGCCCGGTTCGGGGCGGCGCCGGCGCTGTTTCCCGAACCGTTGCGGGCGGAGGCGGAGGAAGCGTTCCGCAGCGTGGAGAACCGGGCGCAGGCCGAGGTCGCGAAGGTCGAGACACGGATGGCGGATGCCCTGGCGGCGGCCCTGGCCTCGGAGGTCGAACGTCTCCTTGCCGAGAACCGGTACATCGACCGAGCCACGGCCGAGGCGCGGCTCGGAGTCGTGCTGACGGCCCGGCCCGGGCCGCTCCGGCCGCCGGCGGAGAGCGGTACGGTCCTGTTCTTCGCCCGGAGCGTCGAAGCCGTCCTCACGGGCAACGAAGACCGTTTCCGAAGAGCCCGCGCCGAGGCGGGCCGCCTGGCGGAGGGGCGGCGCTACGAGGCCGCCGTGCGGCGCCTCGCCCGGGAGGTCGGTGAGGCGGGAGCGGGGCGCGTCCTTCCCCACGCCGTGACGGATCTCGCCGATCTCACGGGACGGTGGCGCGAGGAGGGGCGGAGCTTCGCCGAGAGCCGGCGGAGGGATCTCGAGGATCTGGTGCGGTCGCGACATGGGGAGCTCGCCCGACGGGAGTTCGAACCGCTCCTCGGGGCGGTGGAGGACCTGGCTTCGTCCATTCCGGACGACGGCGATGAGCGCGTCTGGGCGGGGCCCGTGCGTGATCTGGCCCTCGCTCTCGCGGCGACGCTCCGCGGAGCAGCGGCTCTTCCGGATCGGGCTCTCCGGCGCCTCGAAGCGGGGCGCGGGGCCGGCGGTCGCGTCACCGTGACCCTCGCCGGTCGCGCCCCCGCCTCCGGGCGCATCGCCGCCATCGACCGGACAGCGGGGACGTTCCTCCTCGAGGAGGATGGCCGGCCCGGGGTGCGCCTCCGGCCGTCGGACCTGACGCCGGAGAGCCTGGCGGCCCTGGCCGAGGAGGCTTCGGGTCCCGTCGACCCCCGGATCATCGCCTGGATGCACTGGGGCGATGACCTCGACCCCGCCCGGGCCAGAGCCGCGGCGGAGGCGTTGCCGGGACAACCGTTCCGTGACTTCCTGCTGAGACTCCTCTCCGGGGCGGGGGATCGCCCGGCGGCCGCCGCGGAAGGCGCGGCGGCCGTCGAGGTCCGGGCGGCGCATCAGGTGGGCCACGTGCGCGCGCGTTTCCTGCGGGGCGACTGGAGCGGCGTCCTCAGCAGCGCGCGGATTCTCATGAAGGGCGGCGAGTGGTCGGGCACGAAGGCCGCCGTCGAGGCGGGACCGGATCTCCGCCGCTGGAGCGAGGAATCCGAATTCGGCCTGCGCGTCGATGCCCTGCAGGCGACCATCGGCGGGCGCGTGAGCCGCGCCGCGGAGAGCCGGACCGTGAACGTCGTCTGGACGTTCGAGGATCCGCGGGAGGCGGCGGACTTCACCCTCTCGGCGCACGTCCAGGGCGGCCCCGGCCGCCTGGTCTTCCGTGCCGCACGGCCGCCGGTCCTCGAGCATCCGGATCGGTTCCCGTCGGCGGACGTCCGGCTCCCCCTCGAGGCCGGACCGGAGCCCCTCAGCATCGACGTGGACGTCCGCTTCGCGGAGGGGCCCGGCGCGGACCCCCGGTTCTTCTCCATCTCAGTCGGACCCATCAACGTGGGCTTCCTCGGCGTCCTCGGCCGAGTCGATCCCCGCCGCCGCCTGCACGGTCTCGAACGGGATGTCCGGATCCTCACGCCGCTCCGGCAAACGGCGCTATGGGTCGGCCCCATAACGGCTTACGAACAATACTTTGAGCCCATTCCCGGCGGGGGCGAGGCTTTTGCGCCGCGGGCCGGGGCAAGGTACACTTTTCGTGTTCGTATCGACAATGCCGACAAGAGGTTGGATGTCGTCGAGACGACGGGAGGCCGGACGCTCGTCACCCGGCGCGGCGTTCCTCCCCTCGCGGCTTCGCCGCATCTGACGATCCGGTCGGCGACGGACTGCGAAGTCGCCGGCATCCGCGCCAGCGGACGGATCACCTGGTGAGGTGCACATGACCACGACTGACTTGCCGCGCGTCACGAACAGCGGTCTCCGCCTCCGGATCGAAGGACTCGCGGGCGTATTCCGCGGCGCCTCGGTGGAGGTCGCCGTGGGCCAGCGCGTCACGGTGGGACGGTCCCGGGTCTGCGAGTTCTCCGCGGCGCGGACGCCCGAGTGCCAGCGCGTGGGACGGGAGACCCTCGAGGCCGATCCGGCCTACCGGCGGATCTCGCGGCGCCATTTCCGCGTCACGTTCCTGAACACCGAGATGGTGGACTTCGAGGATCTCAGCACCAACGGCACCTTCGTGGACGGGGGCCGGATCGACCGCCTCGTCATCAACGACCTCCGATCGCGCGCCACGGGGGTGGTCGTGAGCTTCGGCGACGGCGAGGAGCTGCGCGTGTCCTTCACCCGCGGCGGCGGAGATGCCGACGCTTCCTATCCGAAGACGATCCAGGAACAGCCGCGCTGATCCCGTCCCGGCGCCATCCGCGCGGACGGCACCCCCTTCAGACGACGACGACGACGACGGTGATCATGGCGTTGATGATCACCGCGAGGATTCCGAGGACGAAGCCCGCGCCCTGTCGGCCCGTGTCCGCCGCCGTTCCGTTCGGGAGAACGAGCCGCCCCCGAGGGGCCGTTGCGATGGCGAGGGTCCCGAGGATGAGACCTGCTGCGGGCACGCAGGAGAAGAGGAGACCGAAGATGCCGAGCGTGACGCTGCCCGCCCCGCCGGCCGGCGACGGCACCATGACTCCGTGCGGGACCGGAACCCCCGCGCTCAAGCGCCCGGCGCGCGCCCCGGCCGGGGGATCGATCGCCACGGAGCCGTCCGGCCGGCGCCGGACAGTTCGGAATACGTCTCCCTGACGGCTGTCGAGGGCGCGAAGCGCCGCCTCGGCAGAGTCGAAACGGTTCTCGATCCGGGCGCAGAGTTGGCTGAAGAGCCGGTCCACGACCGGTGGCACGGAAGGAACGAGACGGCTCGGCGCGTCGCCGAACTCGGGTCGCACCCCGGTGACCATCTCGAAGAGCACGACGCCGGCGGCGTAGAGGTCGGTGCGCCGGTCCACGGCGCGGCCCTCGAGCTGCTCCCTCGGCATGTAGCCGAAGGTGCCCCCGACAGCGGGTTCTCCGTCGGTCGCTGTCGAGAGAAGGACGGAACCCGGGGGGCGGCTGGCCGCGCGTCCGAAGCCGAAATCGGAGAGCCTGGCGCGGCCCATCCGGTCGAGGAGGATGTTCTCGGGCTTGACGTCGAGGTGGAGGACGCCGCGGGCATGGGCCGCCGCGAGGGCCTCGAGAACGTCCCGGAGAATGGCCAGAGCGTCGCCGGCCGGGAGTCGTACCTCCCGGGAGAGCCGCGACCGCAGGCTCTCCCCGTCGACGTACTCCATGATGGCCCAGGGCGGGTCGCCGTCGAGGTCGAGTCCGATCATCCTCACGATGCGGGGATGATCGAGGAGGCTCAGGGCCCGGCCCTCCTCGAGCAGCGTGCGGGCGGCCTCTCCATCGTGGGGGATCTTGATCGCCACGAGTCGATCCGGGATCTGCCGGTGGCGTCCGCGGAAGACCCGGGAGGAGCCGCCGTGGCCGATCTCCGCCTCGAGGACGTACTCCGAAATGATCGTGCCCGGTCCGATGGTACGTTCCATGGGTCTCTATACGGTCCGGGGGGGGGCGGTTTCGGCCAGGGCCGACAGGGCTGCGCTCTCCACGGCTTCCACGCGGATTTCCTTCATGCAGGTGAGGAGCGTGCAGTCGCGCCGCCGGCATGGGCTGCACGGCACGAAGCGGGACAGGCCGCGCTCCGGGTGTCCGGGCGGGTAGTAGCAGCGGGCATCGTAAGGTCCGAACAGCAGGATCGCCGGGCGCCCGAGCACGGCGGCGATGTGGGCGGGGCCGGTGTCGCAGCCCACGATGAGGTCGCAGCGCGTGAGGAGGAAGGCGAGCTCGCGGATCGTGAAGGCGAGGGGAACCGGAACGCCGGCGCCGCCGAGACCCTCGAGGACCCGCCCGACGAGCGTCTCCTCGCCCGGGCCTCCCGCCACGAGGATCCTGGCGCCGGCCCGCGCGAGCCGCCGGCCGAGCACTGCCCAGGATTCCGTGGGCCACCGCTTGTGCGGAGCCCAGGCGCTCGTGCCGGGGTAGAGGAGGACCCGGGGTCCCGGGCCGCTTCCCGGCCCCGCGAGGAAGGCCTCGGGGCGGGCCCGGTCGTCGTCCCGGAAGACGAGGGACGGCGGCCGGAAGGCGAAGGGGACGCCGAGGACCGAGACGACGAGGAGGTCCCGCTCCACACGGTGCAGGATCCGGTCGCCGACGGGAGCCCGGAGGTTCGTGAAGAGCCAGTTGGGCTCCCGGCACTCGGACGGCGGGAGACCGAGGCGGACGGGCGCCCGCGTGAACCACGTGCAAAGGCCGCTCTTCAGGTTCCCTTGGAAATCGATGGCGAGATCGAAGCCGTGGGCGGAGAGGCCCCGGAGGAAGCGCCCGAGGAGACGCACTCCCTTCACGAAGCCGAATCGCCCGGCCAGGGCGCGCCGCCAGGCCTCGCGCGGGTACTCGAGGAGCGCGTCCACCGCGGGGTGCCCCTCGAGGAGCGGGCGGGCGCGGCCGTCCACGATCCAGGTGATCCGGGCGCGGGGGAACCGGACGCGGAGGGCCTCGACGGCCGGCAGGGCGAAGATGACGTCGCCGATGGCGCTGAGACGCACGACGGCGATGTTGCGGAAGCGGTCGGCTGCGTCCGGGGGCGCCGGGTCAGGAGGCGGAGGCATCCGGCGGCCCCGGCGGGAGTGGCGGCGCGGGCGGCGGACCGCCGCGGCGGGCCTCGTCTTCGGCCACGGCGCGGCGGATGATTTCCGCCACGCGGACGGAGCCTTCCACGGCCTCGTCGAACTCGAAGATGAGGCGGGGCGTGCGCCGTGTCCGCAGGATCCGGGCGACGGCTGCCTGGACGTAGCCCTGGGCGCTCTCGAGGGCGTGGGCCGTGCGGCTCTTCTCGGACCCGTCGCCGAGGACGGACCACCACACGCGACAGGTCGACAGGTCCGCTGCCAGCCGGACCTTCGTGATCGTCACGAGGCCGAGGCGCGGGTCGGAGACCTCGAAGGCGACGACCTCGCTCACGCGGTCCCGGATGACCCTCTCGAGTTTCTCGATCCGCACCGAGGCCACGTCAGAGGATCTCCGTCTGGCTGTCGAGGACGCTGACGCCCGGCGACCGTTCCACGAAGTTCAGGATGCGGTCGCAGCAGCTTTCCACGAAGCGGTGATCGTTGGCCACCAGCGCGATGGCGACGATGGAGCGGTCCCAGAGGTCGTTGTCGCCCACCTCCGCCACGGACACGTTGAAGTGCCGGCGGATCCGGTCCTTCATGGACCGGAGGACCATGCGTTTCTCCTTGAGCGTCCGGGCGCCCTCGATGAGGAGCTCCGCCTGGATGACGCCGACGTACATGGGCGGCGCGGCGTCACTCGAGGGTCCGCTTCACCACCTCGATCTCGATGGCATCGAACACGTCGCCGACCTTCACGTCGTCGAACCGCTCGAGCACGATGCCGCACTCGAGGCCCTCCTTGACCTCGCGAGCGTCGTCCTTGAACCGCTTGAGGCTCGCGATCTGGGTCTCCTGGATCACGATGCCATCGCGGATGATGCGGACGCGGCTCTGGCGCTTCACGATGCCGTCCGTGACGTAGCAGCCGGCAATCGTCCCGATCCGGCTGATCTTGAACGTGTTCCGGACCTCGGCGTGGCCCGTGATGACCTCGCGCTCCTCGGGCTTGAGACGGCCCTCCATGGCGAGCTTGAGCTCGTCGATGAGCTTGTAGATGACCTGGTAGAGGCGGATCTCGACGCTCTTCTCCTGGGCCAGCGACCGGGCGGCCGACGTCGTCGAGACGTGGAAGCCGAGGATGACCGCGTTCGATGCGTCCGCGAGGGCCACGTCCGTCTCGTTCACGCCGCCCACCGCCGCGTGGATGATCTTCGGCTTGATCTCCGCGACGCCGAGCTCTCCGACGGCCTTGCGGAGCACCTCGAGGGAGCCCGTGACGTCGGCCTTGATGATGATGTTGAGCGTGGCGCCGCGGTGGTCCGCGAAGAGCCGCTCGAGGGAGACGTGGGCCTTGCGGGCGAGGGCCTGCTCGCGCTGGCGGCGCAGGCGCGCCGCGGCCACGTCCCGGGCCTTGGCCACGTCGGAGACGACGTAGAACTTGTCTCCGGCCTTGACGAGCTCGGGGAGCCCCGTGATGGAGACGGGCGTCGCGGGTCCGGCGGAGGGAAGCGCGCGGTTCGCGTCGTCCCGGATGGCCTTGACCTTGCCGAAGCACGCGCCGCAGAGGAAGGGATCCCCGCGCCGGAGCGTACCGTCCGTGACGAGGATCCGGGCGACGTTGCCCTCCTCCTCGGTATGGCGCGCGTCGAGGACCGTGGCCACGGCGGACCGGGTCGGATCGGCCCGGAGCTCGAGGAGGTCGGATTCGAGGGCGAGGTACTCGACGAGCTGGTCGACACCCTGCCCCGTGACGGCGGAGACCTCGACGAAGACCGTCTTGCCGCCCCATTCCTCGGGCTGCAGGCCAAGCCCCGTGAGCTGCTGCTTCACCCGGAGCACGTTGGCCTCGGGCTTGTCGACCTTGTTGACGGCGACGACGATGGGCACCTCGGCCGCCTTGGCGTGGCTGATGGCCTCTTCCGTCTGGGGCATGACCCCGTCATCGGCGGCGACGACCAGGACGACGACGTCGGTGATGTTGGCGCCGCGCGCCCGCATTTCCGTGAACGCCCGGTGGCCCGGCGTGTCGAGGAAGACGACGGACCGGCCGTCGCCGGCGACGGCGCGGTAGGCGCCGAGGTGCTGCGTGATGCCGCCGTGCTCCGAGGCGGCCACCTCCGTCTTGCGGATCCTGTCGAGCAGAGACGTCTTGCCGTGATCGACGTGGCCGAGGAAGGTCACGATGGGCGGCCGCGGGACGAGCTTCGCGGGATCGGACGGCGCCGGCATCTCGAGGTCGGAGAGCACCGTCTCCTCGACGTCCTCGCTCTCCTTCATCTCGATCTCGCGCTCGAGGCCGACGCCGATGAGCTCGACGGCCTCCTTCGGGACGGGCTTGTTGATGTCCGCGAAGACGCCGTTCTCCATGAGGAGCTTGATGATGACGTTGGCCTTCACGCCGAGGGCGGCGGAGAGGTCCTTCACGGAGATGGGCAGGCGGATCGAGATCTTCTTCGGACCCTCGAGATCGCCGATGGGGCGGTCCGGAGTCAGCTCCGGACGCGGCCCCTTGATGGCCATCTCGCGGTCCTTGCGGTGCGTCGGCGGGCCGCCGGGGCCCGGCGGACGGCCGCGGCCCTGTGTCGTCGGGCCGGGACGGGGCGTCGTGGTGCCCGTCGGAACGAAGATGCGCTTTCCGCCATCCACGCGGGAGAACACGATGCCGCTGCGACCGGGGCCGCCGCCCGCTGGCGGCGGTCCTCCGGGTCCCCTCGCAGGGGGGACGGGGCGGGGACGGGGCGGCGGCGGCGGCGGAATCTCCTTGCGGCCGAGGATGACGGCCGCTCTCCGCTCGCGGACCTCCCGTTCGCGGACCACGACGTGGCGCGCGGGAGACAGAGGCGTCTCGGTGAGGGAGGGATGGAGCGGTCGCACCGGCGGCGCCGTGGGAGCCGGGGGCTCCGCGGGGGCACGGGGCGCTTCGGGAATCGGAAGCGTCTCGCGCGCCACAGGCGCAGGAGCGGCTTCCGCGGCGGCCGGGAGAGGAACGGGGCGGACCTCGGGCACGTCCGCCGGCCGCACGACGGGCTCCGGCGGCGCGGGCGCCGCAGCCTCCATGGTGGCCTCGGCCACAGCGGGGGAGGACGTCTCGGCGAAGACGGAGTCGAGGAGGGAGGAAAGACCCTCCTCGACAGGAGCCTCGGCGGCCACGGGCGCCGGTTCGGGCTCCGGCGCCGGTCGGGGTGGCGGGGCCACCTCGAGGAAGGCGCGGAGAATGGCCACGGCCGAGTCATCGAGGGAACTCATGTGGTTCCGGACGTCGATGCCGTGGGCGAGGGCCTCCTGGATGACCTCGTTGGAATCCCGGCCAAGTTCCTTGGCCAGTTCGTAGACCCGGACTTTCTTCTTCATGAACTCCCCGGCGCTCCTCCCGGCGTCAACGCTCTCCGCCGGGGGCGGCGTCGCCGCTCCCGGTCCCGTCACCCGGAATTCCGTCCTCGCCGGCTTTCGCGCCGGGCTCTGTTCCGGAAGCGTCCGCCTCGGCGGCGTCCGTGAGCTCGAGCTGCTCGCCGGCGGCATCGAGCACCTGGGTCGCGATCATCTCGGTCACGCCGCGTCCGGTCTCGAGTCCGGGGGCATCCACCAGATCCTCGGGATCGGCCCGGCCCACGGCCTGGATGCTCGAGTCGGAGGCCGAAACGATATTGATGTCCCACCCGGTGAGCTTGGCCGCGAGGCGCACGTTCTGCCCCCGCTTGCCGATGGCGAGCGAGAGCTCGTCGTCGCGGACGGAGACGTCGGCCTGGTTCGTCGAATCGGAGAGGGCGATCTGGACGATCTCGGCCGGCTTCAGTGCGTTCATGATGAGCGACTGGGGCTCTTCGCTCCAGCGGATGACGTCGATGCGCTCGCCGTTCAGTTCCTCGGTGATGTTGCGGATCCGCGCGCCGCGCACGCCGACGCAGGCACCGACGCAGTCGATGCGCGGATCGTTCGAGAACACGGCGACCTTCGTGCGGTATCCCGGTTCCCGCGCGAGCCGGCGGATCTCGATGATGCCGTCGGCTATCTCGGGCACCTCGAGCTCGAGGAGACGCCGGACGAGGTCGGGGTGGGTTCGCGAGAGGATGATGCGGACGTTGGGGCCGACCTTCCGGACGTCGTAGACGAGGGCCCGCACCCGGTCGCCGACGTGGAGATTCTCCCCGCGCATGCGCTCGTGCCTCGGCAGGACGGCCTCGGTCTTCCCGATGTTCACGATGAGGGTCTCGCCCTCGAATCGCTGCACCGTGCCCGTGAGGAGCGTGCGCTTCCTGATCTCGAATTGCCGGAAGATGTTGTCCTGCTCCGCCTCGCGGATCTTCTGGAGGAAAACCTGCTTCGCTGTCTGGGCGGCGATGCGGCCGAGGGAGGCCGCGTCGCGCATCTCGATCCCGTTCTCGAAGGCCCGGATGCCCCCCGTGTTCCGGTCGATGCGGACGACGAGGTCGGTCTCCTCGGAACAGCGGCGGCGGGCCGCCGTGACCAGAGCGATCTCGAGGCTTTCGAAGAGGACATCCTTCGGAATGTCCTTCTCCTTGTGGAGCGTCTCCACCATTCTCAGAAGCTCGGCTCCGTTCATCATCCCGAAAGCCCCGCACAGCGGAGGAAATCGACCGTTCCCGTCTCCGACGGCGCCCGCAGAAACGAAAAAAGTGGGGAAACCCACTTCCTCCGAACGCGAACGTTCCGTCGAGAGTGTCAGACCCGTCAGGGCGACTCCACTGTACCCGCGCCGCGGCCGGGAATCAAGGTGACGATTCCGGGACCCGGGAAGCCAACTCGCGTCCCGACGAAGAGTTGCGGCGGCGATCCGGGAGTCGGAAGCCGGGCGTGCCGCCGGGTCGCCGCTCGGGCGCGCGCGCGGAGCGGCGGTCCCGCGTCCCGCCGGACGCATGGGCGCCACCGCCGTGCGGTGTATCCTCGGGCTCACGGATCATCCCCATGGACGCCCCCCGCTTCCCGCGCCGTCTGCTTCTCGGGGTCTCGGCAGCCGCCGGGATCGTCACGGCCGTCGTCTTCACGCTCCTCGTCCGGGAGCGGATCCACGAGGCCTGGAGCGCCGAGGAGGAGAACCGCCGGCAGTTCGTCGAGAGCCTCGCGGGCGTCGCGGAGCGCCGCGTCGTCGAGGCCCTGGGCCGGGCGCGCAGGCTCGAGATCGTGGTGCCAGGCGGCCTCGGATCAGGGTTCACCGCCGAGGTCGAGGCCATCCTCAAGGACTTTCCGAGCCTCCTGCGCATCGTGGTCCGGGACGGCCGGAACGGCGTTGCTGCGGCTGTCGGGGAGCCGCCGGCGGGGGCGGGGGCGGCCGCGGCCGCGGCGCGGCCGGGGCGGACGGTGGTCCGGGGTTCCGGCGGCCGGGACCGTTTCATCATCGCGTCGGCGCTTCCGCCCGACGCGCCCGGCGCGGCGGCAGGGATCCTCGAGCTCCACATCGGCGTGTCCTCCTCCGGGCCGCGTTTCGAGAGGCTCCTCGACTTCACGCTTTTCGGCGTGGCCGTCTTCGTGGCCATCCTCTATGTTCTCGCGGGTCTCGCAGTGACGTCGGCGCGGCGGCAGGCGATCCTGGCCGAGCGGACGCGGGAGCGGGAGAGCCGCATCCGCGCCTTCGGGACCGTGGCGGCGGGCATCGCCCACGACGTCCGGAACCCCGTCAACGCTGCGTCTCTCATGGTCCAGTATCTCGAAAGGCTGGCGGAGCGGCCGGACGCGCGCGTGCAGCCCTCGGATCTCGCGCGGATCCAGGCCGAGCTCCTGCGCGTCCGCCGTGTCATCGATGACTTCGTGAACTTCGCGACCCTCCGCGAGGTCGAGGTCGAGGAGTTCGAGCTCGGCGCCCTCGCGGCGTCCGTCGTGGCCGCCCATGGGGCGGAGATCGCGGCGTCGGGGGCGGTGGTCGCCGAAAGCGTCACCGGCGATACCTGGCTGGCGGCGGACCATGCCCGCATCCGCGGCGTGGTCCGCGACGTCTTCATGGCGGCCGTGCGGGCGGCGGGGGAGCGGCGCGGGGGCCGCATCTCGGTCACGGTGGAGGGGGAGCGATCCCGCGTCCGGCTCGAGGTGACGGATGATGCGCGGGAGATCGACGCCCGCCGCCTCCGCACGCTCTTCGACCCCGGATCCGGGGCCGCCGATGCGGGTCTGGCGCTGGCCATGACGCTCCACCGGACCGTCGTCGAGGCCCACGGGGGGACCTTCGAGGTCGAGGCGCCGCAGGGGCGGGGATGCCGGGTGCGCATGGTCCTTCCGCGCCGCGTCTCGCGCGTCGTGCGCGACTGAGGCGGCCGCCCCCCGGCGCCGTCCCCGGCCGCCCGCTCCGGACCGGTCGGCGGACGGTTATCATCCCGGCGAGACCATGAGCGGATCCCCGACCATCCTCGTCGTGGATGACGAACGCGTCCAGGCCGAGACGCTGCGCAACGTCCTCGCCCTCGAGGGATTCGCGGTGACGGTCGCGACGTCCGTGGAAGATGCCAGGACGTCCGCCCGGTCCCGGGCCTTCGATCTCGTCATCTCCGATCTCAGGATGCCCGGGGGCACGGGCCTCGATCTCTACAGGGCCCTCTCGGCGGACCGGCCGGATCTCCTCTTCTTCCTTCTCACGGCCTACGGCTCGATCGACGACGCTGTCGCCGCCTTCAAGGCCGGCGTCTCGGACTTCCTCACGAAGCCCGTGGACACGTCGGAGCTCATCATCCGCATCCGCAAGGCGCTCCGCCTCCGGCATCTCGAGTCGGAGAACCGGGATCTCCGCAGGACCCTCGAGACCCTGCGGGAGCCCGTGGAGATCGTGGGCGGGTCGTCGGGCATCAGGAAGATCCTCGACTCCCTCGATCGGATCTCCGCCAGCACGGCGACCGTCCTCATCGAAGGCGAGAGCGGGACGGGCAAGGAACTTGTGGCCCGGGCCATCCACGAGCGCAGCCCGAGGGCCGGCGGCCCCTACGTCAAGGTCAACTGCGCGGCGATCCCCGAGAACCTCCTCGAAGACGAGCTCTTCGGGCACGAGAAGGGAGCGTTCACCGGCGCCATCGCCGCCCGCCGCGGCCGCTTCGAGCTCGCGCACCGCGGCTCCATCTTCCTCGACGAGATCGGCGACATGCCGCTCCATCTGCAGACCAAGCTCACCCGGGTCCTCCAGGAGCGGGAGTTCGAGAGGATCGGCGGCTCGGAGACCGTGCGCGTGGACGTCCGGGTCATCGCGGCGACCCACCGCAACCTCGCGGAGATGGCGGGCCGCGGGGAGTTCCGCGAGGACCTCTTCTACCGCCTCAACGTCATCCCCATCGTCATCCCGCCGCTCCGGGACCGCGCCGAGGACATCCCCGACCTCGCAGCCCACTTCCTCGCGCGGTTCGCGGAGAGCCACGGCAGGAGCCTCGCGGGGTTCACGGATGTCGCGCTCCGCACGCTCCGGGCGCACGCCTGGCCGGGCAACGTCCGTGAGCTCCAGAACTGCATTGAGCGGGCCGTGGTCATGGCGCGGGGAGACGTCGTCGGGGCCGACGACATCATGATCCCGGCCGCTCCGGGACACCGTGGCGCCGGAGGGCCCGAGTGGATCGACCGCCTCGTCGCCGCGGGGATGACCCTCGACGGCCTCGAGCGGGAGCTCATCCTCGCCGCGCTCGACCGGACCGGCCGGAATCTCTCCCAGGCGGCGCGGCTCCTCGGGCTCACGCGGCGAACGCTCCAGTACCGTCTCGACAAGATCCGGGCGGGGGGGGGCCAGCGTGAGGGATCGCCCGGAGCCGGGGGGAAGGGAGACGAGGATCCGCTCCCGTGAGCCCGTGTCGCGCATCGGGAGCGGCGGCGCCGCGTTGAGGGACTGTTCCGTGGCCGCACCGCTCCGGATAGTGTTGAACGGCGAGCCCCGCGAGCTCGAGGGGCCGCTCACCGTCCTGGCGCTCCTCGAGGCGCTGGCCGTCCCCGTCGAGGGCGCGGCCGTGGAGATCAACCGGTCGCTGGTGCCGCGCGCCGCGCTCCCGTCCCGGCTCCTCGAGGACGGCGACCGGGTCGAGGTCGTGACGTTCGTCGGTGGAGGATAGACGTTGGACGCTGCGGAGGCTCCGGCAGACGATCTCCTGACGCTCGGGGACAGGACGTTCCGATCGCGCCTGATCCTCGGCACCGGGAAGTACCGCTCGCTCGACGAGATGGCTCTCTGTCACGCGGCGGCGGAGACCGAGATGGTCACGGTGGCTGTCCGCAGGGTGGATCTCGCCGACCGGAGCGCCGGATCCCTGCTCGCCCGGATCGACCGGTCCCGCGTGGCGCTCCTGCCCAACACGGCCGGCTGCTTCACGGCGGACGATGCTCTGCGCACGGCGCGGCTCGGCCGGGAGGCCGGTCTCACGGAGTGGGTGAAGCTCGAGGTCCTCGGCGATCCCCGCACGCTTCTCCCCGACCCCGTCGAGACGCTCCGCGCGGCGGAGATCCTCGTCCGGGAGGGCTTCCGGGTCCTGGCCTACACGTCCGACGATCCCATCATCGCCCGGAAGCTCGAGGACGCGGGCGTCACGAGCGTCATGCCGGCGGGATCGCCCATCGGCTCGGGCCAGGGGATCCTCAATCCCTGCGCCCTGCGCATCCTCCTCGAGTCCGTTTCGGTGCCCGTCATCGTGGATGCGGGCATGGGCACCGCGTCGGACGTCGCTGTAGCCTTCGAGCTCGGCGCGGACGGCGTCCTCATGAACACCGGGATCGCCGGGGCGCAGAACCCCGTGCTCATGGCTTGCGCCATGCGGGACGCCGCCCGGGCGGGGCGCGCCGCCTTCCGCGCGGGCCGCATTCCGCGGAAGCTCTACGGCAGCGCGAGCTCCCCCCTGCACGGACTCATCGAGCAGGCATCCCGACCCGGATCCTCCGGGGCGGAACGCGGCGCCTGACGCGATGGGCACGTCCGTCGACTCCGCCGGGAAACGCTGACGTGGTGTGGCTCGACGGCGTCGCGGACCTGGTTCCTCCGGTGATCGTGCTGGCGGTCTGGGGCTGGCTTCTTCTCGTCCGCCTCGCCGTCCGGCAGGTCCTGCGCCGGCCCGGAACCGCGAACCAGGGACCGGTCCCGCCCTGGCGGCTCGCCCTCGCCGCTGCCGTGCCTCTGCCCTTGTCCATGGCGGCGGGCGTCGCGGCAACGCTGCTCGTGGCGGATCCCGTCCACGGGCAGATTGCGGCGCGGGCGTCGTCCCTCCTCGCCGTCCTCGTCGTTCTCCGGCTGCTCCGGAGCGGGGAGGCGCTTCCCGCCGAGGGCGGGCTGCGCCGCGACGGAGTCGCCGGTGCCGTGCTCCGGGGCCTGCTTCTCTGGGTCGCCGCCCTGCCGGTCGTGCTCCTCGCCGGCCAGGTCGCGGAGGCCGTCTTGAGGCCCGAGGACGGCGGGGATCCGCAGCAGGGCATGAAGTCGCTGATCCTCGCGGCCGGACCCGGTGCGCGCGTCGGCCTCTTCCTCGCGTTCGTCCTCCTCACGCCCCTCACGGAGGAGATCATCTTCCGGGGCCTCCTTCAGCGCGCCCTCCGTGTCCGCGTCGGGCCCGGAACGGCCATCCTCGGCACGGCCCTCGTGTTCACGGCCGTCCACCCTCCGGGGACCTGGCCCGCCGTGGCCATCCTCGCCGTCGTCCTGTCCGTCGTCATGGACCGGACCGGGCGACTCGTCGCGCCCATCGCCGTCCACATGGTCCAGAATCTCCTGGCCTTCCTCCATGTCCTCTCGGAGGGGAGGCGATGACCCGGATCCCGGCGCTCCTCCGTGCGGGCCACGCCATCGTGGCGGACAACGCCACGATCGCGGGCGACGTGACGCTCGGCAAGGACGTCTCCATCTGGTACGGCACCGTCGTGCGAGGCGACGTCGCACCGATTCGCATCGGCGACCGGACCAACGTGCAGGATCTCGTCATGGTCCACCCCGAGCACGACGAGGACGTCGTCCTCGGCGCGGAGATCACGGTGGGACACGCGGCCGTCGTGCACGGCCGCGAGGTGGGCGACGGCTGCCTCCTCGGGATCCGGTCGGTTCTGCTCCGCGGCTCCCGCGTGGGCCGGGAGTGCATCATCGGCGCGTGCGCCCTGGTCCCGGAGGGCCGGATCATCCCACCCCGGTCGGTGGTCGTCGGTGTCCCCGGCCGCGTCGTCCGCCAGGTGACCGATGACGAGGCGCTCGAGATCCGCCGGAGCGCGTCGCGGTACGTCCAGTACGCCCTCGCCCACGTCAGAGCCTGACGGGCAGCGGAACGCGAGAGGACCGTTCAGCCGAGAAGGACTCCGGCCCCGCGGCGTGCGGCCTCCATGACGGCCGCCATGTCGCCGGGAAGGGGCGCCGTGACCGTCATCCTTGCCCGCGTCGAGGGGTGGTAGAAGGAGAGGCGCTCGGCGTGCAGAGCCTGGCGTCCGAGGATGACGCGGTCCGGCCCGGGATCGGAGGGGTCGAGTTCGCCGGCGCGGACGGGATCCCCCCGGCCATAGATGTCGTCGGCGAGGACGGGATGGCCGAGATGCTCGAGATGGGCGCGGATCTGATGCTGGCGCCCCGTCTTCGGGAAGAGCCGGAGGAGAGCGAAGGAGCGGAATCGTTCCTCGACGCGCCAGGCGGTCCGGGACGGGAGGCCGTCCTTCACGGCGGCCATCTTGAGCCGGATCCGCGAATGCGGGTCGTGGCCGAGGGGGGCGTCGATCTCGCCGCCCTCGGCGGCCGGGTTGCCGGCCACGAGCGCCACGTACTCCTTCTCGACGCGGTGATGCTCGAACTGCCACTGGAGGAATGCGCGGGCCCCCCGGGACTTGGTCACGAGGAGGACGCCCGTCGTGTCGCGGTCGAGACGATGCGCGAGACGGGGCACCACGTCCTCGTCCGGATCGCCGGTCCTGCGGTAGCGGTGGTGGAGCGCATTCACGAGGGTGTCGTAGACGTGCCGGCCGACGGGGTGGCAGAGGAGGCCGGCGTCCTTGTCGATGACGAGGATGTCGTCGTCCTCGTGGAGGATGCGGAGCCCGATCTCCGAGGGGAGCCGGACCACGTTGCTCGGCGGGTCCACGACGAGGCGGATTCGGTCGCCGCTGCGAACCTGCGTGCTCTTCCGGGCGGAGGCGCCGTTCAGGAGGATGAGGCCGTCCCGGAGCCGCTCCACGATGTTCGTCCGGGAGCGCCAGAACACGCGCGCCCGGAGGAACCGGTCGAGGCGCTGGCCGGCGTCCTCGGGACGGACCAGGACCTCGAACTCCGTGAGGAACGTGCTGAGATCGCGGAACTCTCGCTTCGCCATGGTGCGGCCGGGACGCGTTGTCGTAGGCTATGATCGCCGCCGGAGGCCCGCAAGCCGCCGGCGTCCGTTCCGAGGGTGTTGCGATGCCGCCGGACCGACTGACCCGCGCCGCCTTCCGGCGGCTCCTCGATCTGGGCCGCGCCGCATCGCGCCGCGGGACAGGACTCCTCCTCGTCGATGGCCCGCATCTCGTCGAGGAGGCCCTGGCCGCCGGGCGGCTCCGCGAGGTCGTCCGCACGGACGCCTTCGCCGCGGAGGAGACCGGGGCGGCGCTCCTCGCGCGGATCCGCGCCGCCGGCCTCCGGGAGTTCTCCGTCCCGGAGGCGGAGATCCAGCGGATCGCGGGCGTGCGGACGTCCCCCGGCGTGGCGGGAGTCGCGGCCACCTTCGTGGCCTCCCTCGATCCCGTGCTCCGGAAGACGCCCTGCCGGGTGGTCCTTCTCGACGGCGTCAGCGATCCCGGGAACGCGGGATCCGTCCTCCGGACGGCTCTTGCCCTCGGCTTCGAGGCGGCGATCGTGGCGGCTGGGTCGGCGGATCCGACCTCCATGAAGGTCGTCCGCGCTTCCGCGGGCGCCGTGTTCCATCTCCCTGTGGAACAGGGCGGCGCGGCGGACGCGGAGACCCGCCGGCTCCGGGGCCTCGGCTTCCATGCCTTCGTGGGAGTCGTCCACGGCGGCGAGGACTACCGCGCCGTGGACTACGGCCGGCGCTTCGTGCTCGTCGTGGGGAACGAAGGTGCAGGGTCCGCCCTGGCCGCCGGAGACCTCGCGCGACCCGTCTCGATCCCCATGGCCCCGGGCACCGAGTCGCTGAACGTCGCCGCCGCGGCGGCGATCCTGCTCGCCCGCGCCGCCGCCGTCTGAGGCGGCTCGGGCTCAGCGGTCCTTGCGGAGGAGGGGGAACGCCGGGAGGGGGAACCCCGCCGCCGCGATGCCGGCCAGCCGTTCCGCGAGAATCCCGTGACGGAGGAGTCGGATCGCGTGCTCGATCTTGAGGCAGATCCCGAGGGTCTCGGAGAAGATCCGCGTCGTGACTCCCACGACGCGGCCGTCGGCGCCGAAGAGCGGCCCGCCGCTGTTGCCGGGGATGATCGCCGCCGAGACGTGGATCGTCTCCTCGACCTTCCGGACGGTTCCGATGGAGGGCGACGTCTCGGCGATCCCCGACTCGAGGCCCGACTGGCCGCGGGGGAAGCCCAGCGCCATGACCGGGTCGAGCTTGCGGAGCCCGGGTCCGCCGTCGCCTTCCGCGCAGGGCAGCGGGTGGAAGGGGGCGCCTTCCGCCTTGAGGATCGCCAGGTCGTTGTTGTCGAGATCGTGGAGGCGGACGCCCACGCGGCCGCCGGCGAACTCGACCGACCGGCGGCCCCAGCGGTCGGGAGCGAGGGCGAAGAGCCGGAGATCCTGCCGTTCGATGTTGTTGTAACCCGTGGAGAAGACGGGGTTCCGTTCCGCGTCGAGGGCGCGCTCGCCGGCGGGCCACGCCGCGAGGCGCACGCTCCACTCGTCCACCTCGATCTCGCCCAGCGCCGCGAGGGCCATGAGGTCGGAGTCGAACTTCCAGGGCTGAACGACGTGCTTGTTCGTGACGATGTGTCCCTCCTCCGTCACGATGAAGCCCGAGCCCCAGCCGGTTGCGCGACGCGGAGGACCGCGCAGGCCCTCCTCGACGGGGTGGTAGGAGAATTCGCAGTAGATGAGGACGACGGAGCGATCGTGCCGCGCCTGGATGTCCTGGAACGTCTCCGCCGACGGGCGGGTCCGGCCGATCCGGCCGTCGAGCACGTCGAAGCGGCGGGAGACCAGTCCCACGACCTCGTCGTGCTCCGCGCGCTGCCGCTCGGAGAACTCCGCGGCGAGGCGCGCGGTCTCGATCTGCCCCGCGGCGAGGCGCTCCTCCGTCGCTCGCTCCATGCGGAGCGTCTTCGCCTCGAGGTCGGCGAGGCGCCGCACGGCGTCCGCCGCCCGCTCCCGCGCCGCGTCGAGGTCCCGGGCGAGGCCGTCGCGCAGAGCAGCCTCCCGCGCCTGGTGCGAGCGGAGGAGGTCGAGTCCCGTGATGCCGGCCGTGGCCGGAATGAGGAGAGCCGCGAGGATCAGGGCGCCGGATCTCCGCGATGGGATCCGGAGGATCCGCCTGCGCTGCCCGTCCGTGTTGTCGCGCATGTCCCCCCCCGGGGCTCCGCCGGCACCGGCTCCGGTCCTCCCTGAGGACCCGTCCGCCCGGACTCCCGGCGGATTCCCTGAACGCCGCTTCTTCTATCGGGAAACCCGGGCAGGAACTGCAGCGGCGGCCGCCCCCCCCGGTCTCAGAACGTCCGGATCCCGGCCCGGCGCGCGAAGTCGAGGGCCTCGGGGTAGCCCGCGTCGGCGTGGCGGACGACGCCGAGTCCGGGGTCCGTCGTGAGCACGCGCTCGATGCGCCGGGCCGCCGCGGGCGTGCCGTCGGCGACGATGACCTGTCCCGCGTGGATGGAGTTCCCGATGCCCACGCCGCCGCCGTGATGGATGGACACCCATGTGGCCCCGGCGGCCGTGTTGAGGAGGGCGTTGAGGAGCGGCCAGTCGGCGATGGCATCCGACCCGTCGCGCATGCCCTCGGTCTCCCGGTTCGGGCTCGCGACGGAGCCGCAGTCGAGATGATCGCGTCCGATGACGATGGGGGCGCTGAGCTCCCCGCGCGCCACCATCTCGTTGAGCCGGAGTCCGAACCGCGCGCGTTCGCCGTAGCCGAGCCAGCAGATCCGCGCGGGAAGACCCTGGAAGGCGATACGTTCCGCGGCGAGGCGGATCCAGCGGCCGAGGATCTCGTCCGACGCGAACTCCGAGAGGATGACCTCGTCCGTCCGCCGGATGTCCCGCGGGTCGCCGGAGAGGGCGACCCAGCGGAACGGTCCCCGTCCCTCGCAGAAGAGCGGTCTCACGTACTCCGGCACGAATCCCGGAATGCGGAAGGCGTCGGCGATTCCGGCCTCTCGCGCCCGGCCGCGGAGGTTGTTGCCGTAGTCGAAGACCACGGACCCGCGCCGCTGCAGCTCGAGAAGCAGTTCCACGTGGCGGCCCATGGACTCGATGGCGAGGCGGACATGCCGGTCGGGATCCTCCGTCCTGAGCCGGAGCGCGGCCTCGCGGTCCAGATCCTCCGGGAAGTAGCCGTGGAGCGGATCGTGCGCCGACGTCTGGTCCGTGACGAGATCGGGGACCACGCCCCGTGCGAGAAGCCTCCGGAGAAGCGTGATGACGTTCCCCGTCCAGGCGATGGACCGGGCCTCCCGGGCGTCGCGGAGGGCGAGCGCCCTGTCGATGGCCCGGTCGAGGTCGGTTTCCGCGAGGTCGACGTAGCGGGTCGAGAGCCGCCGCTCCGTGCGATGAGGGTCCATCTCGGCCCCGAGGAAGGCGGCTCCGGCGAGGGTCGCCGCCAGGGGCTGGGCGCCGCCCATGCCCCCGAGGCCGCCCGAGACCACGAGCCGGCCCTGAAGGGAGCCTCCGAAGTGCGCGCGGCCGGCGGCGGCGAACGTCTCGAAGGTCCCCTGGACGATGCCCTGGCTGCCGATGTAGATCCACGAGCCAGCGGTCATCTGGCCGAACATCGTGAGGCCGAGGGCTTCGAGACGGCGGAACTCGTCGAAGGTCGCGTGGCTTGGAACGAGGTTGGCGTTGGCGATGAGGACCCGCGGCGCATCCGCGTGCGTCCGGAAGACGCCGACGGGCTTGCCGGACTGGACGAGGAGCGTCTCGTCGTCTCCGAGGACGCGGAGGGCGGCGAGGATGGCGTCGAAGGCCTCCCAGGATCGGGCGGCCCGCCCGTTCCCTCCGTAGACGATGAGGCGGTCGGGATCCTCGGCCACGTCAGGGTCGAGGTTGTTCTGGATCATCCGGAACGGGGCCTCGGTCTGCCAGGACCGGCACGTGAGGGTCGTGCCCCGCGGAGCGCGGACGATGCGGCGCGTGTTCATGGGGGAGGGTCTCCTCGGCCGGAGATCATTCTAAGACGCGGGTCCGGGAAGGCAGCGTCCGCGTCGGTCAGGCGAGGGGGCCGATCGTCTCCTCGACGGCGGCGGCGAGGCTCCCGTCGTCGATGATGCGGCGGACGGCGCGGAGGTCCGGGGCGAGCCAGCGGTCGGCCGTGAGCCGCGGCGCGGCCGCCGACACGACCTCGAGGGCGCGCTCGACGGCGGGGCTCGAACGCAGGGGACGGTGGAACTGCAGGGCCGTGGAGGCCGCGAAGAGCTCGATGGCGAGGATGGATGCAACGTTGTCGGCGATGGCCGCGAGGTGCCGTGCCGCGATGGGAGCCATGCTGACGTGGTCCTCGCGGCCGGCACTCGTCGGGATCGAGTCCACCGAGGCGGGATGAGCGAGCGACTTGTTCTCGGACGCGAGGGCCGCCGCCACGACCTGGGGGATCATGAAGCCCGAGTTCATGCCGCTGTCCTCCACGAGGAACGGCGGCAGCCCGGAGAGGTCGGGATTGACGAGGGATTCGATGCGGCGTTCGGCGATCGCGCCGAGCTCCGACACCGCGGCGGCGGCGTAGTCGAGCGGGAGGGCCAGGGGCTCGCCGTGGAAGTTCCCCGCCGAGACGACGTCACCGTCGTCGGAGAAGACGAGCGGGTTGTCCGTCGCGGAGTTCATCTCCCGCTCGAGCACGGCGCGGAGATGCGCGAGTGCGTCGCGCACGGCGCCGTGGACCTGGGGGACGCAGCGGAGGGAGTAGGCGTCCTGCACCCTTCCGCACCCGGCGTGGGACGCGAGGATGGCGCTCCCGGCGATGAGAGCGCGCAGGTTCGCCGCGACGACGGCGTGGCCGGGGTGGGGGCGCACGAGGGCGACGCGGGGGTCGAAGGGCGTCGCGGAGCCCCGGAGCGCATCGAGGGTCATGGCCGCGGCGATGTCGGCGACGCGTGCGAGGTCGAGGGCGCGGAGCAGCGCGTCGATCCCGATGGCCTGGGACACCTGCGTACCGTTGATGAGGGAGAGCCCTTCCTTCGCGGCCAGGACGAAGGGCGGGAGGTCCTTCTGTCTCAGTGCCGTGGCCGCCGGGATGGTGACGCCCTGGAGCCGCGCCTCGCCCTCGCCGATGAGGACGAGGGCCATGTGGGCGAGGGGCGCGAGATCGCCGCTGGCGCCGACGGAGCCCTTCTCCGGCACGACGGGCAGGATTCCCGCATTGAGGAGCCCGAGGAGGCGCTCGATGAGCTCGAGGCGGACGCCGGAGTTGCCGCGGGCGAGGGCGTTGACCCGGAGGATCTGGGCCAGTCGCACGACGCCGTCCGGAAGCGGCGGGCCGACGCCGCAGGCGTGGGAGAGGAGGAGGTTGCGCTGGAGGGTCCGCAGTCCGTCCTCGGGAATCCGGGTCCCGGCGAGGCGGCCGAACCCGGTGTTGATGCCGTAGATCGGCCGGTCGTGGGGGATGGCGTCGAGAACCTCCCGTGCGCGCCGCACGGCGGCGACGGCCGAGGGTGCGAGCGCGAAGACCATGGGGTCGCCCCGGACCACGGGCCGCACGGTTTCGACGTCGAGCGATTCCCCGTCGAGCACGAGCATGGCGCGAACTCTACCGCGCCCCCGGAGGGGAGCCCAGAACGTGCGACCGCCTTGATGGAGGCTGCGTCCCGGTCCACGATGCGTCCGGCAAAGGAGACTCCCACGGCCCGGTCGAGCCTCTCGGATCCGCTGGCGCTGGGCGCGGCCCACGCCTTCCGCCTCGCGACCGCCGTCGCGGCCGGCGGGATCATCGCCCGCCACCTCGGCGCGGCGGAGTTCGGCGTTTTCGCCTGGCACGCCACGGCCCTGTCGCTCGGGGCCTTCGTGCTCGATCCCGGCGGCGGCGTGGTCCTCACGCGCCGCCTCGCCGCGGCGGAGGGATCGTCCGGACCCCTTCTCGCGGCCCTGTTCCGCCTCCGCTTCGCCGCCGGCGTCGTGCTCCTCATCGTGCTCGTCCTCGTCACGGCTCTTCCCGGTTCCGGCACGGGCCGCCTCGACGCGGCGATTCTCACCGGTCTCGCCTTCCCATGCCTGTTCGGCGCCACGGCAGCTCCGGTGCTCCTCGCCGGCGGCCGAGCCCGCGTCCTCGCGACCTCGGGTGCCGTCATCCACGCGGCCTTCCTGGCCGCGGTCGGACTCGTTGCGATCCTCGGCCTGCCCGGCGGCGCCTGCTTCCTCGCCCTCGGACTCCGGGAGTCGTCGCGCGGGATCTGGCTTCTCGCCGCCGCCCGCCGGGACCTCCCGCGGGGCGTCCGCCCTGCCTTCGCCGAGGCCATCGCCTTCCTCCGCTCGGGGCGAAGCGCGGCCCTCGCCGCCGTGGTTTCGGCCCTCGCCCTGCACCTCGACGTGTTCACGGCCGGCGCCCTGCTGCCGGCGCCGGACTTCGGCGCCTACGCGCTGCCGGTGCGGCTCGCCGTTCCGCTCATGCTCGCCTCCGGCGTTCTCCTCGCTCCCTTCCTGCCGCACTGGTCGCGATCGTTCCCGGCGGCGCGCGGGCGGAGCGCGGCGGCGGTCTCCTTTGCCCTCGGGATGGCGGGGCTCGCCGTGGCGGGGCCCCTCATCATCCTGTCCGCGGACGTCCTCGAGTCCGTCTACGGCGCCCGCGTCCTCTCGGAGGCCGAGGGCGCGGTTCCGGCGCTCGGCCTCCTTTCGGCCGCCACGGCGGCCGTCTGGTACGGGAGCGTGTGGACGACGGCGCTGGCGGCGGCGGGCCGCTTCGCGCGGCTCCTGACCATCTCGCTCGCCGGCCTCGCCGCGACCGCTGGACTCTGCCTTCTGCTCATCCCGCGGTGGGGTCCTGCCGGCGCGGCGGCTGCGGTGCTCGGCCGCGAGATCCTCGTCGCGGCCCTCGCTCGGGGCGCGTTCCGGGGAGTCGGCGCCGGCGTGGCGCGGCGGGAGGCTTTCCGCGCTGCCCTGACGGTGCTGCCCGCGGTCCTCGTCGCAGCGGTCCTGCGGGGGCGAGGCGCCGTGGCCGTCATCGCCGCCGTCGCCGCGGGAGTCGGGGCCCTCCTCCTGCTCCTTCGGTCGGCCGCCGCCGGATCGGCGCTGGCCTCGCTCGAGGAGGGGCGCGAGCCATGAGGATCGGCCTCGACTACCGCGCAGCCCTGATCGGGGGCGCGGGCATCGCCCGCTACGTCCGGAATCTCGCCGGCGCGCTCCGCCGCGCGGCTCCCCATCACGACCTCGTGCTCGTGGCGCCGTTCTTCGGCCGGTTCCGGCGCCGCATCGCCCTGGCCGAGTCCTCTCTGCCTCCCGGTGCCATCCGGGCGTTCCGGCGGATCCCGGGGCGTCTCGTGCGTCTGCTCGACGCCGGGGGTCTCCTCCGCGCGGAGACCGTGGCCGGCCCCCTCGACGTCTGGCACCACACCGACTACATCCGGCATCCCCGCTCGCGGGGCCCTGCCGTGGCGACGCTCTTCGACGTGAGTTACCTCGTCGATCCTGCGTTCCACGGCCGCAGGAATGCCCTCCGACTCGCCGCCACGAGCCGCTGGCTCATCGAGCGGGCCCGGCGCATCATTGCCATCTCCGCGTTCGCACGGGAGGGGATCGCGCGTCACCACGGGGTCCCGGAGGAGCGCATCGACGTGACGCCGCTCGGTGTGGACCCCGTTTTCCTGGCTTCGCGGAGCGACGAGGATCGCGATGCTCTCCGGCGCCGCCTCGGCCTCAGGGGCGACTACGTGCTCCACGTGGGGACGCTCGAACCCCGGAAGAACATCCCCCGCCTGCTCCGGGCCTTCCGCGCCGCCGACCGCGGGGCGCCGGGTCACGTCCTCGTCCTTGCGGGAGCCGCGGGGTGGCTCATGGAGGATCTGCCCTCCCTCATCCGCGACCTGGATCTCCGGGGCCGCGTCCTCGAGACCGGCCGCCTCTCCGACCCGGACCTCGTCACGCTCATGAGCGGGGCGCGTTGTCTTGCGTACCCCTCGCTCCATGAGGGCTTCGGGCTTCCGCCGCTCGAGGGCATGGCGCAGGGCGTCCCGGTCCTCACGTCGCGGGGATCGGCCATGGAGGAGACCGCGGGAGATGCCGCCCTCCTCGTGGACGCGACCTGCGAGGAGGACATCGCCCGGGGGCTCCTCGCGCTCCTCAGGGACGATACGCTGCGCGCAGAGCTCGTCGCGAGGGGCCGCGGCAGGGCGGCGACGTTCACCTGGGACCGCACGGCGGAACTGACGCTCCGGAGCTACACCCGCGCGCTGGCGGGAACGTGACGCAGCCGCCGGGCGGCCGTCGCGGCGCAGGAGGACAGGACCCCGTGAGGCTCAGGTGGACCGGACGAGGGTCCACACGAGGGCGAAGAGGCCGGCGGCCGCCCCCAGGAGGACGAGGACAGCGACGATCCGGAATCCGAGGGAGCGCTGCGAGAGATCCTGTCCGAGGAGGGACGATCGTTTCGCGGCCCTGGCGTGAGGACTCCTCTGGATCAGCCGGTCGCCGGCGACGCGAATCCCGCCCGCGCCCTCTGCGGCCGGTCGTCCGCCGCGATTCGCCTGTCGCGGCGGAGCCGGCGGCAGCTGAGACGGCGCCGGCGCGGGGATGTCGTCGTCCGGGCCGTCGAGCGTGATCTCCTCGAGGTCGGGCGGCGGCGTGTCAGGCGGCGCCGAGGACAGCGTGGCCTCGAAGCGAAGCCGGGCCTCCCCGATCCGGAGTTCGTCGCCGCTGCGGAGCGTGGCCCGCGTCACCCGTTCGCCGTTCACGAAGGTCCCCGTGGCGCTGTTCATGTCGGCCACGTGGACGCTGTCTCCGGCCTGCCAGACGCGTGCGTGCTCCGGGGAGACGCCACCCGCCGCGATGGGCACGGGCGATCGCGGTCCGGAACCGAGGATGACCGGCCTTGCCACGGGAATCCCGCGTCCGGCGTTCGTACCCGTGAGGAGAACGAGCCTCGCCATGCGCGGCAAGTATGGCCTCGCACGGCTCTCGCGCAAGAGCCGCCGGCCCTTGCGCCAGGGCGGCGTCCCGCGCACGATCGGTCGGCCCCACTCCGGTGGACGGGCATGCACTGGAACCAGAGTACAAGGATCGCTCTCCTCGCCGCGCTGGACATGGCGCGGCGGGAGGACGGCTTCGTCACGGTCGCCGACATCGCGCGGCGCCATGGCGTTTCCGCGAGCCACCTCGCCAAGGTCCTTCGCGCCCTTGCGCGGGCGGGCCTCGCTGCGGCGTCGCGGGGCGCCGCGGGGGGCTACCGCCTCGCACGGCCCGCCGGTCAGATCACGCTCTTCGACATCGTGACTCTCTTCGAGGATCGCGACCGCGGGGGCTTCCGGTCCCGGAGCGACGCCTCCTTGACGGATCCGGCGACCCTCGCCCTCGCGGGCGTCTTCGCCGAGATCGAGGACACGGCCTTCACGACCCTCCGGACGGTGCAGCTTTCGACGCTCATCCGTCCCGCAGCGGCCGGCCGCCGGCTTCGGGCGTCCGGAGGCCGGCGCTGATGGGGCCGCCGGAGTCCGGCGAACCCGCCATCGAGGTGTCGGACCTCTGCCGGACGCTGGGTGGCCGGGGCAGGGGAGGGCGGGTCGCGGCCGTGGACGGCGTCTCCTTCCGCGTGGAGCGCGGCAGGGTTCTCGGCCTCTTCGGCCGGAACGGCTCGGGCAAGACGACGATCCTGCGCCTCCTCTCCGGACTCCTGCTCCCGACCCGGGGCCGCGTCCTCCTCCTCGGTCGTCCTCCGCGTCATCCCGATGTTCGCGGCCGCATCGCGTGGGTTCCGGAGGAGGGGGAGCTCCCCTCCTTCCTCACGGCGGAGGAGACGCTCCGTTTCCACGTCGGCCTCATGGGGGAGAGGCCCGCGCGGGAGAGGAGCCGCGTGCAGGCGGCGCTCCGCCGCTTCGGTCTCGCGGAGACGGGCCGGAAGAGGGTGGCCTCGTTCAGCCGGGGCATGCGCCGCCGGCTCGCCCTCGCGGTCGTCCTGATCCGCCGCCCCGCCGTCGTTCTCCTTGACGAACCTACGTCGGGGCTCGATCCGGAGGGACGGGCGGCCTTCCGCGATGCCGCGGCCGACCTCACGCGGGAGGGCGCCACGGTCGTGCTGAGCTCCCACGACCCCGAGGACCGGGCAGGGCTTGCCGATGCCCTCATCATCCTCGACGCGGGCCGCGTGGCCTTCCAGGGGACGCCCGAGGACCTCGCGATGTCGCTCCGAGCGGTGGATCTCACGATCACCGGCGTGGGGCCCGGGGACTGGGACGCCATCGAGGCGGCCGTCCGGGCGCGGGGCGGGGCCGTGACGGATCGCCGGGCTGCGGAGTCCGCCGTGTCGGCCCGCTGGTTCGCCCGGCCCTCCGGCGGAGATGCCGCCGGCGGCCCCGGAGGCGGCGCGCCGTGAGGAGGCGGGTCGCGTCCGCCGCGTGCCTCCTCGCGGACCACGTCGCGCGGCGCCTCACCCGGGCCGGCGTCCCGCTCGCACTCGTCGGAGGGACGGGGGCCGTTCTCGCCCTCCATCCGTTCTTCCGAAGCAGCGGGCCCGAGGCGGATCGCACGCTGTTCCTCGACCTCGCCGGCGGCGCCGCCGTCGTCCTCACGCTCGGCGCGGCGCTGCTCCTTTCCGCGCGGCTCACGGCGCCGCGGGACGGCCTCATCGCCGCCTCCCATCTCGCGCTCTGGCCCGGACCCGCCGCGACCTGGCTCGGCGGCGGGATCGCGCTCTCGCTCGTCCTCGTGGCTTCGGCAGCCGCGGTCGGGCTCCTGGCCCTCGGCCAGTATGCCGTGCGGTTCGGCGCGGCGGATGCGGGGGACGCCGCCCGGGCGGTCCGAGTCGAGGTGCCGTTGCTTCGCCCGTCCCCGGGTCGCGTCCTCCTCACCGGCGATGCCCCCTCCGCGACCTTCCGTTTCGCCACGACGCCGGAGGATCTCGCCGACGGCGTGCTGCGCCTCGATCTCCGGGCGGGACTCCTCTGGACGCCGGGCACGACGCTCCCGCGGCGCGTGCCGGTGGAGGTCGTGCTACTCGATGGTGCCGGGCGGGAGGCCGCGCGCGCCCGCCCGTCTCTCTCCGGAGAGCGGATCCGGTCCGTGCTCCTCGTGCCTTCCGGCACGATGGGGCCGCCGCCCCATGCCGTCCGGGTGACCCGCGTCCATCCGGGGTTCGATCTTCGCCTCGGGCCGGGGGACGTGCGGCTCCACGGGAAACGCGGAGCCTTCATCGGCGGCGCCCTCCGGGGACACCTCGCTCTCGGGCTCCGGGCGGCCACCGTGGCTGCCTTGGGCCTCCTGGCGTCGGCGTTCCTGTCCGAGTCTCTGGCCTTCCTCCTCGCCCTTCTCTGCGTCATCCTCGCCGACAGCCGCGAACTGCTCCTCGAATCCGGCTGGTTCGGAGGCAGCACGGCTCCGGGAGTGGCGCTGAGAGCGATCCTGGCGCTGCTGCCGCCCTCTCCGGGGCGCTCTCCGTTCGCCGATGTCGGCAGCGGCAGGACCCCTCCGAACACCGAGCTTTGGGCCGAGGCCCTCCGCTGGCTGGCAACGCTGTGCGCGGGAGGACTGGTCGTCTACCTGGGCCGGCGGCGGAGCGACGTCCCGTGACATCCGTGCCGGTCCGCCTCGCCGTCATGATCGCGGCCTTCGCCCTCGCCGTGGTCCTCCGCCTCCCGTCCACGCGGACGGGAGCGCCAGGCATCGTGACCCCCGCCGGGGCGGACCTTCCCGTCTTCGCCGGGACGGTCCTCGCCGGAGCCCTCCGTCCCCTGGCCCTCGACACGCTCTGGCTCCGTGCCGACCGGGCCTATCGCGAGGGCCGGCCCTTCGCGCTCCTCGCGGATCTCGCGCTCCTCGCGGCCCTCGATCCGGGGAACGATCGGGCGTGGAGCTATCAGGCGGCTTTCCTGCTCCACGACGTCGCGGGACTCGAAGACAACCCCGATGAACGCTTCCGGTGGGTCCGGGAGGGCATCCGTTTCCTCGAGGCCGGCATCGCGCGGAATCCGCGCAGCGTCGATCTGCGCCTCGGCGCGGCCCGCGCTCTCATCCACGTCGCCGGCGAAGATCCGCGGTGCTATCCCCACGCGATCCGGGCCTGGCCGGAAGGACCTTTCGCAAGGGCCTTCGCCCATGCCGCCGGCGCCGAGCGGCTGGCTCCCGGAGATCCGCGGCCGCTTCGCGCCGCGGCCCTGGCTGCCTTCTTCCGGATGCTCGAGGCCGCGGCGGCGGGAGATCGGGCGGAGGCCGCCCGGGCCGCCTCCGCTCGTCTCCGCCGCCTCGAGGCCCTCGGAGCCGGAGAACTCGACCCTCCGGCGCCGCGACTCTTCGAGGCGGCCACGCGATGGGACGGCGTCTTCCGCGCGCTCGCCGAGCCGGCTGCGGAACCCGCCGAGGCTCTCCGCGGGGCGATGCGCGGTATCGAGGCGGAGATCCGCGCGACCCCGCCCGAGGGAGGCGTGGAAATCTCCGATGGGAATGCGGGGCTCGTCGCGGCCTGTCTCAGACTGGTCCTCGTCGAGATCGTCCAGGGGATGACGGCCGGCCGTTCCGAGGGTGCCGCGGCGCTCCTCGCCGAGGTCCGGCGCCTGACCGGCCTCTTTGCAGCGTCCCGTCCCCGACATGCCCTCGCTCACGACCCGGCCCTCGTTGCGGACCTCGAAGCTCTGGCGGCCTGCGAGGAGCGGTACGGTCCCGCCGGGGCCCGCGGCGGGACGGAGACGGGCTCCCGCCCCGATGTCGACGGGATCCTCCGGCGCCTCTCCGCCCATGGGAGGAAAGAGCCTGCCGTGGCCGCGCTGCTTGCGTCGCGGCGCCGGTGATCGGACCTTGACGGCGACCCGTTCCGGGGAAATCCGCCATGTCGACCCGTCTCGTTGCGCTCGGCCTCGCCGCGGAGATCGCGGCCCTGCTCGTCGTGCTCGCAGCCGGTCGGGCCAGGCGCGGGGCCGCGGCATCCCGCGCGGGCGGGGGTGCGTTTACGCAGGGTATCGGGCTCCTTCTCCGCCTGCATGGCCGTGGTCTCGTCGCGGTCACGCTCCTCCTCGCCGGCTTCGCGGCCGCTGCCTCGCCCTCGGCCCGTCCGGGCGCCGCGCTGGCGGTCCTCGCCGGATCAGCGGCGGCGCTGCTCCTCGGAATCGCGGCGGCGGGACGCCTCCGGCCGGGGGCAGCCCCCGAGGATCGCGGATCGACGCGTCCCGCCGCGGTCCTCGTCCCCGCTGCGGTTCTTCCGGCAGGCCTCCTCTTCCTCGGCACCGCCGGGTTCGCGGCGCAGGATCCCCGCGCCGTGTGGCTGCCGGCGTCCTTCCTGCTCGGCATGGCGGGATCGGTGGCCGTGCTCCGGTTCGGAGCGGTCGTGGCCGGCGAAGGACTCGCCCGCGCAGCCCGGGACCTGCCCGGGATGGAGGCCGGCCTCCGTCCCGATGACAGCGGGATTCCCGCCTTCCTCCGGAACGAAGGACCGCTGATCGGCGGTGTGTTTCCCGTGGTGGAGCGGGCGCTCCTGCTCCTCGCGGCGCTCTTCGCGACCCGCTGCTTCGTGATCCTCGCGCCCCCCGATCGCGTCGAATCGCTTCTCGGACCGGCGGGCGCGGCGGGGATCGGACCGCGCCTCGCGGAATTCGCTTTCCTCGCCGCGGCCTTCACCGCTGCCGGATACGCCCTGCTCGGGATCGTCGCCGGCCGAAGCCGCGGGGCGCCGGCGTCTTCGGCGGCGATCGGGATCGCGGCTCTCGCCTCCTTCCTGACCGGCGCGCTTCTCGGCGTGGGCATCGCCTGCGCCGCGTGTGTCGTCCTCGGCGTGCTGGTTGCCGAACTGGCGGACGTCGCCGCCCGGCGCACCATCGAGGCCCGCTGGCGCGATACCGGACCGGAGGGGGATCCCGGCGGCGATCCCGGGTTCCGTCCGGCCTCCGCGCGGGCCGCCGTGACTCTCGAGGCCGTCATCCTGATGGCGGGTGTGGCCCTCGCGCTGCGCTTCGCGGGGCCCCTCGGGTCGCTCCTTCTCTCTTCGGGCCTCGCGCTCCGCGCCGTTCTCCGAACTCCGGAGCCGGTGGCTCCGTCGCCACCGTCCGCCGCCTGCGATCCTCCCGCCGTCGCTCTCTCCGCCGGATGGATCGGCGCGATTCTCCTCGTCACGTTCTGCGACGCGATGACGATGGCGGCCGTCCGATCGGGGAAGGCGGCCGAGCTGCTAACGACCCTCGGATCAGGTCACGAAACGGCCACGACATTCCTTCCGTTCTTCCCGGTGGTCGAGGCGCTGGCGGGCATCCTCGCCGGAGGCCTCTGCGGGACGCTTGCCGGCGGGTCGCCCGCGCGGGCAATCGGACGTGTCGCCGCCGTGGTCATCGATGACATCCGCCGGCAGCTTCGGGTGGGGCCCGCCGGGGGGAATGCCGGGCGCGGGGTCCCCGTCCGCGTCGTGGGGCGGGCGGCAGCCCTCCAGTCCGTGCCCCGCGTCGCGGCGATCGCGTTTCTTCCCCTCGCGACCGGAGCGATTCTCGGCCCCGTGATCGCCGCGGCATGGGTGGCGGGCTTCTGCCTTGGCGCCGCCGCGCGCGGCGAGACCGCCACGATTCTGCGTCTCCGGGGCGCCTCGGGGGGCGAGGCGGGCGTGGGCCCCGGCGCCATGGCCGTGCTTGCCGGCGCCTCGGCCGTCGTGGGGGCTTCGATTCAAACCCTTATTTGAAAGAGACTTGAGTCGAAATCTGAGCGGGGATCCCTGAAGGCCTTTCCGGGGGGGCATCCGACCTGTAGACTGGGCGGCAGAGCGGTGCTACCGCTCTTCACCGATCCGGCGGAGTCCAGGAAGGCGCAACGAAGACGACGCGATGCCAAGACAGACTGCGGGGGAAGTCGTAACGGAACCGACAGGCAACCTCACGGCCACGGCGCTGGCCCATCTCGCGGCGGACATCATTCTCGACAAGAAGGGCGAAGATCTCGCGGTCATCGATGTGTCCGAAGTCACGGACATCGCCGACTACGTGGTGCTCGCCACGGGGATGAACGTCCGCCAGACTCGCGCCACGGCCATCGAGATCGACCGGGTCATGAAGCAGAAGGGCCGGCGCAAGCTCGGCATGCACGGCGCCGACCAGGGGCGCTGGGTGCTCGTCGACTACGGCGACGTCGTCGTCCATCTGCTGCTGGATGACGCGCGACGGTTCTATGATCTCGATGGACTCTGGGGCGACGGCCGCGTGGTCCGGAAGGTCGAATCGGGCAGGAAGGCTGCCAGTACGGCCTGAACTCCGTCGGTGCCGCCGACGGGCGGTCAGGGGCTCTCGGCCGCGGGCGCGCCGGAGTCCGGCGCCATCACCGGGGCGGGGGGTTGCCCGGCGGAACGGACTTCGTCCACGAGGCGGATATCGCCCTCGCGGACATCGAGGAGGGTCCTGACGCCGCGATCCAGAAGATCCGACGCCCCGACCATTTCCGGCTCGAAGTGGGCCCTGTAGCGCCAGATCGTTCCGGAGTCCGTGACGAAGCCGAGCCGTCGGCGTTCAGGGTCGAGGACGATGTGGTGCTTCCGATCGTTGGCCGGATCCGGGTCGTGATCCGCGAAGGCCCAGGTCTGCACCCAGCCGACGGTCCGGTCGCCCTGGACGACGCGAAGGAGACCGAGAAGGCGCGATTCGGGAACGTCGAATCCGATGGTGCTCTCGTCACGAACGGTCTCATGGGAGCAGGAGACGGCCGCCGCGAGGAGTCCGAGGGTGGCGCAGACTGCGATCCTGTTCATGTTCCCTTCCCGGGGCTTCGGGGCGCCGGAGGATACCAGACGTCCCCCCGCCGGGCAAACGTCCCGGCCCTGTGCCGGACGCAGGACGAAATCGGGCACCCGTTACCGCGGCGGGACACCATGGGGCACTCCGCCCCGCCGCCCGGTTCTTCGGGAATTCACGGAAGAAACGGCCGATGTTGCTCGTTAGATGGGCAGAGACCGGTGGTTTCGGTGATTCCCGGACGGGGCCCCGTAACTTTTGGCTCGACCGTTGCATCAAGACTCGGGGAAACCCCCGAACAGGAGGAAACGACGATGGTGCACCTCTCGAAGACAATGGCCCTCGACCGTCTCGGAACCACCGCGAAGTCGGGAAACGAGGAGGACCTCCGGCGGGAGAAGGAAGAGGAAGTCGCCCTCATCCGCGCCGCCAAGGAGGGGGATGTTGACAGCTACGGCAAGATCGTCCGGCATTACGAGAAGAAAGTCTTCTGGATCGCCTACCACTTCGTCAACAATTTCGACGATGCGCGCGACATCGCCCAGGAGGCTTTCCTCCGGGTGCATCGGGCTCTGGCCCGTTTCGATCTCAAGTACAACTTCTACACATGGCTCTACCGGATCGTGGTGAACCTCGCCATCGATCATCTGAGGAAGCGGAGCAAGCAGAACGCCGTTTCCATCGAGGATTTCCCCGCGGATCCCCCCGTCCGGCAGGACCCCGATGCGCGCCTTGACGCGGCCGAGACCCGCCGTTTGATCCACTGCTGCCTCGACGGGCTGCCCGCCAAGTACAGGACCGTGCTTCTCCTCCGCGACGTCCACGAGATGTCGTGCGACGAGATTTCCCAGATCATCAAGTGCACGAACGCCACGACCCGCTGGCGCCTTCACAAGGCCCGGGAGCTCTTCAAGGCGCGCTGGGAGCGCCTCACGACCGCCCAGCGCTGAGGCTCCGCGGTCCGCTACCGCGCCTCGGCGAACTCCACGGACTCGATCTCGACGAGTCCGGGAGTCGCGCCGAAGTCGAGCACGACCCGCTCCCCGGGGGTGCAGTCGGAGAGCGGGATCGAGATCATGTCCGTCCCGGCCATGGCCGACCCCGCCCGGCGCGGAACCCCCTCCCGGGACAGGATCGATGCCCGGACCTCCCGCGCCTCCGCGTTTCGATCGAAGGCTCCCCGGATCCTGACGACGGCGCTGCCTTCGAGGTCGGGAGGGAGGTCGAGAGTCACGACCGCGGGGCCGAGTACCGGCAGGAGAGCGCAGATTCCGCCTGCCGTCGCGGAGGCCGTCGCCAGAGCCCCGGATACGCCACCCGCGGCCAGGATCTCCCGGCCGCTCCGGCGGCGTCCCGGCGTGTGGGGGGGGTGGATCCAATCTGATCCGGCGCCGGCGGCGCAGAGACGCACCGCGTCATCGCCCGGCGGCAGGCGCAGTTCCGCCACGATCGTGAGGGTGCCACCGTCCGGGACGAGCACGAAAGGCAGGGGGATCGCGATGCTCGTCCGCCCGCCGCCTCCGGTCTCCCACGCCGCCTCGATGGAGTCCGGGGCGCGCCCGCCGCGCTCCGGCCGCATCGCGATCAGGAAGCGTGCCGTTCCGGCGACGGGCGGGCCCGCCGTGATCCGCTCCAGGACGACGCTCGAGCGGGGTCCGCCGGTCCGGGCGAGGGCGAGGAGCCGGGGGAACGGAAGATCCGCCAGAGTCTCCCGTTCACCGGCTCGCCCGGCGAGTAACTCCTCCGCAAGGCGCATGGCTGCGTCGAGGATCTGGGGGTCGACGCGGCGTTCGAGGCTGGCCCGGATCCGACCTGCGACGGGCGGCGTCGCTCCGGGGAGGAGCAGGATCAGGAGCTCGTCGGCCTCGCCACCGCCGATGCTCGCCGCCGCATCCGCCAGGTCCGCCCGCGCGGATTCCGCGATGAGACCTTCCCTCACGATCCTCGCGCAGATCCCGTCGAGGCCGTCGCCGGGCGAAAGGGCGAGGAGCCGCCGGGCCATGGCGACGAAGCGGCCGCTTCGGATGTCCGAGCGCGCGAGCTCGAACCGCAGCGCCGCGACGGCGGCTCCTCTCTGCCGGGGTGCCAGGGCTCGGGCGGCGATGGTCCGAATCGTCCCGTCGGGCGAGAGGAGGGAACCGGGGTCGTCGCCGGGCGGGTCACCGGCCACGAGGCGGCGGAGCCACTCCACGGAGGGACTTCGCTCGCGGCGCGACGCCGCCAGGGCTGCTGCCCCCTCCGGGTCGATGGTCGAAGCGAGGCGCAACGCCATGAACCTCTCGCCGTCGGTGGCGGAGAGGGCCTCCTCGAGGTCGGCGAGGGAGCCGGGAGCCGCCCAGATCTCGAGCAGGTAGAGCGCGGCGATGCGGGCGCCCGCGTCGAGGCCCCGGAGCCTGGCGCGGAGCCGGGGCGCGAGGGCGGCATGCCCCGGCGTCGCGAGGAAGGCGAGCGCCCGGGCCTTCGCCTCCGGGTCGGAGCCGAGAAGATCGTGAAGGCGCCGGTGGAGCTCGCGATCGGCCGAGGCGGCGAGGGCGGCCGATCCGGCGCGGAGCCGCGCGTCCAGCGCCGCGAGGCCGCCGCGGAGCCTGGCCACCTCCTCGGGATGGCTTGCCGCCACGTCCCTCCTTTCGCCGGGGTCCGCGGCGAGGTCGTGGAGGACGAAGGCGGCGTCCGCCTGGTAGTGAAAGAGCTTGAACCGGCCATCGACGATGACCCGGCAGTCGTCCGAGAGGGCGTCGCGGAGCCCGCGGCTCCGCGGCGACTCGGCGAAGGCGGCGCGGGGGAAGGCGATCTCCGGGTCGAGGAGGACGGGCACGAGGGAGACGCCGTGCATCCAGGCCGGGATCGGGAGACCCGCGAGCTCGAGGAGGGTCGGCGCGATGTCCACGTTGCCCGTGGGTCGGCGGATCCGGGCGGGAGGGAGACCCGGGACGCGAAGGATGAGCGGGACCCGGATCTGCTCGTCGAAGAAGCTCGTTCCGTGGTACCAGGCGCCGTGCTCGCCGAAGGCCTCGCCGTGATCCGAATGGATGGCGAGGACGGAATCGTCGAGCCGGCCGAGGCTCTGAAGACCATCGAGGAGTCCGCCGAGGGCGCGATCGGTCTCCCGGACCTCGGCGTCGTAGAGGGCTTCCGCGGAGGCTCCGGGAGGAGCCTCCGCGGGCGTATAGGGCGCGTGGGGATCGAAGAGATGGAGCCAGAGGAACACCCTCTGCCGGCCCGCCGCCCGAACGGCTCCGAGGGCCCGGTCCACGACGCTCGCCGCCGAGAGCCCCTTCTCCTCGCGGATCACCGTCCCGAAGCCCTCGAAGAAGCTCTCGAAACGGTGATCGGCGATCTCGCGGCCGGACATCCCGGTGACGGCGAGGGTGGTGAACCCCGCCTCGACGAGGATCGCCGCGAGGGGTCGCACGGGGCCTTCCGGTGCGCGACCCGTGAGATCCTCGTGGACCCGCGGCGTCTCCGACGGGTATCGGGCGGTGAGCATCGATGCCATGGAGAAGGCGGTCTCGGAGGCCTGGCTCCGATGCGCGAGGAAGGCGGTGGAGGCCGCGGCGAGCTCACGAAGTCGAGGTGCGACCTCAGCCCGGTCGGGGTCCTCGATGCGGTCGGCCCGGAGCGCATCGACGGTGACGAGGATCACCGAACGTCCGGCCGCCGTTCCGAGAATCTCATCGCGGCGGGCCATGCCGGCCGCGGAGTGCGGGGGCGGGTCGAAGAGGCCCGGCGTGGCCGCCAGGATCTCCGGAGGGTCGGCCCCTCCGGGCCAGGTTGGCAGGATCGCGCCGAAAATCCGCGTGGCGAAGAAGGCTGCGCTGCCGTTGATCCTCATGTCGGCGGCCGCCGGCGGCGGAGGCGGGGAGAGGATGCAGTGAGCGACCGCGGCGGCGGCGGCGGCGGCCCCGGCGATCCGGAGGATCCGGAACCGGGGGAGGAGCGGAGGCAGGGCCAGGGCGAAGAGGCCGAGGGCCGCCAGGGCTGCCATGGCGTCGAGGGCCGGGTAGCGGAGGCGAAAACCCCGGACGTCGAGGACGAGGGCGGCGAAGGCCGCCGCGAGGAGGGCGAAAGCCGCCGGACGATGGCGCAGAGCGCCGCCGCGGACGAGGCGGAAACCCGTGGCCAGAAGCACGGCCATGGCTCCCGCGGCGGCGAGGCGGAGGGCCATGCGCCGCACGGAGGGACCGGCGCCCGGCCCCTCCGTGAGAAGGAGGATCGCGATGCCCGCGGCGGGCAGGGCGAGAGCGGCGTCGGCCGCGGCGATGCGCCACGGGCTCCGCGGCGGACCCATCCGGCGGAGGGCCTCGAGCGCGCCTGCGAGGGCGGCGAGCAGGGTGGATGCGCCGGCCGTCGCGGCGGCGTAGTCGACCATGAGGCCGATCGTCGTGCGACCGTCGGGCGGAGGCGCGCCGGTCAGCCCGCGCCGGAGGGCCGTGACGACCGCCAGGACGAGGCCGCCGGCCACCACGGCTGCTCCCGTCGCGAGACCCGCGCGCAGCGGAGATATGCGAAGATCACTCCCCACGGGCGACCTCGATCTCGTCGATCTCGATGCCCTCCTCGGCCGCGGGTAGCGGGAGGACCACGGGCGGGAGCGTCGCCCGCAGCACGACGTGGATGCCGCGGGCCGCGTCCGGGGGCGGCAGGGGAAGCGTCGTCGTCCGGAGGCCGGAGTCGGACTCGAGCCGCCCGACCTCATGGCCGTTCACGAAGACGGTGGCGCCCACGGGCGCTGAAGTGGCCCGATGCACGACGCGGAGGCATCGGGGGACTTCGGCCGGCGTGTCGAGGAGGAAGTCGGCGCGGCGTGAGACGATGCGGACGGATCCCCGGAAGTCCGATGGATGCAGGGTCTTCTTCACGCGGGAAAGATCGCTCCGGTCATCAAAGGCGAGCCGTGTGACGGCGGGAGCTCCCTCGCCCGCCGGCGCCCGGGGCGGGAGGGGAGTCCGGAAGGTCCACGAGAGCGTCGAGGTCCTTCCGAAGGCCCGGGCCTCGATCGTCGTGGGACCGGGGGCTGCCGTGGATCGGCTGATCCAGCCTACGAGGTGGCTCTGCGACAGGTGGGGCGGATCCGCCGGCGAGGGCGGCACCGCGCGGAGCGCGATGGGCGCACCGTCGACGCGGACTTCCACCTCGCCGGGGAGCGCATCGTCGCCGAGGGCGGGAGCCGCGTAGATCTTCACGGCGAACGGGGCTTCCGGCTCCGCGCAGAGCTCGAAGGCGTTGCTTCCGTCCACCGGGACGATCACGGGGTCCGGAAGACTGGAGGGAGCGAAGACGTCGTCGGCTCGCGTGCCCGGGAGCCCGGCGAGGTGCGCGCGGACCCGATCCCTGAAGGCGCCCGCGCCGTAGACGGCGGGGCCGTCCGGCGCGAAGGCGACGGCGACGACCCGGTTCCGGGCCACGGCTTCCCGGAAGCCGGCCAGGCCCGCATCGGCGGCGAAGAAGTACGTCCGGACCCTCCGGAGGAACGGCCACCAGTGCAGAGCCCCGTGATGCGCGTCGGCGTTGCCGAAGACGGGAATCCGGCCGGCCCGGGAGTGGAGGAAGGGCTGGTCCCGGAGGAGGTCGGCCGAGGGGACGAAGGGCCAGGCCGCCAGCATGAGATCGAATCCATGAGCGCTCCCGATGCGCCGGTCGAGAATCGGGAGCAGGATCTCCGGATTCACGGCTGCGGAGGAGAGGATCAGCGCTCCCCCGGATCGAAGCGCTGCGGCGGCCTCGAGGAAGGCGACAGGAGAGTCGGCCTCGCCGGGGATCGTGCCTCCCTCCGGCTCCTCGCGGATCGTCTCCGCCACATGGCTCACGAACCCGAGGCCCGGGAGTCCGATGGCGCGAAAGGGCTCCTCGACGGCGCAGGCCACGGCCAGGTCCTTGCCGGCTCGCCGGGCGAAGTCCGCGACGCGGGCGGGATCCCGCGGCTCGAGGACGTTCTTGAGGACGAGAAGAGATGCGTCGGCCCGCAGAGCCAGCGTGGCCGTGAGACCCGGGCTCACGGAGCCGCGCTCCACGGGGAGACCGTACTCGATGAGAGCGAGGCGCATGGGCAGGTCGGCGGCGGGTGCGATCTCGGGAGGAGGGAGAGGTCTGTCGTCCGGCGCCGGCGGCAGGGGTGCCCGGGCGAGGCGCAGGATCTCGACGGCATGGAGCGTCGAGAAGAGGTCGGCGGGCTCGCCGGGACGGGCGGCGAAACCGCCGTCGGCGGTGCGGCATCGGGCGACGAGGCCGACGGTGGCTGGAGGAACGGAGTCGCCGAGTCCGTCGAGCCCGGCGACGGCGTCGAAGGTCGTCGCGAGGTCCGCCGAACCCTCCGGAAGGCCGAGGGAGGCACGAAAACCCCCGCCGGCGACGGCCAGCGACCGGAGGAAAGCGGCGGCGCGCGGCGGATCCCGGAGGGCGAGGCCGAGGGCGACGTGGAGATCGAGGGCATGGCCCGTGGCCCGGCCTACCGACGGGACGTCGGGCCGGGGGAGAGGGACCGCGGTCACCGGCTGGCCCCGGCGGAAGTGATCGAGGAGGAGGGGGAGGGAGAGCGGTGCGTGGGCCCACCCGCCGTCGGTGTTGCGTGCAAGATCGAGCCAGGCGCGGACGGCGTCCTTCCCCTCGAGCCGGCCGCCGCTGGTGACGGCGGCGGCGACGGCGGCGGAGATGTCCTCGAGCGTCCTCGTGCCGTGCCAGTCGAAGAAGGCCGGGAGGAGGGAGGGGAGCGAGACGTCCACGGGAGGCTGGGGGATGTCGAGCCCGGCCATGGCGCGGCGGTGCGCGGCGCGCTTGCGCTGCGTTCCGAGAGTGCCGTGCCGCCAGGCCTCTGGGCCGCTTTCGTGGAGGTCGAAGAGGAACGTCCGGTGCGCGGCGGCGGGAGGCGGACCGCCCGTGACCCCGGCGATGCGGAGAGCCGCATCGGTCCACTCGCAGTCCGCGAAGGTCTGGTCCGGCGGGCCGAATCCGCCGCCCGGGCGCTCGTGACGGGCGATGAAGGCCCGGAGCGGCGCGTCGGAGATCGGTCCGACACGGGCCCGCGTCTCCTGGGCATCGAGGGGGAGAGACGTGAGGAGGAGCGCCGCGAGAGCGGCTTCGATCCGGCCGGGGGCATGCCCTCGCTTCGCGGTGAGACCCACGGTCGAGTGTTACGATGGGCGCCGCATGTCCCAAGGTCCGACGCCGCGCCGGCGCGCCTCTGGAGTCCTGCGGGGTGCCGTGGTCTCCGCGCTTGCGCTCTCGACCGCCTGTGCCAACCCCGGGAACGACGGGGTCGTGCGCGCGGCCTCCCCCCCGTCCGGCCGCATCGCGACGGCCGGTCCGGAAGGCCTGTCGGGATTCTGCGCCATCTGCGAGGAACGCCACGAGGGAGGAGACCGGTGGGTCGGCCCCTTCTTCTCCGATCGCGGCGCAGCGGAACGCGATGCCCACCAGCATGAGCGCCGCCATCCGTCGCACAGAGTGCGCATCGTCCACGCGCGCCCCGACATCGACGAATGACGCGGCGGGGGAGCCTCCCCGCTCCCCGGGGCCGGATCAGCGGATGAGCGTCACGCGCTCGGGGCGGCCGTCGCCGTCGAGATCCGCCAGGAGGGGTTCCACGGAGAGGTCCGGCGCCGAGGTCCACTCCGCGCGTGCGTTGCCTTCGCCGGGGGACGTTTCGATCCCGCCGCCGGACCGGCGGCTCGTGGGCCGCGGTGGGCCGGGAACGCCTCCCTTCCCGAGGGTGGCGACGCAGGCGCGGCCGTCCTGCCGCGTCCGGACGAGGATCCTCTGCCCCGAGGCATCCCTTCCGAAGACCGGAGTCTCGCCCCGGGACAGGATGCCCTCCATGGGGCCGAGCGTTCGGGCGAGCACGGCACCGCCCTCGAAGAGGAAAGCCCGGACGAAGCCCGGATCCGCGCCTGCGTGGCGCCAGGTCACGATGTCCTCCCGCCCGTCTCCGTCGAGGTCGAAGACGGTCGCGCTCCCGGCGGAAGTGTCCACGGCCCGCCTCAGGACGGTCGCGGTCCGAAACGGGCTGCCCGCCGCCTCGCGGATCTCGATGCGAATGTCGCCCGGCGCATCCTCGCCGCCGAGGAAGAGCGAGTGGACGGCGGCGAGATCGCACGGCGCGAGGGCGTCCCGGCGCTGCCATCCCGCGGCCATGACGGCCTCCGGATCCGCAGCATGGCCGAGGCCGAGGACGTGGCCGATTTCATGGAGATCGGAAGAGCACACGTCTGAACTCCAGTCAC
>CAYQRN010000002.1:0-56247 GCA_964419995.1 uncultured Planctomycetia bacterium
GCCTCGCGAACGCATCGGATCCCGGGGCCTCGTGGTCCCGGCGGGAGACGCCGCGGCTCTGTCTGCGGCGATTCGCGATCTCGCCCTGAACCCGGGGCGCCTCGCGTCCCTCCGCGCCGGCCGCCACGAACGTCTCCTCGGGCCGGAGGAGCATGCGCGCGCGGTCTCCGACGTCTATCGCGAGGTCCTGGCGGAGCCGCCGCCCGCTGCGGAGGAGGGCGGAGGTCCCGATCCGATCCTCCTCCGGAGGCTCGCGCACCGCAACGCGAGACTCCTTGAGATCGAAGCCCACGTGAAGAGCCTGCTTTCCGCGACGTGCGGGCGAAAGGAGCCGGAGTGAGCCGCGAGCCGCTGGTCTCGGTGATCCTGCGCACGCGGAACCGGCCGGAGTTCCTGCGGGAGGCCCTCGAGTCCGTGGCGACCCAGACCTGGCCCCGGGTCGAGGCTGTCGTCGTGAACGACGGCGGCGCACCGGTGGACGACGTCCTCGAGGCCTTCCGCGGCCGTGTGGACGTCCGCCACCTCGACCTCCAGCCCGGCGTCGGCCGCTGCGCCGCGGCGAACCGGGCCCTCGCTGCCTCGCGGGGATCGCGCATCGCCTATCTGGACGACGACGATCTCTACTACCCGAACCACCTCGAAGTCCTCGTCGAGGGGCTCGAGCGCAGCGGCCGCCGCGTGGCCTACACGGATGCGCACTGCATCCGCCAGCGCCGCGACCCTGCCTCCGGCCTCTACGTGGAGGAGAGCCGCACCCTGGTCCTCTCGCATGACTTCAACCGCCTGAGGTTCCTCCGGGAGAGCTACATCCACATCGTCACAGTGATGCACGACCGCATCTGCTTCGAGCAGGCCGGCGGCTTCGATGAGTCTCTCGAGGTCCTCGAGGACATGGAGCTGTTCTTCCGCTATTCGCGGGACTGGCCCTTCCACCACATCCCGAGGGTCACGGCGGCGTACCGGATCCGGGACGACGGGACCAACGCCGTGACCTCCATGCCCGAGGAGTTCACAAGGACCCGCGAGCGCCTCTTCGGGCGCTACGCCCACAGCGTCTTCCACGAGTTCCTGACGGCCATGGAGGGCGGCCAGCAGCTTCTCGCCCAGCTCGCGGACCGCGTGAAGCGCCTCGAGGCCGAGGTGCGGGAGCTCCGATCCCGCCCGGCGCCGCGGGAGCCATCGGCATGACGGATCTCTACCGGGACTGGGAGCCGCTTCCGCCGGCGGAGGCCATGGTCCGCGGGGGACTGCTCGTCCTCGCGCCCCATCCCGACGACGAGATCCTCGGGGCCGGAGGCCTCATGGCGGCCCACGCTCTCCGGGGCGCGCCGATCACGGTCGCCGTCGTGACGGACGGCCGCGGCGGCGGGGCCGGCGCCGGCACGCCCGCGGAGCTGGCGGATCTCAGACGACGGGAGACGGACGAGGCTGCACGGAGGATCGGCGGCGTTGCCGTCGTCCGGTTCGATGTCGCCGACGGCGGGGCCCGCGCGGCGGCGGACCTCCGGGACCGGATCGGGCGGCTGCTCGCGGCGACGCATCCGGCGACCTTCGCCCTGCCTTCGCCCTTCGAGATCCACCCCGATCACCGCGCCACAGCTCTCGCGGGGCTCCGGGCCGCCGTGGACGCCGCGTTCGGCGGCGAGATCCTCTGCTATGAAGTCGGCGCCATGGGACCTGTCAACGTTCTTGTCGACGTTACGGCCGTCTTCGACCGGAAGATCGAGGCGCTCCGCGCCTACGGGAGCCAGCTCGCCGCCCACGATCTCGTGGAGAAGGTGAGCGCCCTGAACCGCGCGCGAACGGTCAACGTGGATCTGCCGGCCGTGCGCCACGCCGAAGGCTATATCCGGGTCCTGCCCGCGGAAATCCTGCCCTGGCTCGCCGAGGTCGAGGCCCTGATCCTGCGCACCGAAGCGTTCCGCCCGCGCTTCGAACCCTCGTGAAAAGGGGCCGGAAACCCCGGAAAAGGCGCGGTTTCCGTTTTGTTGACAGCCCGGAACGCCGGGGATAGACTCAAAAGACTCCGTCCCCGGATGGGCGGCGGAGCCGCGGGGCCCGGCCCCGCGTCGGAAACCCGGTTTATTTGCCTCCGGCGATCGTCCCTGCGATCCGCGGAAACGAAGCTTACCGGGGTGGATCGGGCGCTGACGGGAGAGCGGCGTTCGCGGCCCCCCCGGCGAGGTGACGCTCCGCCCGCAGGTTCCGTCGTCCGTCCGTGGAGATCGAGTTGACCGCGCCGAACGGCAACGGAAAGAACGCATCGTCGACGCGGAACGGCAGATCGTCCGTGGTCGACGCGCTGGCCTCGGGCGCCTTCGCACGGGAGTACCGGCTGGCCGGCATCCCCGAGACGAAGGGATCCGCCGCTCCCGTCGTCGCAGCCCCGGCGCACGCCCGGCCTGAGGCGTCCGTCCGTCGCACGACCAGCGCCGTGCTGAGCACCTGGAACAAGAAGGACGAACTCCGGGAGAACCTCGCCTCCCTCCGGACGCAGACCGAGCCTTTCCGCGAGATCATCGTCGTGGACAACTGCTCGGGCGACGGGACCGAGGCCATGGTCCGGGGCGAGTTTCCCGAGGTCATCTACATCCGCACGGCCCACGATCGCGTGGGGGCCTGCGAGACCTTCAATATGGGCTTCCGCCGCGCCAGCGGCGACTACGTCGCCATCCTCGACGACGACATCGTCATGCCGCGCGACTGGCACGAACGGACGCGCGCCCGCCTCGAAGCCGAACCGGAGACCACGGCCGTCGTGTCGACGAACGTCGTCGAGCCGGAGATGCCCGAGTGGTACGTCAACGACCCGGAGGTGAACCGCGAACGGTACATGTGTACCTTCCGCGGGTGCGCGAGCCTCGCCCGGCGCAAACCCCTTCTCGAGGCCGGCGGCTACGACGAGCGGTTCTTCATCTACGGCAACGAGCGCGACCTGGCCACGCGGCTCCTCAACCGCGGCCACAGGATCCTCCAGTACGGCGGCACGTCGGTCTTCCACCGCACGCCCTTCGGGATGAAGGCGGGGCGCCGGAGCCTCTACTTCCACGTGCGCAATCTCTGGTGGTACTTCTTCAAGTACGTGGGTTTCTGGGACATCGTCCGCTTCTTCGCGATCCAGCTCCTGCTCAAGCTTCGCTGGCGCAAGGTCCACATCACGGCTGACGCCATAGGCACCATCGGGATCTACCAGGTCATCCGATCCACGCCGCGGGGCTGGTGGGTCGTCGCGAAGGCGACTCTCGATGCCTTCGCGGGGATGTGGCCGTGCCTCGCCGCCCGCCGGGTCTGCCGCCACCCCGACTTCTCCCTGCCCACGAAGTAGCCTGCTCCGCCGCCGGAGGCCGCCCGGGCAACGACCGTCTCCCGTTCCCGCGGGGGCGTGTTAATCCTCACGCGTGCGGATCCTCCATGTCGTCCACGCCTTCCCACCGGAACAGTCGGCGGGCGCCGAACTCTACACCCGTGCCATCGCGCGGCGGCAGGCCGCGCTCCATGACGTCGCGATCTTCACGGCGGAGACCCTGTCCGGAGCGCCGGACGGCACTGTCGTCGAACGCCGGGACGGCGATGTCCTCGTCGCTTCCGTCGCGAACCGGCGCGCCGCCGCGAGCCTCGAGAGGGCATGGAACCGTCCCGACCTCGAAGCTGCGTTCGGCCGCTTCGTCGGCGCGTGGCGCCCCGACGTCGTCCACTTCCAGCACCTCATGAACCACTCCGCGGGCTACCCCGGTCTCGCGCGGAGCCACGGAGCGGCCACGGTGATGACGCTCCACGACTTCTGGATGGTCTGCGGCCGGAGGGGGCAGATGCTCCGCGCGGGCGGCGCGCGCTGCGACCACGCTGTCCCCGAGGAGTGCGCGGCCTGCCTCTCCGCCGAACCCGCGGGGCGATCCGCGGCCGAGGCGCGGGCCGGCAGGGCCATAGAGGGCGTGCGGCGCATCACGGGCATCGACCTCCTGCCCCTGGCACGCCGGCTCCGACTCGGATTCCGACGTCCCGGAAGGGCGGTCAGTCCCGGCGACCTCGCCGGACGGGTCCGCGCCATGGGCCGCGTCGCCGGGTCCGTACAGCTCTTCACGAGCCCGTCCCGGTTCCTCATGGACGTCTTCATCCGGCACGGGTTCCCCGCCGATCGCATCGTCTGGTCGCCCAATGGCATCGAGACCGGAGACTTCGAACCCGGGACTCGCCCGCCCGGCGCGAGGCTCCGCGTGGGATTCGTCGGAACCCTCGCGGAGCCGAAGGGTCTCCACGTCCTCGTGGAGGCCGCCCGGCTCCTCCCCTCCGGCGGCTTCGAGTTCCACGTCCACGGAGACGACCGCGTGCGGAGCGAGTATGCCGCGGCCATGCGGCGGCGGGCACGGGGGCTCCCCGTGACCTTCCACGGCGCCTTCGCGCCCGGCGAGGCGGGCCGGATCTACGCGGGGCTCGATGTCCTCGTGGTGCCTTCCATCTGGTTCGAGAACGCCCCCCTCACGGTTCTCCAGGCCTTCGCCGCCGCCGTGCCGCCTCTGGCCTCGCGCCTCGGAGGCCTGCGGGAGATGATCCGGGACGGCGATGACGGGCTCCTCTTCGAGACGGGGGACGCCGCCGACCTCGCGCGGACCCTCGAACGCTGCCGGAGGGACTCCGATCTCCTCCCGCGGCTCGCCGCCGCCCGCCCGCAGGTGCGATCCGTCGAGGAGGACGCCGCCACCCACGTCGGACGGTATCGCACCCTCAGGGGGGAGGAGGTCCGGACATGAGGCGCGAACGGGACCGGGGAGGGCCGGAGCCGTGAAGGTCCTCATGGCCGTGCATGGTTTCCCACCCGAGTACCGGGGCGGCACCGAGCTCTATGTCGAGGCCCTGTCCCGAGCCCTCGTGGAGACAGGCAACGACGTCGAGGTGGCCGCGGGGACGGGCCTCTCCCGGGACGAGGCGGGGATCGTTCCGCGGGACTGCAGGGGGCTCCTCGTCCACGAGATCCACCGCCGCCGCCCCTTCGTCGACGCCTGGGACTTCTCCTTCGATGCAGACGTCGGAGGTCTCGTCAGGGAGCTCCTTCTCGCCCGGCGCCCCGATGTCCTCCACGTGCACCACTGGATCCGCCTCACGCGACATCTCGTGGAGATCGCGGCCGATCTCGGCATTCCCGCAGTCTGCACCGTGCACGATCTCTACGCGACCTGCCCGCGCATCGTGAGAGTGCGGGACGAGACGTTCTGCGAAAGCCCGCTGTCCTCCGCGAACTGCTCGGAGTGCGTGCCACGGCGCGACGACATCACGGTCGCGGACGCCGGCCTCGAGATCGGGCTCTTCCGCGACGACCTGCGGTCCGAGCTCTCGCTCGCGAGGGCCATCGTGGCGCCATCGCGCGTCCATGCCGACCTCGTGGCGCGCCTTGCGGAGATCCCGCGACGGCGCATCACCGTTCTGCCCCACGGGCGGATCACGCCGGCGATCCGCAGCAGCGAACCGGGCCCGGCGCGACCGGGAGAGCCTCTCCGGATCGGCCACTGGGGGCATCTCCAGGACGTCAAGGGCGTGCATCTCCTCCTCGAGGCCGTGGCAGGCCTTCCGCGTCCCGGCGATGTCGAAGTGCACCTCTTCGGAGAGGCCTTCGATCCGATCTACGGGGAACGACTGGCCCGGCTCGGACGGGGGCTTCGCGTCGTCTGGCACGGCGCCTTCGAATGGACGGAACTCGGCAGGGTGCCCCTCCATCTCGCCGTGATTCCAAGCCACTGCAGCGAGTCGTGGTCTTTCGTTCTCGACGAGGCCTTCGTGCTCGGCCTTCCGGCCGTCGTTCCGAGGCGTGGCGCGCTGGCGGAGCGCCTCGACGGCGCGGGCTTCCTCTTCGAACCGGAGAGCTCTGCGGATCTCGGCGCGCGCCTTGCGGGGATCCTCGACGATCCGTCATCCCTCGACAGAGCCAGGGCGCGGATCCCCGTGCTCCCGTCCATGGATGCCCACGCCGCGGCTCTCGCGGGGATCTATGCCAAGGCCATGCGTTCCCGGCCGCGCCGTCCCGTGGCGGGACTCACGGCGCGGGCGGAACGCCGCCTCGCGGTGGCCGACCAACGACGGGAGGTCCTCCGCCGGAACCTCACGGATCGCCTTCTGGCCGAGGCCGCGACCGCGATGCGACTCAGGGACGAGGTGGCAGCGCTCACGGCGGCGCGGGAGACGCAGGAGGCCGAAATGGCCCGGCTCCTCGCCTCCTGCCAGGCATGGGAATCCGAGAATGCGTCCCTGCGCCGTGAGGTCGAGGGCGCCGACCTGCGAATCCGCGCGGACCTGGCGGCCGCCACGGCAGCCGCCGCAGCCAGGGATGCCGATGTAGCCGGACTCGTGGCGGACGCGCGGCGGCGCGAAGCGGAGATGGCGTCCCTCCTCGAGTCCTGCCGGGAGTGGGAAGCCACCGTGAAGCGGCTTCAGGATGAGGGCTCGCGGGCCGCGGCCTCCTCTGCGGCGTCGAAGGCCCTGGCCGAGCGGCACGAGGCTGCGGCGAAGGCCCTCGAGGAACGCGTCCACGCCCTCGCCGGGGTCGTTCAGACGCGGGGCGAGGACCTCGACCGCCTGGGCCGTGAGTCGGCGGCTCTGGCGGAAAACCTCGCAGCCGAGCGTGCGGCGGCCGCGGCTCTGCACGATCGCCTGCAGGCGGCCACGACCCTCGCGCGGGTCCGGGAGGGAGCGCTCCGTGACCTCGGCGCCGCCGTACGCCTGCTGCGCCAGGAGATCGCGGGACTCCGGGCGGATCGGAACGATCTCGACGACCGCCTGCGACGGGACGCTGACCGGTCCGCGGACCTTGCCCGCCGGGCCGAGGCCGCGCTCGAGGCGGCGGGAACGGCTTCCCGGAGAGCCGCAGCGGAGCATGCGGCGCGGGTGCGCGAGCGGGAGGAACATGCGGCGGCGCTCCGGCGACTCATCGACAGGACGGAGGCCGCCGCACCGGGTGTGTCCGAACGTATCGCCGCCGCGGAGGCCGAGCGGGACGCCCTCCGCGCCAGGATCTCGGACCGCGAGGCGTCTCTCGGGGCCGTGGCGCGGGCCCTCGGCGAGAACGGCGACGCCGGGACGAACGCGGGCGCCCTGCTCCGCAGGATCCGGCAGCTCCGAGGCCCCGCGGCGGCGCCGGAGCGCGAGGCGGGCCGCCGCCGGATCCTCATGGTCGTGCATCAGTTCCTGCCCCGGCACGTGGCAGGAACGGAGATCTACACCTGGCGCGTCGCGAAGGAGCTCCGCCGCCGGAACGACGTCGTCATCCTTTACGCGGAGATGCGGCACGACCGGCCCAAGTACTCCGCGGTCCGCGGGAGCTTCGACGGCATCCCGGTCATCGAGATGGCCCATGACGATGGCTTTCCGACCTTCGGCCATACGTACAGGAGCCCCGAGGCCGAGCACCTGTTCGAGGAGGTCCTCGACGTCGAGCGGCCCGACATCGTCCACATCCAGCACCTGCACTTCTTCTCCCTCGGTCTCCCGGCCATCGCAGCGGGGCGCGGACTTCCCGTCGTCTATACACTGCACGAGTTCCTGCTGCTCTGCCCGCGGGGCGGGCAGATGCTCAGGGAGGACCTCGAGCTCTGCGAAGCCGTCGTGCCCTCGCGCTGCGCCGGGTGCATCGGCAACCGTCCTCTGCGGCTCCCCGGAGATCTCTCCGGCCCGGCGGATCACGAGGCGGCCATCCGCGACCGGCTCGCTGCCGTTCGCGCCATGGTCCCCCACGTGGATCTCTTCATCTCGCCGTCGGCGTTCCTGCGCGACGTCTTCGTCCGCGAGGGCGTGATTCCTCCGGGGAGAATCGTCCACTCGGAGAACGGGCTCGACACGGCAGGATTCGGACAGCCCCGGCGGCCCCGGACCGGCCGCGTCGTCATCGGGTTCATCGGAAGCGTAGCCGGGTACAAGGGACCGCAGATCCTCATCGAGGCCGTGAGGCGCCTCCGGGGCACCTTCGAGTGCCGGGTCCATGGCGATCCGGACATGTTCCCCTCCTTCGGCCGGAAGCTCCGCGCCGCGGCCGCCGGGACGGGTATCCGATTCATGGGCCGCTATGAGAACCGGGACGTGGGCGCGATCCTCGCGGGAATCGACGTCCTCGTCGTCCCGTCCCTCTGGCATGAGAACTCGCCGGTGACCATCCAGGAAGCGCGTGCCGCAGGCGTTCCCGTGGTGGCGACCCGGCAGGGCGGCATGGCGGAGCACGTGGAGGATGGGCGGACGGGGTTCCTGTTCCGGCGGGGCGACCCGGAGGACCTGGCCCGGGTCCTCCAGCGGATCCTCGACGATCCATCCGTGCTGGATGCCCTCGATCCGCGTGGCGATCCCCTGAAGTCGATCGCCGAGAACGCCGTGGAGCTCGAGACGATCTACGGGAGGCTCATCGCGGCGCGGCGGAGCGGAACTGCCGCCGGGGAGGGCGCCGTCTCTTGAGGATCCTCTTCGTCGTCCACGGCTATCCACCGGAGGGTGCCGGCGGCACCGAGATCCACGCGGCGACAGTCGCGAAGGCCCTCTCCGCCCGTCACGAGGTGGCCGTGTTCACACGCACGGCCGACCGGCAGGGCGACGAACACTCCCAGACGCGCGACACGGTGGACGGCATACCGGTCCTTCGGGTGCGCTACCGCTTCGGCGATGTCGCGGCCTTCGGGGACATCTTCGTGAATGCCCGCATCGAGGCGGCTTTCGACCGGGAGCTCGACCGCTTCCGGCCCGACGTGGTCCACGTCCACCATCTCACGGGCCTCTCCACGACGATTCCGTCCCGCGCGCGCCTCCGGGGCATCCCGACGGTCCTCACGCTGCACGATTTCTGGCTCGGCTGTCCTCGAGGCCAGCGCATCACGGAGGATCTCTCCCTCTGCAGGACGCTCGATCGCTCCCGCTGTCTGCCGTGCCTCACGGCCCTCTGGCCCCACCTCCTCGGCGGCGCGACCCTGCGGGGGAGGCTCCGGACGCTCCTCGGGGGGGGCGAAGGAGGGCCGCTTCGCGACTACGACGCGCGGATCCGGGCCCTTCTGTCCGGAATCGATGCGTTCGTGACCCCGTCACGCTTCCACCGGGACCGCTACGTCGAACAGGGCGTCGATCTCCGGCGCGTCCGCGTGATCCCCCACGGTCTTCCCGGGCCCGCCGGTCCTCCCCGGTCCCTCCGCCCCGTCCGGGCCGTGGGCTACATCGGCACGGTCTTCCCGAGCAAGGGAGTCCACGTGCTCCTCGAGGCCATGAACCGCCTCGGCCGCCCCGACATCGCCCTGCGGATCCACGGCGAGGCCCCGAGTTTCCATGGCGATACGGGCTACCTCGACCGCCTGCGGCGGCTCGCGGGCCCCGGTCTCCACGTCGAGTTCACGGGGCGCTACGACCATGCCGCCGTGCCGGATCTCCTCGCGGCGCTCGACATCCTGGTCGTTCCGTCCCTCTGGTGGGAGACCTTCGGTCTCACGATCCGCGAGGGCCTCCTCTCGGGCCTTCCCGTCGTCGCCTCGGACATCGGCGCGTTCCGCGAGGCTCTCGAGGACGGCTCGGGGCTGCTGTTCCGTCCGGGCGATCCCGACGACCTCGCAACCGTGCTCCGCCGGCTCATCGAGGATCCTTCGGAGCGGGCCCGCTTCCTGAATCGCGGCGATGCCGTGCGGTCGGTCGAGGAGAATGTCGCGGATCTCGAGTCCGTGTACGCCGCCGTGCTTCGGGGCGGGGCGCAGGTGTCCGCCCCCCGGGAGGCGGCGCCCCGTCCGGTCCCCGATCCCGATCTCGTCGCCCGCCGGGTCGCCCGAGGCATTCCGGAGTCGCCGCGCGTCACGGTCTTCATCCCCGCCTGGAACGGCGCGGACACCATCGAGGACGTTCTCCGCATGGTGCTCTCGCAGAAGACCGATTTCGACTTCGAGATCTCCGTCATCGATTCGGGATCACGGGACGGAACCCTCGACGTCCTCGCGCGCTATCCCGTCCGTCTTGCGAGGATCCCGAACGAGGAGTTCGACCACGGCCTCACCCGGAACCGGGGGATCCGGGAAGCCCGCGGGGACATCGTCGTCCTGCTCACCCAGGATGCCGTGCCCCTCGATGACCGGTGGCTGTCCCGCCTCGTCGGAGTCTTCGACGACCCGGCCGTCGTCGGCGCCTACTGCCATCAGGTGCCCCGGCCCGACTGCAGTCCCTGGATCCGCGATCGCCTCCGCGGATGGACCCGCGGGGACGGAGTCCCGGAGATCCGGACGCTTCCGCCGGAGGTCGCGTTCGAGTCGCTGTCGCCCGGCGAGCGCCTGCGCCTCGTGGCCTTCGACGACGTGGCGAGCGCGGTGCGCCGCTCCGTCGCGCTTCGGATCCCCTTCCCGAGACGTCGCTTCGGCGAGGACATCGCCTGGGGGCGAGCCGCCATCCTCGCGGGCGGGGCGCTGGCGATGGTGCCCGGGGCGGTCGTCATGCACTCGAACAACCGTTCGATCTGGTACGAGTTCCGCCGCATCATCCTCGATCATCGCAACCTCCACGACCTCGTCGGCCTCCATCAGGTGCCCACCCTGCGGCACGTGTTCGTCTTCAGTGCGCACGCGACGTTGCGACTCTCGGGAGTGGTCCTGCGCAGCGACCTTCCCCTGTCCGCACGGATCGGAGCCCTCCTCCGGACACCGTGGTTCGCGTTCACCCAGAACCTCGGTCAGTACCTCGGAGCGCGCGAGAACCTCCGGGAACAGGCCGGCCGCCGCCCGTCGCGCCTCCTCCGCAGGATCACGGGAGGCGTCTAGGTGCGGATCCTCCACGTCGTGCATGCCTATCCGCCCGCCGGGATCGGAGGGGTCGAAGTGCTCACCGAGGGCCTCGTCCGGAGCCAGACGGCCGCGGGACACGAGGTCGCCGTGTTCGCACGACGCCGCGATCCGACGCGGCTCGACGACAGCATCCAGGAGGACGGCGCGGTCACCTGGTGGAACGACACGGGACGCTGCCGGACACGCTTTCGGGACCTGTGGAGGAACCCTGCCGCCGCCCTGCGCCTTCACGATACGGTGGCCCGCTTCCGTCCGGAGATCATCCACGTCGGGCACTTCGCCCGTGTCGGACTCGATCTCCTCGGATCGGCGCGAGTCCCGGTCGTTGTCTCCGTCCACGACTTCGACCTCGGCTGTCCGCGGGGCCAGCGGCTCCGGCCCGATCTCGGGGTCTGCGAGACGGTGGACAGGCGCCGCTGCGCCCGCTGCGTCCGTCCTCACTGGAAGGAGCTGCTCCGCGCACCGGGGCGGCTCCGGACCCTCGCCGCGCTCCTCCGGGGCGGACACGGGCTCTCGCTCTTCCGCGAGTACGATGAGGAGGTGCGGAGCCTGCTCGACCGGGCGGCGGCCCTCGTCTTCCCTTCCGCCTCGCACGCCGGGCGCTTCGCGAACTACTACGACGCCGGGCCGCGGGCCCACGTCATCCGGAACGGCATTCCGCCGAGGGATGCTCCGCGGCGGTCGGAGCCCGGCGGCAAGTTCCGCGCGGGCTACGTGGGCGCTCTCACGCGCTCGAAGGGTGTCCGGATCGCGGCGGAGGCCGTGAAGCGTCTGCGGGGCGTCACCCTCGACGTGTTCGGCGACGGGCCTCTCCGGGGCGCGCTCGCGCGGCAGGGGTCGCCGATCCTGTGCCACGGCGCCGTCCCCCACGACGAGATCGGCCGCGCGATGGACGGCCTCCACGTCCTCCTGGCGCCGTCTCTCTGGCACGAGGCCTTCGGACTCTCCGTGGCGGAGGCCCGGCGGGACGGACTCCCCGTCATCGCTTCACGGATGGGCGCGCCCGCCGAGATCCTCAAGGAGGAGGAGGACGGTCTCCTCGTTCCTGCAGGCGACGTCGCCGCTCTGGCCAGGGCCGTGGCCCGGCTCCGGGACGACCGGGAACTGTGGCGGCGCGCCGCCCGTACGCGCCCGCAGCGCACGCTCGAGGAGATGGCCGGGGAGCTCGGAGATCTCTACGACAGGGTCCTCGCGGAAGCTCACCGGCCCGGCGTCGCGTTAGACTGAATGGTGCCGGCTTCAGGAATGGCAGCATGGGGCGCTCCACGCCCGGCGGCGGCGGTCGCGGCCCTCATCCTCGCGGGCGTGTTCACCGTCCCGGTGATGGCGCAGGACCGCCGCGTCATCGTCCTCGGCTTCGATGGCGCGGACCCGGCCCGCATCGAGGCGTGGCGCCGCGAAGGCGTGCTTCCGGGCCTTCAGGGCCTTGCCGCAGATGGCTGTCTCATGCCGCTCAGGACCACGAATCCGGCCGAGTCGCCGGTCGCCTGGTCCACGATGATCACGGGAATGAACCCGGGCAGGACCGGTATCTACGACTTCCTGCGGCGCGAGCCCACGGCGGAGGGGGTGCGGGCGGAGCTTGCGCTCACCGAGGTCGCGCGGCGGACCTTCCTTCTCGGCGGACCGCTCCGGTGGATCGCGGGCCTCCTCACGGCGCTCGTCCTCGCGAGCGCTGTCTTCGTCCTGCGGAGGCGCCGGTCGCGCGGACGGGCGGCCGCCGCGGCCGCGACCATGTTCGTTCTGGGAAGCGTCGCCACGGCGATCCTCGCCTGCGGGATCCCCGCGGAGCTTCCGGAGCTGCGGAACCTCCGTGGCGGCGAGCCCTTCTGGAAGACGGCGGACCGCGCCGGCATCCGATCCACTGTTCTCTTCGCGCCCTGCGACTTCCCGGCGACGCCGCTCCGGAACGGACAGTGCCTGTCGGGGCTCGGGGTTCCCGACGCCGCGGGGACCTTCGGGCTCTGGGCGCTCTACACGAACGAGACCCTGAACCGGACGACGACCGAGACCGGCGGGCGGCTCGTCCACGTTCCCTGGCCGCAGGGCGGCGGCGCGTCGGTTCCCGTCGAGGGGCCCCGGGACCCCTTCGCTGACGGGCGGACGGACGCGCGGCTTGCCGCGGACGTCCATCTCGAGGCGGACGCCGAAGGCCCGGGCGCGGTCCTGTCGTCCGGGGGCCACCGCACGGGTATCGCCGCGGGCGGATGGAGCGGCGATGTGCCGCTCCGCTTCTCCGCGGGGCTCCTGCCCTCCGTCCGCGCCGTGGCGCGGTTCCGCGCGCTGGACCTCGGCGCGCGCCTCCGGCTCTACCTCGACCCGCCCTTCCTCGATCCGCGGGATCCGCCGCGGGTGGTCCCCCTCTCGGAGCCGCCGGAGTTCGTCTCCGAGCTGGCCGCCCGCCACGGCGTGTTCGAGACGACGGGGTGGGCCTGCGCGACGAGCGCTCTCAAGGACGGCGCCATCGACGATGCGACGTTCCTCGAGGATGCCTGGCGGGTGTTCGCGGAGCAGGAATCCGTCGTCATGGGATCTCTTGCGCGGGGGGACTTCGGCGTCTTCTTCGCCGTGTTCAGCCTCCTCGACCGCGTCCAGCACATGCTCGAGCGCCATGCAGATCCGGAACACCCGGCCCACGATCCGGCGGAGGCGGCCGCCCGCGCGGGCGAGATCCGGCGGGCCTACGAGGCCATGGACCGCGTGGTCGCGCGGATCCTGCGGGAGCATGTCCGGGAGAACGACCTCCTCATCGTTCTTTCGGACCACGGTTCCGCGCCCTTCCGCCACGCGGTGAGCCTCAACGCTTTCCTCGCGGAGCAGGGTTATCTCGTTCTCGCGCGCCCCGCGGGTCCGCGGGACCTGCGCCGCCACCTCGGGGACTCCGATCTCCTCGCCGAGGCGGATCTCGCACGGACGCGCGCCCACGCCTTCGGGCTCGGCCAGATCTGGCTTCACCGCCGGGATCGGGATCCCCACGGCATCGTGGGCGAGGCGGAGCGTCCGGCCCTCCTCGCGGAGATCCGTGACCGCCTCCTGTCGCTGCGGCACGAGGGCCGCTCCGTGGTCCGGAGCGCCACGCCGGGCGGGACGCTCTATCCTCACGGCGACCCCCTGCGGATCCCCGATCTCGTCGTGGGCTTCGAACGGGGCTTCCGGGTCTCATGGCAGTGCTGCCTCGGAGGTTCCGCGGAACCCCTCCTCGCACCCAACCTCTCGTCCTGGTCCGGAGACCACTGTTCCGTGGATCCTGGCCTCGTCCCCGGGTTCATCGGCGCCAACCGGCCGCTCCGGGTGGGCGCCGCGATCGAGGACGTCGCTCCGACGATCCTGGCTCATCTCGGCGTCGCTCCTCCGGCCGACGTGGACGGAACGTCCCTGCTTCCGCCGTGAGCCCGCACATGAGGGGAGGCGCTGCGGCATGACGATGGCCGCCGGGAATCGGGGCTCGGCGACGGCCGGAGCGCACGCGTGATCCACACGACGATCCGCCTCACCCGCCCCTTTACCCTCCTGCCACCTCTGCTCGGCATGCTCTCGGGCTCTGCGGCCGCGCTCGGCGCCGGCGTGCGGGTCGAGTCGTGGTCGCTCGCCGCCGTCCGCATCGGCCTCGGGGCCCTCATGGCCGCCACGCTCAACGCCGCCTCGAACGTCCTGAACCAGATCCATGACGTGGCGCTCGACCGCGTGAACAAGCCCACGCGGCCGCTGTCGTCCGGCGCCTTCCCGATTCCGGCGGCGCGATTCCTGACCGCCGTGTTCTACGGGGCGGCTGCGGTGATGGCGTATTTCGTGGCGCCGGGCGGGAGCCGCGAGTGCTTCGCAATCGTCCTCGTGACGTGCGTCCTCACGTGGGCCTATTCGGCGCCGCCGCTCCGCCTGCGCCGCAACGGCTTCATCGCGAACGCAACGATAGCCCTGCCGCGGGGCATGCTCCTCAAGGTGGCGGGCTGGTCCGCCGTGGCTCCCGTCTTCTCCGATCTCGAGCCCTGGTACATCGGCGCGATCTTCATGCTCTTCCTTCTCGGCGCGTCCACGACGAAGGACTTCTCCGACATGAGCGGCGATTCTCTCCACGGCGTGCGGACGCTTCCCGTGATCTTCGGAGTGGAACGGACCGCGCGAGGCATCGGTCCGTTCTTCTCCCTGCCCTGGCTCCTCCTCGGGGCCGGCGTCCTGATTCCGCACCCCGTGCGGAGCGGACCGCTCCTGCGGGCGGCGATCCTGCCGGCGCTCGTGCTCACGGGGATCCTCTTCGCCCATGGCCGACTCATCGCGCGGCTCCTCCTCCGGGATCCGGCCTCTCTGGCTGGTGGCGGCAACCATCCGGCCTGGACCCAGATGTACCTCCAGATGATGATTGCGCAGGTGGGCGTCGCGCTCTGCTACTGGCTCTGATCCCGGGCGATCCGGAGGCGGTGCGGGCGCGAAAGGACGAGCTCGCCGCGGGCGTTGCGTGCTCCGACGAGCCAGAGGGCGGGGCGGCCGTCGAGGTCGAGGTCCTCGAGGCGGACTCCGGGCTCCGCGCCGCGGATGGCGAGCCGCGCCCGGAGTACCCGGGAGCCGGCTTCCGACTCCTCCGTTTCCACCTGCTGCTCGAAATCCGGCCGTGCGAAGCTCGCCCCCGCGGCGAGGAGGCAGAAGAGGAAGGGCGAGCCTGCCGCCGGGCCGGCCGCGAACCCGAACACCGGCTCCCGATCCGGCCCCACGTGTACCGTGATTCCGTCCTCCGGCGTGAGGAGCCGGATCGGCGGATCGGGATCGCGGCGGGCCATGGGGATGAGAGTGCGGAGCTCGCGACCGGGAGATGGCCCCGCGCCATCCGGGCGCGGAGCCGGGATCCAATGGAGAACGGCGAGATGACCGTCGCTCGCCGCGAGGAGCCTGAAGAGACTCTCGTGGTCTGATTCGGAACGGACCTCGATCCGGAAGTCCTGGGATGCCGCGAAGGGCGGGGAGAGGGCGGCGGCCAGGGCCGAAGGGGGAACCCGGCGGAGGCCCGACGGTGCGTCCGAAGCGATGACGAGCAGGGTGCGGGTGCCGGCGCGGGACGTGGCGTCTAGAGCGGGCAGGTCGAACTGCCGGACGAGGGCCGTGAGGTCGAGGTGGGCCGGGATCCAGTTGCCGGCTGCTCGGAGCGCGAGGTGCGTGCTCGAGACGAGAGCGAGAAGGGCGGCCGAGGAGGCGATGGCTCCGGCCGTGTCCGGCGCGAGGGTGCGGGCCAGGGACCGTCCGGCGGCGAGGCAGATGGGCAGCCAGAGCAGAGGCAGGGCGGCAGCCACGCCGGCCGCGGAAGCGGGAAGGAGGAGCAGAGCCGGCGTCGACGCGAGGGCGGCGATGAGGATGGCGGACCTCGAGACCGCAGCGGGGTGGCGGAGACGGGCGCGGAGCGCCGATGCGAGGAGAACGGCGAGGGCGGCGGCGAGGCACGCCAGGGAGCGGAGAGGGGGGGTGGCACCGGAGTCCGGGGATGCGAAGCCCAGGAAGTCGGCGAAGGCGGCATCGGGCAGGCCGCATGCGATGGGGGTCCCGGGGGGGCGCAGCGGCAGGTCGGAGACCCCGCGCAATGCCACGCCGGCGGCCGTCGTGAGAACGGGAACGACGAGAACACGGCGTCGCACGCCGGAGGGCGCGGGGATCGCGGCGACGAGGGGAAGGAGGATCGCCGCGGGATGGGCGAGGCCCGCCGCGAAGCAGAGCGCAGCGGCGATGCTCCGGCCCGTGGCGCCCGTGGGTCGCGCCGCGAGGAGGCTGGCCGCCGCTCCGGCAGCGAGGGCGGCGAGGATCGCCGGCCGGCCGGCGACCGTCGCGATGGGGAGGACCGCCGCCGGCGACAGGGCGTAGAGCGCCCCTGCGAAAAGGCCGCCGGTGGTGGCGGCGCGCGTGCCCTGTCCTGCCAGGGCCGCGAAGATCGCGGCCGCGGCGAGGCCGACCAGGAGTCTCGAGAGCGTCCGATGCCGGCTCGGGTCGAGTCCGGACCGAGGGAGATCCGCCCGGAGGACGGCGTCGGCGGCGAGGCTCGTCGAACCGACGGGATCGCCTCTGAGCATGCCGGAGAGGAGGGGGATGTCGCCGGCGGCGAAGCCCGTGCCGTCGAGAGCTGCGGAGACGAGCCAGGGGAGGAGCACGAGCAGGACGGCTAGGGCGGCGCGAGCGATGCCCGGAATCGTCCGTGTTGGCGTCATTCGGTTCATGCCGTGAGGAAGCCCTCTGGCGCCGGGCAGGCCATTCGACTTCGAAGCCGCGGTGCTTCGATCGTATCTATCGGTGACACTTCGGGTCCCGAGAGATCCGGCTCGGGGCGATGTTACGATCCCGGAGCGTCCGGAACGGGAGTTTCTGCGGAGGTTTCGTCGATGTGGCTCTTCGATCCCCTCTATATCCTGCTGCTCGGGCCGTGCCTCATCCTGTCCGCCTGGGCCACGTTCAGGGTGAAGTCCGTCTTCCACCGCTACGCGTCCGCGGGAACGCGCTCGGGGATCTCCGGCGCCGAGGTGGCGCGGCGGATCCTCTCGGACAATGGCATCAGCGACGTGAGCGTCGAGCCGGTCCGGGGTTTCCTCTCGGACCACTATGACCCCCGATCGAAGACGCTCAGGCTGTCACCCGACGTCTACGAGGGCCGTTCGATGTCCGCCCTGGGCGTGGCTGCCCACGAGGTCGGCCACGCGGTCCAGCATGCCACGGGCTACGCGCCGCTCAGGTTCCGGTCGGCCATCGTTCCGCTGGCCAGCGTCGGATCGAATCTCTCCTGGATCCTGTTCGTCATCGGTATGGCCGTCTCGGCGGCCTCGCCGCTCGGTCGCGGGATGATGATCGCGGGGATTGCGCTCTTCAGTCTCGCGGTCCTGTTCACGCTCGTGACGCTTCCGGTCGAGTTCGATGCCAGCCGCCGGGCGGTCGTGGCGCTCGAGGGGGGCGGCTACATGTCGTCGGACGAGGTGGATGGCGCCCGCCGCGTCCTCAGCGCCGCCGCGCTCACGTACGTGGCTGCTGCGATCACGGCCGTGGCCCAGCTCCTCTATCTGCTGCTCCGAAGCGGTCTTCTCGGCCGGAACGACGAGTGATCGTGGCGGGTTGGCCCGGAACCCGCCTCCGTACGCCCCCGGGGGCGCCGCGAGCCCCGGGGCCCGGCGCGATCGAAAGATCCGCGTCCGCCATGCGTTCCTCCGGGCGTGAGTCTACTGATGGAGCGGACCCGCGTCGATGAAGCGACGCTGATCGCGAGAGCCCTCCGGGCGGACGGCGAAGCTTTCGCCGAGCTGGTCACCCGCTACGAGAAGGCCCTTTACAACGTCATCTGGGCCGTCGTGCGGAACCACGAGGCGGCGCAGGAGATCCGACAGGAGACGTTCCTCCGCGCCTACCAGTACCTCGACCGTTTCGGGAGGAACTACCGGTTCTCCACCTGGCTCTTCCGGATCGGCGTGAATCTGAGCATCACGCGGAAGCGCCGGGAGCGTCTCGAGAAGGATATCCTTGCGGGGACATCCCCTGCCGGGTCGAACCCCGGGGGGAGGGCGCCGGAGCGGGATCCGGACCAGGTGGCGGCGGCTCGGGAGGATATCGGGCGGCTCTTCTCCGCCATGTCCGAACTGCCGAAACGATACCAGAAGATCCTGTATCTGAGGTACCGGGAGGGGCTCTCCTGCACGGAGATCGCGCGGCGGCTCCGGACGACCGCCAACTCGGTGAGCATCGTGCTCCACCGGGCCAAGGAGAGGCTTCGGGGGCGGCTATCGGGGGATCACGACGGGAGGCACGGCGATGACTGATCGGAGAGCTCGGGGCGACTGCCTCCGTGCACGCGAGGCTCTCGAGGTCTTTCTGGATCTCGATGCGGACGGCGACGTGCGGGACTTCGTGGGCGCCCACATCGGCGCCTGCGGGGACTGTCAGCGGTTCGTGGCGTCCGATGACCGGCTCGTGACACGTCTCCACTCCCTCCCTGTGCCGAGGGCCGAAGTGCGCCGCTTCCCCCGAGCCTTCGTGCCCGTGGGGATCGCTGCGGCAGCAGCGGCGGCGCTTCTCATCGGCCTTCTCCTGAGCGCGCGGACGGATCCCTCCGCGCCCGAACTCGCCGGCAGTCCATCGGTCCGCATCGTGGCCGATGGAGGCCGGCTCGTGAGGAGCGGAGGCGAGGACGCGACGGGCGTCGCCGACGTGCCAGCTCTCGCGGCCGGCGACAGGATGGAGACGGAACCCCGGGGCAGCCTTCTCGTCGCGGGATCGGGCTCCTGGATCCGCCTCGAGGGCGACTCGGCTGTTTCCGTGGTCGATGCGGGGCCCGAGACCCTGCGATTCCGCCTGCTCCGCGGGGGCGTGGCGGCGGGGGCTCTCTCGGACAGCATCGAGATCCTCGCGAACGACCGCACGCTCCGGGTGCGGGACGCCGAGGTCGAGGTCGCGTCGGGAAGCGACGTTCCGCCCGACGTGGCCCTTGCCGTCCATGTGCGCCGCGGGACCGTCGTGGTTCCCGGCCGGTCGAGGGCCGCGACGGTGGATACGGGCGAAGTGCTCCTCGTCATGGCCGGCGATGGCGCGTCGGAGATCGTTGCGGCGCTCCCCACGGTCGCCGAGGTCCAGGGGCTCCGGGGGCGCCTGCGCGACCGCGACCGCGAGGTCAGGGATCTGCAGTCCGCGGTGGCTGCGCTGCGTGCTGCCGCCGATCGGCCGGACCCGGCGGCGGAGCCGGCGACGGCGGCTGCCCCTGCTTCACCGGCGGCGGACCTTGCGCGGGTCCTGGCGCTTGCCGACAACGTCACCAACCTCCATGCACCCGCGTTCTACGAGCAGGTGGCCGCCTTCCGGGCCCTCGGGCCTGCGGGTGCGGAGAAGCTCGCGCTCGCGCTTTCGGAGGAAACGTCGCCCATCCGCCGGCTCTTCCTCACGCGGCTCCTGTCGGAGCTGCGGGTGTTCGAGGCGGTCTCGGCCCTGGCGGAGGCGGGAGAGGATCCCGACGCCATGGTGCGCGGGGAGGCCGTCGAGGGGATTGCGCGCCTCGAGATGTCCGACACGGCCCCGCTGCTTGCGGAGATCTTCCATCGCGAGAGCGATGCCGGCGTGAAGATCCGTGCTGCGGGCGGGCTCGCGAGACTCGGCGACCGGGTGGCCGCGGAACACCTCGAGCGGAGCTTCTTCGACCCCGATGCCGGGGAGGAGCTGCGCGGGATGGCCTTCTTCCGGCTCGTCCGGGCGGCTCAGGACCTCTCGGCGCCTTTCTTCCGGCGGGTCATCTCCGATCCGATCGGCCGGCGATTCCGCATCCCCGCGGCGGAGGTGCTCGGACGCCTGCGGGACGCCGAGTCCCTTCCGGCGCTTCGCTCCCTCCTCGAGGAGGAGACCGGCGTGCGGCGTGAACTCGTGGAGCAGGCGATCCGCCGGATCCAGGGCGACTGAGCGCTACGCGGCTCAGAAGATGTCGTTGATCTCGGCGATGGCCTCGACGCGCAGCGCGTAGAGGGTGTCGACGGAGATGCGTGCGAGGGGGCGGGGGGAGGCCGTCTCGCCGAGGACACCGAGCGCCACGACGGCGAAGGCTCGGGCCGCGGGTTGCTCGCTGGGGCTCCGGACGAGCGTGGTCAGCGGTCCGATGGCGCGCCGATCGCCGAGGAGGCCGAGGGAGAGGGCCACGGCGCCCCTCACGGCCGTCTGCGCAGCGGAGCGGAGGACTCGGACCAGGGTGTCGACGGACTCGCGGTCGCCGAGAAGCCCCAGCGCCAGGGCGGCTGCGCCAAGTTCTGCAGCGTTCCTCGACCGGACGAGGATGTCCCGCGCGGCCGGAAGGACTGCCGCATCACCGAGCATGGCGAGGGACGTGACGAGATGGGATCTGAGCCCGGGGTTGCGGGTCTTCCCGAGAGCCTCGAGGAGATCGGCGGCCGGCTCGTGCCGGCCGAGGATGCCGATGGCGATGGCGGCGGCTCCGGCGAAGTCCGGGTCGGCGCCCTCCCGGACCTGGGCGAGGAGATCGGGCAGGCTCGAGACGTCTCCCGCGATGCCGAGCGCGATGGCGGCGAAGGCGCGGACTTCGCGGTCGCGAGCCGTGCCGAACAGCGTTCGGAGCGTGTTCGTGGCTGCCTCGCCTCCCACCCGTCCGGCGGAGATCGCCGCGAAGCAGCGGACGTGGGTGTCGGAGTCGGCGGCGATGGCGGCGAGGAGGGGAGCGATATCGTCCGCGGCGCCCCGCGGAAGGAGTCGGCCGAACGCGATGGCCGCGGCGCGGCGCACATCCGTCCGGCGGTCCCCGAGAGCGCTCCGGACTGCCGGCAGTGCGGCCGGATCTCCCAGTTTGGCGAGGCCGACGAGGAGCAGGGGCCGGAAGGACGCATCGCGGATGTCGGATTCCCTGAGAAGGCGCACGAGGAGAGCGGTCGTCGTCGTGTCGCCCGTGAGGCCGAGGGCGAGAGCGCGGCAGCCGGCCATGTCCTGGCGGCGCAGCCGGGTCACGAGGTCGTCGCCGCCACGCTCCCCGAGGTGGGCGGCCAGGGACTCACGGGCATCGGGCCCCCCTGAGAGCCCGAGCGCGAGGGCGGAGAGGGCACGCTGGCGATGGGGCGTTCCTGGCTCCGTGAGGATGCGGACGAGGGCGGATTCGGCTCGGCTGAACCGGAGGAGGCCAAGCCCGATCGTGGCGGCTTCCGCCACGGCCTGGTCGGGATCCGCGAGGGCGCGGAGGAGGGCCTCGCACTCGGGGATGGAACCCGCACGGCCGAGGGCGATGGCGGCGGAGTCGCGGACCTCGCGGTCGCGATCAACCAGGGCCTCGAGGAGGATGGGGACGATGCCGTCGCGGATCTCCGAAGGGCCGGGAGGCGACAGCGGGCCTTCTCCGGCGTAGCCGTCCTCCCTCAGTTCCGGGTGCGTCCGGGCGAGGGCTCGGCCGCGCACATCGAAGAACTCGTCGCGATTGTGCTCCCACCAGGTCTCCCAGGAGGGCGCCGTTCCCGTCGTGCCCTGGAGGGACGAGGAGGGGAGACCCCGACCGGTGGTTCCGCCCATGGCCCCCCGCGGGACTCTGGCTCCCGGGACCGACGGCGGCGTCGGTTGACCGGCGCCTGGGCTCTGATACTGTCCGCCGTGACCGCGCACAGCGGCGGCGAGGAGCCCGAGGGAGAGCCCCGCGAGGACTGCGAGAACGGTCCGCTTCATCGTGGCCACCTCCGTGCTCCTGCCGGCGGACTTGACGTCCGTGCGTTGCCGAACGGCCGGGGCTCCAGCGTCCCCCGAGACCGAAACCTGCAACGATGCAGGGGTTTCGCTCGCGGCGGGCGTGCGGGAGGACCTCTGCGACGACATGCCTGCGGATCCCTTGCAAGCGGAGGACCGTGCGCGGCGAGGGGCGCTCAGGGATGGAGCGCGGTGGGGGGCGCGAAGAAACCGACAGCCAGGGAAACCCTTGTATTTGCCGTATATGAGGAGTGTGAAATGTGAAAGATGACTCGACCCTGGCTGTGGTTTTTTCTCTTCGCTGAACCTCCGACCCTGATGGGGTCTGTTCCGATGGCGATCGGATCTTCCGGACCTGCGGCCTGTCCGGCGCGGGACTGACGGCTGACCCGCGGCCGACGCGACCGGGAACCTGGCAGGAGGGGACCCCCGGGACCCGCGCCGTGCATACAGAGATCAGGGCGGAGCGAAGAAGCGGACAAGATTTTTCGACTGAACTCCGCCTCCTCCAGAGGTTTCGGTCGTCGAGCGGCACCCCGACCTTGCCTTTCGGCAGCATTCTGCAAACGTCGCTTCAAACACGAGTTGGGAGTGCCCTCCATGGCCCGGACGGGAGCTTCGAAGCGTTTGCGCCTGCGGCAGATCGCCGCCTCTCCGAGCTACCGCAAGGCGTTTCTCGACCCGGTTTTCCTCGTACGGGACGAGCTTCGGCCGATTCGCCTTCAGCTCGAGCTATTGAAACCCGAGCTCACGCTCGCGGAGGCGCGGGTCCGATCGACGGTGGTCGTTTTCGGCGGGACGCGGATCCGGGATCGCCGGGAGGCCCTCGCGCGGCTCAGATCGCTCGAGAAGGCGCTGGATCGGCGGCCGGACGATGCCATCCTCGCCCGCGCGGTTGCCATCGCCCGCCGGGGCGTCGCGTCGTCCCGCTACTACGAGGAGGCCCGCCGCTTCGGGCGGATCGTGAGCAGCGCGTGCCAGATCGGTGAGATCTGCGACTTCGTCATCATCACGGGGGGCGGCCCCGGGATCATGGAAGCGGCGAACCGCGGCGCGGCGGATGCGGGCGCGAAGAGCATCGGACTCAACATCACGCTGCCCCACGAGCAGCATCCCAATCCCTGGATCACGCCGGAGCTCTGCTTCCAGTTCCACTATTTCGCCATCCGGAAGATGCACTTCCTTCTGAGGGCGAGGGCGCTCGTCATCTTCCCCGGCGGGTTCGGGACGCTCGACGAGCTCTTCGAGACCCTGACGCTCATCCAGACGCGCAAGATGGCGCCTTTGCCCATCATCCTCATCGGGAAGGAGTTCTGGTCGGCTCTCATCGACTTCCGGCGGCTCGTGGACGAGGGGCTCATCGCCGAGGAGGATCTCGGGCTCTTCGAGTACGCGGAAACGGCGGAGGATGCGTGGTCCGCGATCCGCCGGTTCTTCCGTCGCGCCGCGGCGCCGGATCGGGGGATCGGTGTCAGCCCCGGCCCTTTCCCGCCGGCGGCCTCGGAGGTGGCTGGCGGAGCGGCATCTGGGTCCGACGCGCGGCCGGCACGCCGGACCCGCGTCCGGCGGCGATCCCGGAAGTAGCGTGGTGCGTCACACAGATGCGAACATATTCGCCGAGAGATTCTCGTGTGGGGCGAGGCGCGAGCCCGGAAGCAACCCTGGATGGGTTGTGGGGAGGGCGAGCAACGAAGCCCCGCGCGAGAAGATCCGGCGAGATGGAGCAAGTGAATTCGGTCCTCGTCGGGATATGTAACGGTATGTGTGACGCACCACAGTAGCTTCGCGCTGGCGATCCATCCTCAAGCGATGCGAGAGGAGGGAGTCGAACCCTCACGGGTTGCCCCACAGGATCCTAAGTCCTGCGCGTCTGCCGGTTCCGCCACTCTCGCGCGGCGCACGTCCGTGGCCTCAGGACGTTAACGGCGCGCCGTCTTCCCGAAAACGCCCCGGGACGGGGTTCTTGACGGACGAGGGCGCCCTCGCCATAAGGTCCGCCGTGCGCCTCCGGTCTTCGGATCGGCGCCGAGGCTGGTGGAGTCTCTGTCATGTCGTCGATGCCGTCACGGACATTCGAGGGGCCGTTCACGCCGGATCTCGTCGGAGCCATCATCGTCCATCGGCTCTGCCCGAAGTGCCTGATACCGGGCGCGAGGATCCGGTCGGAGGAGCGGGGAGAGGATCTCCTGCACATCGCCGTCTGCGACCGCTGCAGCGTCGAGTGGCGGTTCTCGAGTGCTGCCTTCGCCAGGAACCGAGCCGCCGACGTGCTGCCGGCGGACCGGGACCGGCTCGGCGCGGAGATCACGGGCGGCATCGGGGCCCACCGTCGCCGGAGCTGCCCGCGCTGCCAGGTGAAGCTCCCGGAGCCTTTCCGCACCCACGGAGCCCGGGCGGCGCGTTGCGCTGCCTGCGGGTTCCGGATCCCCCTCGGGAGTCCCGTGGCCACGCCATGAGAGGGGCGACGAAGACCCTGCCCCGGCCCGAGGTCGGATCGAAGCCCGCCGTCGATGTCCGTCCATCGCCGCTCTGGAACGTCATCCTGCTCGACGACGATGATCACACCTATGACTACGTCATCGAGATGCTCATGCGCCTTTTCGGGTTTCCCGTCGAGAAGGCCTGGCTTCACGCCTGCGAGGTGGACACGGCCAGGCGGACGCTCCTTCTTACCTGCGATCTCGAACACGCCGAGTTCAAGCGGGATCAGATCCACGCCTACGGCGCGGACCCGCGGCTGCCGCGGTCGCGGGGCTCCATGTCCTCGGTGATCGAGCCGGCGCTCTGATCGCGGGCCGGCCCCCGCGGGGTCTCGTCGAATGTCATCGGCCGGAAGATCGGGCCCTGGGTCGGGCGCATGACCCAGAGCCGCAGGAAGAGCCGCCGGTACCCGATGGGCTCCACCGGGATGACCTCGCGGAGGCGAGGCGCGAAGGCCGCGACGACGAGGAGACGCAGCACGGCGGATACCGCGAAGATCCAGAGATAGGGGGGGAGCCCCGCGGGAGGGTGGCCGATGAGGGCGGCGCCGAGGAAGCCCCCCGTCGCCGTGGCGATTCCGTTGAGGAGCGTGAAGTAGGCGATGGCCTCCGTCCGGAAGCGTCGGGCGGCCGTGTTGAGGAGGAGCGTGAAGGACGCGAGTTCGTGGCCGGCGAAGGCGAGACCTGACACGACCTGGGCGGCGACGAGCCATGTCGTCGTTCGGAGAACGGCCCAGAGAATGGGCACGAGGGGCACGAGGATGCCGGCGAGGACGAGGCACTTCCGGGCGCCGAAGCGGTCGATGAGGCGGCCCCACGCGCCGAGGAAGGCCCACTTGGCTCCGATAGGGACGGCCAGGATGACGGTGTAGTCGGCGAAGGACAGGCGGAGATCGCGGAGGACGAAGGGTGCGAGGAAGGGGCCGGCGATCTGGGTTGCGAGGGTCATGAGCGACAGGTAGAGGGCCAGCCGGTGGAATCCTCGACCCCGCGTCGTGAGGAGGAAGATGGAGAGCCCCGTGCTGCGGGGCAGGGCGCGGGGGTTGGGGTCGTGCTGCCGGATCAGGAAGAAGGCGGAGACGGCCCGGGCCGCGAGGGCGACGCCGAAGATGAGGCCGAATCCGACGAGGCTGCCCTCAGGCGATCCTGCGGCAGTGCGAGGCGACGTCAGGGCGAGGACGGTGCCGGCTCCGAGGAGTCCGGCGGCGAGGGTGATCTGGAGGATGCGGCTCCGGCGTCCGAAGAAGCTCCCGCGGAGCGATGGCGGGACGAGGTCGCCCATCCAGAAGTTCCACGGAGGGCCCGCGCTCATCCCGAAGGCGTAGTAGAGGGAGACGCATGCGGCCGCCGCGAGCACGCCGTCGACCGGGAGCAGGGCCGTGAGGAAGAGGGGAGCGAAGGTGGCGGCCTGCAGGGCGCAGAGGATCCAGACGGCGCGCTTGCGCCCTCCGAGAAGGCGCGTGATCCGGGCGGCGAAGAACTGGCAGACGGATCCCGCGAGGATCGGGAAGGCCGTGATGAGCGCGAGCCCGGCGGGACCGGCGCCGAGGAAGAGGGCGAAGGCGCCGAAGAAGGACTCTCCGGCCCCGAACATGATGGCGAAGAAGGCGCCGTCGAGGATGGAGTTCCGGAGCGCCCGGCGGACGACGTCCGAGGGGGCGGGCGGGGGGGCGGGATGCGCTCGCAAGGACTCGAACCTTGGACCCGCTGATTAAGAATCAGCTGCTCTACCGACTGAGCTACGAGCGCGGGGGCGGGATTCTAGCAGCCGCCCCCGTGCGGGCAAGCCTGCCGAGGGCCGCAAGGACGTCCCGCAGGGTGAGTGAGGGGACTTGAACCCCCGACCCTCAGAGCCACAGTCTGATGCTCTAACCAGCTGAGCTACACCCACCACGCTGTGGAGCGGGCGGCCGTCGAGCACCGCCCGTTCCCGTTTCGCTGGAAGCGTATCCCCCCCGATACGGTGGATCAAGCCGCGGCGGACACGGTGCGAATCCCGCGGGCGAAAGTGCTTAGCGTCCGGGGCGCTCTCGGGTAAGATCCGGCCATGGGCAGAACTGGTTGGGGAAACCCGTGCACGCCCGCGTCGACCGGTGGCGGACGGCCGCTGCGTCGCGAGGGGCTCATCGTCCGGACGTTGAGAGGCGGCCGGCTCGCCGTCCACGAGCCGCTTGGCTCGGTGACGCATGTGTTCAATCGGACGGCGTCCTTCATCTGGAGCCTCTGCGACGGACTCCACGCGGTGGACGATATCGTCCGGAGCCTCGCGGCGCACTTCCAGGTCCGCGATGCCCGGCCGCTCCATGGGGACGTGGAGGCGGCTCTCCAGCATCTGGCGACGAAGGGGCTCGTGGTCGAAGCCGCCGGCGCGGCTGTCACCGCGCGCTGACGCCGGGGAGGCCCCGGCGGTGGAGCGCGCCCGTCAGGGTGTGAACACGATGGTGCGGGGGTCCGAGATGGACTCGACGCCCGACGGTCCGGACCCGCCCGTGGCGAAGAGGGCGTGGATCACGACTCCGGCGAGGGCCGGCACGGGGGGTATCGCGACGGCGGGCGCTCCCGTGAGCCCGGCGGAGTCGAGGAGCCCGTAGTTCGCCGGAAAGAACTGCGGGACGAGCCCGTGGAGCGTGAGCTGGAAGAGGGGGTCGAGCGGGTCGGATTCCACGATCCGGCCGTCGAGCAGGAAGGCGGGAACGATGGCCCCGGTGAAGGCGAGGACATAGGGCCGGAAGGCGTCGCCGGGGGAGTCGAGCGTGATGTGGATCTGTTGCGCGGCGGAGATGGACGCCGCGGTGTTGCCGGAGAGAACGATCTGGTTTCGCCGGAACGTCCGCAGCCGGAGTTCGAGATTCGGAGCCGCGCCGTGCTGCCAGACCGCGGTGATGTTCCCCTTCTCGTCCATGGCGATCCGGGGAACCTGCTGCGATGCGGAGCCCGGCAGGGCTTCGGCGGGCAGGGCCGGGGTGAGATTCTGTCCGTCCCTGGCGAAGCGGTCGAGGGAGGCCCGGGGTCCGGAGGGCAGCGTCGCGCCTGCCTGGTCGACCCAGATGTCGGCCGCGTCGCCGTTCTCGTCGAGCGCGAGACCCATGAAGAGCTGCTCTCCCGGGAGAGGCGTGAGATCGGTCTCGGCGCCAGCGGCCTGCCCGGTGTCGTCGAAACGGCGGACGAATGCATCGACGTTGGTCGTGGACCCGACATCGCCGCACCAGCCGACGAGGGCGTGGTTGCGGGCGCTGGTCCGGACGGCGGGTTCGAACTGGTCGAAGGCCGTGGTGTTCGTGAGGACGGCGGCCGGCGCAAGAGGAAGGACGACGGCGGAGAACCAGCGGCCGAGGATCGCGATGCCGCTCCCGTCAGGCGAGGCCGCGCCCACGGTCCCTTCGATGCCGTCCTGCCACACGGCGACGAAGTGTCCTGCCGGCCAGAAGGCCAGGTCGGGCGCGTTCTGGCCACCCCGATTCTGGAGGGGATCGTCGAGGCGGATCTCCTGGGCATCGATGGGCGTGCCGGACGCTCCGAAGCGCCGGAGCCAGATACCCTGGGAGGCACCCCCCGCGTTGATGGCGCGCCGGGCCCAGATCACGGCGAACTGGGAGGGACCCGACCAGGCGACGGAGGGGCGGCTCTCGTTGAGGTTCGTGAGGGTGTTGACGAGAAACGGCGGGCCCGGCGTGAATCCGCCCTGCGTGTAGACTCGCGCCAGGACTGCGCCGGAGGTGCCGTCCTGGCCCGCGGCATCGTCCCACACCACGGCGAAGAGCCCGGTCGGACCTGCGGCGACCCGGGGTGTCCCCGGGAGGCCGCCGGCGCTCACCTGGAAGGCCGGCCCGAGGGCGACGTCGCTCCGGTCGTAGATTCGGCCGCGGAGGACCGCCGTTCCGGACTGGGTCTCGGTCCAGACCACCATCCGGGTGCCGCTGGCGGTGGAAGCCACGGCGGGACTCAGCGACTGGGCCGAGGCGGTGCCGACGATGACGACAGGGCGTTCGACGACACCGTCGCGTGCGGGCGCCCGGGCGCTTCCGGGCGCCGGCAGGATCAGGATCAGGAGCGGGAAGAGCGAGGAACTCCGGCGTGGCATTGCGGGGCCTTCCCCGGGCTCGTGCGGCGGGGGGCCGCCGGACGCGGCCGGACGGATGCGGCAGCTTCCCGTGCGGCCGCAACCAGTCTATCGATGGAGCCGGCGGGAAGCGAGAGCCCCGGGAAAACCCGCGCAAATGCACGAAATCGGGGCCTTCGGCGCGATCCCGGCATTGACTGCGCGCGGCTTTCCTGTAGGATCTGCCCGATCTGGCGAGGTCTAGGCCTTTCCAGGATGGTTTCCGTGGAACTGAAGGATCAAGGGCTTCCAGCATGAACGGCAAGAAGTCGAAGGGTGCGAAGGGCAACTCGAAGCGCGAGGTGCTCGTTGTCGGCAGCAAGATGAAGGCCTTCGTGAAGTCGAAGGGCATGAAGAGCTCGGGCGACCTCATCGACGCTTTGAACGCGTCCATGTACTGCGCGCTCGAGAGGGCCTGCGAGCGTGCGTCGAGCAACAAGCGCTCCACGGTCCGTCCCCAGGACATCTGAATCCGTCGTTGCCGCGGGGCCGGCGCCCGGAAGCCCGGCCCTTCGGTGGTCTCCCGCCGGCTCCTCGCCGCCGGCACCCGCGACGCCGCGCTCGAGAGCGCGAATCTCCCGCCGCGCGACAACCACCCGTGCCCCGGCCCTTCGGCGGCATGCCTCCGCGTCCTACCGTTCCTCTCTGCGCCCGTAGCTCAACCGGATAGAGCAGCGGATTTCTAATCCGCAGGTTCCTGGTTCGATTCCAGGCGGGCGTATCAGGCCCTGCCGGGTCCCGGCGCAGCGGTGCGCGGGCGCGCTCGGAGGACGCGGGCCTCGCGCCGGCGCGTGTCGACCGTGACGACGGCGACGGAGTTTCCGGCCAGAGCTGCGATGCCCGCGGCGGACGGGGGGCGTGCGGTGCCCACCTGGTCGGGGCGCCCGAGGGGCTGGGCGAGGACGAGGACGTCATTGACCCGCGCGGCGTAGGGGACGTGGCGGTGTCCGTGCGCTGCGAGGACGAGGTCGTCGATGCGGCCCGTGAGGATCGAGAGCATCGAGGCTCCGGCGGTCCCGCGGTCGATGCGCCGGCCGCGAGCTTTTTCGAGGGCGACGAGCGCGCGGCGCGACGGTACGAAGTGGAACAGGGCGACGACGGAGGCGATGGACCGGAAACGGCGGAGCACGTCGAGCTCCCGGATCTGGTCCTCGAGCTCGTGCCGGAATCGGTCGGCGAGCGTGCGGTCGGGAACGGCGGGGGTCCATTGATCGCCCTTCACGATCTCGTCGTCGGGCCAGGGTTCGCCCGCGAGGCTTCCATCGCACCAGCCGGGCACGCCGACGAACGCCACGTCATCGAGCACGAACGGGGCGGCGTGCGGCAGGTACACCGCGTCGGCGCTGTCGCAGACGGACCGCAGGATGCTCCTGTAGCGCGTGATGCTGCGGTCCCCGGGTCGTCCGCGGTCGTCCGTCTGGAGCTCGTGATTGCCGGGGACGTACAGGACCCGCGGGCCGAGACGCCGGAGATCGGCGAGCCAGCCGGCCAGACGGTCGTCGTCCTGGTCGATGTCGCCTCCGACGAGGACGACGTCCGCGCCGTCGTCGCGCACCCGCCGGACGATGTGGGGCCAGAGGACGCGGTTCTCCCGGTACTCGAAGTGCAGGTCCGAGAGGAGCGCGACCTTCATCGGCCCTTCATTGCGTCTTCACAAGGGTTTATGGCGATTCTTCGCGACGGCGGGCGATTGCCGGGCCCGGTCCCGGAGGGTAAGATGACGCTCGGGAGCGGACAAGCGGCGACGAAGGGGACATGCGTGAGCCGATGATGACTCCGTCCGACATGGATCCACGGGACGACATCCGATCTCAGCCTGCGGCAGCGCCGGAGCTCTTCATCAACCGTGAGCTCTCGTGGCTCGCCTTCAACCGGCGGGTCCTCGAGGAGTCTCAGGATCCCCGCAATCCGCTGCTCGAGCGCATTCGCTTCCTGTCCATCACCGCCAGCAATCTCGACGAGTTCTTCGAGATCCGAGTGGCAGGCCTCCTCCAGAAGGAGGAAGCCCAGGTGCCCCGGGCCGGCCCGGACGGCCTGTCGGCCCACGGGCAACTCGAGGCCATCTCCGTCCAGACCCACGCCCTCGTGGACGACCAGTACCGCGTCTGGCGCGAGCAGATCGTGCCGGCCCTCGCCGAGGCCGGAATCCGATTGATCGCCCGGCCGGACTTCACGGATTCGGACCGGAACTTCGTGCGCGACTACTACCGCCGCAGCGTGCACCCGGTTCTCACGCCCATCAGCGTGGACCCGGCGCACCCCTTCCCGCACGTGAAGAACCTGGCCCTGTGCTACGCGGCGCTCATGGCGGCGGACCCCTTCGCCGGGGACGGGAGGCGTCTTGGCATCGTGAGCGTCCCGCGCGTGCTGCCGCGGTTCGTGCGCCTCTCGAACCGCCGGGGTCCGCGTGCGTGGTGCTTCCTCGGGGACGTCATCGCCGAGAACCTGGACCGCCTCTTTCGTGGCGTGCGCATCCTCGGCTCCGGCGCGTTCCGCGTGACGCGGAACAGCGAACTCTACGTGGACGAGGAGCGGATGAAGAGCCTCGTCGACGAGATCGAGGACGAGCTCAGGCGGCGGCGACGGGGGGCGGCCGTGCGTCTCGAGGTGGAGGCCGGGATGCCGCGGGAGATCGTGGACCGGCTGCTCAGGACCCTCGACCTCGGAGCGCGGCAGCTCTACGCCGTCCACGGCCCGGTCAACCTCGCGCGCGTGGCGGTCTTCGCCGAGGAGCTCGACCGTCCGGATCTCCGCTGGCCGCCCCTCGCGCCCGCGACCCGACCGGCCGAGTCGCCCCGCGCCCTGTTCGCGTCCATCCGGGACGCCGATCAGCTCCTGCACCACCCCTTCGAGTCCTTCGGTCCCGTCGTGGATTTCGTCCGTGCCGCCGTGGACGATCCGGACGTCCTGGCCATCAAGCAGACCCTCTACCGGACGGGACGCGAGTCCCCCATTCTGGCGGCCCTCATGGAGGCCGCGGAACTCGGCAAGGAGGTGACGGCGGTCGTCGAGCTCAAGGCGCGTTTCGACGAGGAGTCGAACATCTACTGGGCGCGCATGCTCGAGGAGGCGGGCGTCCATGTGGTTCACGGTGTCGTGGGATACAAGGCCCACGCGAAACTCGCGCTCATCGTCCGGCGCGAACCGTCGGGACTCAGGAGCTACGCGCACATCGGCACGGGCAACTACAACCCGGTGACGGCGCGCCAGTACACGGACATCGGGCTCTTCACGGCGCGGGAGGACATCGTCGAGGATGTCGCCGAGATCTTCAACGCGCTGACGTCGCCGTCGGCGCCCGTGAAGCCGAGGTCCCTTCTCGCGGCGCCGTGGAATCTCCTCGACAGCGTCATCGCCCTCATCCGCCGCGAGGCGGAACACGCCCGGCGGCGGGCGCCGGCGCGGATCGTCGCCAAGATGAACGGTCTCCTCGATCCCGACGTCATCCTGGCCCTCTACGACGCGGCGAAGGCGGGGGTCCGGATCGATCTCATCGTCCGGGGACCCTGCGCCCTGCGGCCGGGGGTTCCGGAGCTCAGCGGGGAGATCCGCGTGCGGAGTGTCGTCGGGCGCTTCCTCGAGCACTCGCGGATCTTCTCCTTCGATAACGGCGGCGATCCCGAGGTCTACATCGGAAGTGCCGACTGGATGCCGAGGAACCTGCGCTACCGGGTGGAGGTCATGGCGCCGGTCGCGGATCCGCGCCTCCGGCAGCGGCTGCGCTCGGAAATCCTCTCCCTCTATCTCGCCGACAACGTGAAGGCCCGGGAGCTCTCGGCGGACGGCACCTACCGCCGGGTCGATCCCGCCGGGGGGGCCGAGATCGACGCCCAGCACGCTCTCCTGCGCATCGCTGCGGGGGAGCCCGTCACCGTGCCGGATGCCTTCGCCGCGCCGCCGGCCGCCCCGGCGGCCCCGCAGGAGCCCGAAGCTCCGCGGGCGGCGGGATAGGCTCCGGGGTCACTTGGCCCGGTCGAGATACTCGCCGGTCTCGGTGCTCACCTTCACCCGCTCGCCCTTCTGGATGAACATCGGGACCTTGATCTCGAGCCCCGTCTCGAGCTTCGCGGGCTTGAAGACGTTGGTGACGGTATTGCCCTTCACGCCCATCTCCGTGTCGATGACGGTGAGCGCGACGGCGGAGGGGAGCTCGATGGAAACCGGATTCCCCTCATGGAAGGTCACGGTGGCCTCGGCGTCGGGGACGACGTAGGCCATGGCATCTCGCGCGAAGTCCTCGTCGATGAAGTACTGCTCGTAGTTCTCCTTGTCCATGAAGACGTACTTGGTGCCGTCCTTGTAGGAGTACTGGCAGGGGCGCTTGTCGAGGAACGCGACGTCGAGCATGTCGCCGGAGGAGAGGCGCATCTCGCGGGACGCGGTGCCCTTCAGGGCCTTGAACTTCGCCTGGATGAACGCCCGGAGGTTTCCGGGCGTTCGGTGCTGGAATTCGGTGACGACGAAGAGCTGTCCGTCCATGCGGACGACGAGGCCCTTCCTGATGTCCTGTGCCTTGATCAAGCCGTGGCTCCAAGTCTCGCGGGGGGTGCGGCCGGGCGGAGGTTCGGTGCCGGGGGCCCAAGAGGCATCCCGTGCTTTGGGATCCGGGGCCGCGTGTCACTATACCGCGGCATGGCGCGCAAGGAAGACGCGGCGCGTCCCGGTGCGGCGGGTCCGGCCTGGCTCTCGCTCGGCACGGCCGTGGTCGTGCTCGCGGCCAAGAGCGCGGCGTATCTCGTGACGGGCTCCCGGGCCGTGCTGGCGGACGCTCTCGAGAGCGTCGTGAACGTCGTGGCTGCCGCATTCATGGTGGTCGCGGTGCGCGTGGCGGCGCTGCCACCCGATGAGAACCACCCCTGGGGCCACGGGAAGATCGAGTTCCTGAGCGCCGGTTTCGAGGGGGCTCTCATCCTCGCCGCTGCGGCGGCCATCGGCGTCGATGCCGGCTCCGCGCTCCTCTCAGGGGACTTCGGGCCGCGCCACATCGAGACGGGACTCCTCCTCGTCGTGGGCGCGACGGCGGCGAATGCCGCAGTGGGCCTCGCGCTCCTCGGCCGGGGGAAGACTCTCCACTCGGCGGCGCTGGAAGCCGACGGACGCCACCTCCTCTCGGATGTCGTGACGAGCGCCGGGAGCATCGGAGGGCTCCTCGCCGTGCGTCTCACGGGTCTCCCGGTCCTCGACCCCCTCGCCGCGCTCGGGTCCGCTCTTCTCATCGTCGTCTCGGGGTTCCGGCTCCTGCGCCGGTCCCTCGCCGGCATGATGGACGAGCAGGACCCGGGCGACGCGGCGCGCCTCCGGGAGGCCCTCGCCGCAGTGCGCGAGCCCGAGCTGCTGGGGTTTTCCGCGCTCCGGTCCCGCCATCAGGGGAGCGTCCATCTCGTGGACGTCACCCTGCTCGTCCGCCCGGAGCTCAGCGTCTCTGAGGGGTATAGCCTGGCCCAACGGATCGCGATGACGCTCGAGGAGACGCTCCATGCCTCCCGGGTCACGTGTCACGTGGCGCCGGGCGAGGCCCCGTCGGAGGGCTGAGCTGCGGCCCGCCCGGCCCGGCGCCGCCGGGCGTCGGCGACCACGGCGGCCGGGAATCCTCGGCGGGCGAGGATCTCGATGGCGTTGCCCGTCCGCGCGACGCCATCGCTGAGAATGCGGGGAAACTCGAGCCGGTCGCCGGAAAGGACATCCCGGAAGTGGACGTTGCGCGCGCGCCCGGGTCGCTCGGCGGCGAGGCCGGCGAACTCGGCGTCGTGGGTGGCGAGGAGGACGAGGGCGTCGCCGTCGAGCAGGTGGCGGACCACCGCCATGCCTGCGGAGACCCGTTCGGCGGCGTTCGTGCCCCGGAAGATCTCGTCGATGACCGCGAGGACGCCGGAACCGGCGCCGGCGGCGGCCAGGATAGATCCGACGCGTTCCACCTCGACCTCGAAGGTGCTCCTGCCATCGGCGAGGCGGTCCACGGCGATGATGTCGGTGAGGATCCGGAGGGGAGTGAGCCGGAGCCGCGCCGCGCGGACGGGAGCGCCGATCCCGGCGAGCAGGGCGTTGGAGGCCACCGCCCGGAGAAACGTCGATTTCCCGGCCATGTTGCTACCGGTGATGACGAGGACCGTCGGGCCGTCTCCGAGAGTGAGGTCGTTGCCGACGGCGACTGAAGGGGGGAGGAGGGGGTGTCGGAGGTCCACGGCCTCGATGCGGGGTCGTTCGGCATCGAGGATCTCGGGCCAGATCGTGCCGGGGATCTCGTCCGCGGATCTGGCGAGAGATGCCATGGCCTCTACCTCGGCGGCGGCGCCGATGCCGGCCTCGAGGCCCGGTCCGAGATCGGCAAGCCTCCGGAGGCAGCGGCGGATCACGAGGACCTCGAAGAGGCAGAGCCAATTGGACATGGGACCGAGGAGCCCCATGCGGTGGACGGCGAGGGTGCCCGCCAGGCGGCGAAGCCGGCCGTGCTCCGGGTGGTCTCGGAGCGCCTCGCGGGCAGAACGGAGGAGCGGTGGAGCATCCGGGGCAGCGACGAGCCGCCTCACGGCTTCGTTGAGCCGGAGGGCGCCCGCGAGCGCGAGCAGACCGGATCGGGCCCGGACGATCGTCGGGCCGTGGCGCGCGGCGACCGCGTGATTCGCGGCCATGGCGATCAGGGCCGCCGAGAAGAGGGCCGTCGACTGGAGCAGAACGGCCAGGAGCAGGAGCCCGGGAACGACCGGAGCGAGGAGAGGGGCGAGGGGCGCCGGGAGCCTGGGTTCGCCGGCCGGACGGGCAAGAAACGCAGGCAGCGTCGCGAGTTCCGTGCCGGAGGCCTCCTCGAAAGCCTGCTCGAGGCGATCGAGGATTTCCCGCCGGTCGAGCAGGTAGCGGGCGGCGTCCTGCCTCGCGCGGATTTCCGCCGGGTCGAGCGATGGGTGCGTAAGCCATCGCTCGATCCGGCGGCTGCCGAGGGGGCTTCGGCAGACGTCGGCGAGGCCCCGGAGGGTCCCCGGGCCGTCGAGAGCGCCGAGATCGTCGAGGGCCTGCGCATCCATGGCGTTCGAGACGGCTTCCGTTCGAAATACGGCGAGGCCGGCGTCGAGAGCCGAGGCGGGTTCGGGCGGAATGAGGCGGGTACGCGCGGACCGGCGGACCTCGCCGACGCGGGATTCGCGGGCGTCGATGAGCCTCAGGATCAGGCGGTCGCGGCCGAGCTTGCGCAGGACAGGCTGGTGCAGGACGACCAGGACCGCGAATACCCCGAGAGAGGGGAGGGCGAGTCCCGACATGAAGATCGGATCCTGGGTGGCCGCCGAAGCGAGGGTGCCACCGAAGCACGCCGCGAAGGCGAGGAGGCGGAGGCTCTCGAAGATCCGGCTACTCCGGAGGCGAAGTCCCATCCGCGCGGCGACGCGGCGGCGCGGGGGGTCCGGGGGGGTGGCGGATGGCCTCCTGGGCATGTCGCATGATGCCCCGGGGAACGCCCTGCAGAAGCGGTCGTTTCGCGACGGCCGCTGCGGCGGATCGGATGCCCTTGCGGAGTCGCATGATAGGCGCTGGCGATACGACCTGGATGGCCGCCCGATAGCAATTGTCGTGCCAAAAGGTTGGGATCGACGCCTTGGAATGGAATGGCAGGGATGGTGGGTCGCCGGAAGCCCTTGCGTGGGTGGGAAGACCCTCTTATGCTCTCGACCAACTTTTCTGTGGAAAGTGGAAACAGTCGCTCTTTCCGCATGCCCCCAAGGTGGAGGACTATGCTGATGAGTCATGTGAAGTTCGTGGCGGGGATTCTGGCTCTGGCGGCGATCGTCTCGCCGGCCACGCTCGGCCAGTCGCCGCAGGAGCATCAGAAGAAGATCGATGACCTGAGCCGGAGGCTCGACCAGGTCCTGAAGGAGCAGGAGGCCCTGAAGGCCGCCCTTGCATCCCGGGACACCGAGCTCCAGGCGGCCCAGGCCTCCCAGAAGGACGAGGCGCTCGAGAGCTACATCAGCTCCCTGTCCGAGCGGCTCGCGGGCCCGGGCACGACGGTCAAGTCCGTGGCCTCGCCCATCACGTTCACGGGCGAGTTCCGGGTCCGCACGGGCTGGACCCTCGACCGGAACTTCGGCGAGCCGAACGGCATCCTCTCGGCCGGGGCCGGCCTTCTCGGGATCATCCTGAAGGGCTTCGAGTTCCCTGAGCTGGACGGCGGGTACTACAAGTCCACGAAGGCGGAGTACTTCTTCGCCACGCTGGCGTCCCTCGCGGCCGCCATCGTGGATGACGACGCCATCGACGACGAGGACCACGACGACGACGGCCAGTTCACGGAAGCCCGCTTCCGGATCGGCCTCCAGTTCGACCTCGCGAAGGACGTGACCACGTACTTCGAGCTCCAGGCCTACGGCGTCTACGACAACGGCGTCACGCCCTACCCGAGCACGACGACGCCCTTCAACGACGTCACCGACGGCCTCTCCGAGGTGGACCTCTACCAGGGCTACATCCGGATGTCCAACCTCTTCAACCGTCCGGAGTTCTCGAGCACGGCCGGCCGCCAGGAGATCACTCTCGGCAACGAGTTCCAGTTCGGGAACAACGACTTCTTCAACGGCGAGAGCTTCGACGGCGTCCGGTACGACTGGAACAGCGAGTCCTTCTCCCTCACGGGGATGGCCCTCACCCTCCAGTCGCACACGTTCCACGACGGCTTCAAGGTCCGGTATCCCGATCCGATCACGGGCTACGACGACGACATGATGTACTCGCTGTACCTCACGCTTAAGGTCATCGAGCATCACGAGATCGATCTCTACTGGATCTACCTCAACGGCCACTCGCCGGCGTTCGGCTCCTTCGGGACCGAGGGCGGTATCCGCAGCAACTACCTCCTCGAGGGACTGTTCAATACGGCCTACTACCACACGGTCGGTGGTCGTATCGGCGGGACCTTCCCGAGCGTGGCGGCGGGGCTTGACTGGAACGTCGAGGCGGCCTTCCAGTTCGGCGATACGAAGGACGTCCTCGGCATCCCGGGCACGTCGCAGGACGTGGACGGCTGGACCATCGAGGCCGAGGTCGGACTCATGTTCCAGGGCGCGGCCCACTTCCGCGTGTTCGGCCGCTTCCTCTTCGCGGACGGCGGCGACATGTTCGGGCAGGACACGGGCTACATCCCGCTCTTCCCCGAGCGCCACAGCCAGACGGGCTACCGGGCCCGCTACGGCATCTTCGACATCATCCCGATGTCGAACGTCATCACGGGCCAGCTCGGCATCACCTTCGATCCGGATCCCGCCTGGACCATCGGCCTCACCGGCCTGTGGGCGGCTCACGATCAGAACGTGATCACGGGCTTCGACGACTTCGGGTTCATCACGACGGACTACGGCATCGGCTGGGAAGCGGACGCGTTCATCGAGTACCGCTACTCTCCGCAGACGACCCTGTCCCTCGGCCTCGCGGTCTTCTTCCCGAACGACGGCGCGCCTCTCGCGGGCTTCTTCCCGCTCGAGCGCATCGTCGGGACCAACGAGGACGACGTGGCGTTCATGGCCTACCTGCAGGCCGAGGTCGTGTTCTAACCGGGCTCAGGAAAGAGAGCACCGCCAAGCGGGGGCCGGACGTCTCCGGCCTCCGTGGAATCAGGGCGGGGGGCATCCCCGACTCCTTCCACGAATCCACGCACGCCGGGGCCCAGGGGGCCCCGGCGTGTTTTATTGGGCCAGCCTGAAGCCTGTCGCTTGCGGGCGGAATCGCCCGCCGGGAAACCAAGACATGCCGTTCGCCGAACCGCTCAAGGACCCCTCCTTCCCGCGGATCGAGGAATCGGTCCTCGCCTTCTGGCGCCGGGAGAACATCTTTCACCGGAGTCTCGAAGCGACCCGAAACGGTGAACCGTTCGTCTTCTACGACGGTCCGCCCTTCGCCACAGGGCTTCCGCACTACGGGCACCTCCTCCAGAGCGCCTTGAAGGACATCGTGCCCCGGTACTGGACGATGCGAGGCCGGTTCGTGGATCGTCGCTTCGGCTGGGACACCCACGGTCTCCCGATCGAGATGGAGATCGAGAAGGACCTCGGCTTGAAGGGGGCCGCCGACATCCGGGCCTTCGGAATCGACCGGTTCAACGAGGCCTGCCGGGGGACGGTCCTTCGCTACGCCGGCGAGTGGCGGCAGACGATCGAGCGCCTCGGTCGCTGGGTCGACTTCGACCGCGACTACAAGACCATGACGCCGGAGTTCATGGAGAGCGTCTGGTGGGTCTTCCGGACTCTCTATGACCGGGGACTCCTCTACCGGGGCAAGAAGGTCATGCCCTACTCCTGGCGGCTCGCCACCCCCCTCTCGAATTTCGAAGCGGGGCTCGACTACCGGTCCGTGCAGGACCCCGCCGTCACCGTGAAGTTCCGGCGCGCTGGGATGTCGAACGAGTGGTTCCTCGCCTTCACGACCACGCCCTGGACCCTTCCCTCGAATCTCGGCCTCGCCGTGAAACCCGATGCCGACTACGTCCGGGTCGCCGTCGGCGACGGTGTCTTCGTCCTCGCCGCCGCCCGGCTCACGGAAGTCCTCGGTGAGGGCTCCGGTGCCGTCCTCGCCACGCTCCGCGGCGCGGACCTGGTGGGCGAGCGGTACGAACCAGTCCTCCCCTGGTTCGCGGGCGAAGCGGATCGCGGCGCCTTCCGCGTGATCCCCGCGGACTTCGTGACCCTGTCCGAGGGGACCGGCATCGTCCATCTTGCCCCCGCCTTCGGCGAGGATGACTTCCTCGCCTGCCGCAGCGCCGGCCTCCCCTTCGTCGATCCCGTGGACGACGGAGGCCGCTTCACTGCGGCGGCACCGGAGCTCGAGGGGCTCTTCGTGAAGGACGCGGACCGCGTCATCCTGAAGCGCCTCAAGGCCGAGGGCCGGATCCTCCGCCACGGCACGCTCGTCCACGAGTATCCGTACTGCTGGCGGAGCGACACGCCGCTCATCTACAAGGCCGTGGACACGTGGTTCGTCGCCGTCGAACGCCTCCGGGAGCGGCTGGTCGCCAACAACGCCCTCATCCACTGGGTGCCGGAGGCCGTGGGCAGCCGTCGGTTCGGAAACTGGCTCGAGGGGGCCAGGGACTGGGCCATCTCGCGGAACCGGTTTTGGGGCACGCCCATCCCCGTCTGGCGCTGCGGCGCGTGCGGCCGGGAAACCTGCGTGGGGTCCCGGGGAGAGCTCGAGACCCTGGCCGGCGTGCCGGTCGATGACCTCCATTCCCATCGGATCGACGGCCTGGCCATCCCGTGCGGCGGCTGCGGCGGCCGGATGGCGAGGGTGTCCGAGGTCCTCGACTGCTGGTTCGAATCAGGCGCCATGCCCTACGCCCAGGGGCACTACCCATTCGAGGGCCGAGAGGCCTTCGAGCGGTCCTTCCCGGCCGACTTCATCGGCGAGGCTCTCGACCAGACCCGGGGGTGGTTCTACACGCTGCTCGTGCTGTCCACGGCGCTCTTCGACCGGCCGGCCTTCCGCAACTGCGTCGTGACCGGGCTCATCCTCGCCGAGGACGGCTCGAAGATGAGCAAGCGGAAGAAGAACTACCCGCCCCCGGAGACCATTCTCGGCGCCGTGGGCGCCGACGCCCTCCGGACCTTCCTCGTGAACAGCCCCGTCATGAAGGGCGAGCCCGTGCGCTTCTCCGAGGCGGGGGTGCGGGACGTGGTCCGCGCCGTGATCCTGCCCCTCTGGAACGCATACTCGTTCTTCGCCACCTACGCGCGGACGGACGGCTGGCTGCCGGACCCCGCAGTTCCGCTGCCGCGCCCGCCGAGGGTCGAAGGGGAGCTCGACCGCTGGATCCTGTCGCGGCTGTCGACTCTTCTCGGCGACGTGACGCGGGAGATGGAACGCTACGACCTGAGCCGGACCATCCCGCCGCTCCTCCGCTTCATCGACGAGCTCACGAACTGGTACATCCGACGGTCCCGGAGGAGGTTCTGGAAGTCCGAGGACGATTCCGACCGGCGGTCCGCCTTCGAGACCCTCTACTACACTCTCACGACGCTGGTCCGAGCTCTCGCGCCCATCATGCCGTTCATCACGGAGCACCTCTATCGGGAGCTCGTCGTCGCCGTGACTCCCGGCGCGCCGCCATCCGTCCATCTGACGTCCTATCCGCAGCCCGAGGGCGGATTCTCCGATCCCCGCCTCGAGTCGGAAATGGACCTTGTCGCCAGAGCCGTGAGCCTGGGGCGGAGCCTCCGGACCGAGCAGAGGATCCGCGTCCGGCAACCGCTTCCATCCCTGAGCGTCGTGGCGCCGGACGCCGCCGGCCGGGCCGCCCTCGAGCGCCTCGCGGAGCACGTCCGGGAGGAGCTCAACGTCAAGGAGTTCATGGTTCTCGAGGACGAAACGGAACTCGTGACGCTCACCGCGCGGCCGAACTTCAAGGTCCTCGGACCGCGTCTCGGCCCGCGGCTCCAGGGCGTGGCCCGGCGCATCGAGGCCCTGGGGGCGGCCGACGTCCGCCGCATCGCAGCAGGGGGAACCGTGGAGATCGAAGGCGAGACGTTCGGCCCCGCGGAGATCGTCATCCACCGCCGGGAGAGGACCGGCCGAGTGGTCGGTACGGACGGGGCGCTGACGGTGGCCCTCGACACAACGATCACCCCCGCGCTTCGTCTCGAGGGCATCGCGAGGGAGCTCGTGAACCGGATCCAGAACCTCCGGAAGGACGCGGGTCTGGCCGTGTCGGACCGGATCCGCCTCGTCCTGGAAGGCGACGAGGATGTGCGTGAGGCCATCCGCGCCCACGGGGCCTTCGTGGCGGAGGAAACCCTCGCGACCCTCGTGAACGCGCTGCCGGACGCCGGTCCTGTCCTCGACGCCGACATCGACGGACGGCCCGTGCGGATCTCCATCGGGAAGATCTGAAACCGTTTCGGCATGGGACGTTGCCGGCGGCGCTGTTAGGATCGGGAGCATGGTGCGATTCCCATGGCGGCGAACTGTGAAGGTGGAGAACCCGCTTTTCATCTCCGTTCCGGCTGACGCGCGCTACCTCCGGTGCATCCGGGGGTTCCTGATGCCGCTCTTCGAAGGCCGGTTCTCCGAGAAGTGCGCGGGCGATCTCATCCTGGCGGTGGACGAAGCCTGTGCGAACAGCATCAAGCACGGCCGAGCGAAGGTCGCCGGAAACCGCGTCCAGGTCCTCGTGCTCCTCGACGCCGACCGGATGGAGATCCGCATCGAGGACTTCTGCGGCGCGAAGGACGTGGAGAAGATCCGGCCGAGGGAGCTCTCGGAGGTGAGGCCCGGAGGTCTCGGAACGCATTTCATCAACGCGATCATGGATGAGGTCCGCTTCGTGCCGGATGACGGAGCACCCGGGCGGATGGCCCTCGTCATGATCAAGCGCGGAGGCAAGACGCGGGATGAAGCTCAAGGTTGAGCCGAAGTCGCTGCCCGAGGGCGCGCTGTGTCTCGATGTGACCGGCGAGGTGGACATGGACTCCTCGCCGGAGCTCGAGAGGGAGCTGAAGGATGCGATCAAGAAGAAGCCGAGGCGTCTCGACGTCCGCCTCTTCGACGTCCGGTACATCGACAGCTCGGGCATTGCCGTGCTCATCCAGGCCGAGCGGCTTTGCCGGAACAAGATCCCGCTCCGCCTCGTCGATCTGTCGCCGTCCGTGAAGGGCGTCATCGAGCTTGCCAAGCTCGCCACGTTCTTCCAGATCGGCGACTCCCGGGTGCCCTGAGTTGATCGGCGCGGTCGGACAACGCTTTCGAGGGCTGGCCGGTGCCTTTGGCGAGCCTCTGGTTCGCCTGACGGGGGACGCGGCGAGCCTCTGGAGCCTCTTCCGGCAGACCGTGGTCTGGTCCACGGTCATGCCGCTCCGCGGCAGGACGCGCCTCGTCGGCCACGTCCTTCCCCTCATGCACGCCATCGGGGTCCGGAGCCTCTATATCGTCGGCCTGATCTCGTTCCTCATCGGCGCCATCCTCGTCCTTCAGACGGCCTACATCCTGGCCCAGTACGGGCAGATCGAGCTGGTTCCGAAGGGCGTGGCCATCTCCATCACGCGCGAGCTCGGCCCCCTCATGACCGCCATCGTGATCACGGGGCGTATCGGCGCCGCGTTCACCGCTGGCCTCGGCAGCATGAAGATCAACGAGGAGATCCTCGCCCTCGAGACCATGGCGATCCACCCGGTCGGCTACCTGGTGGCGCCCCGCTTCATCGCGATGACGGTCATGATGCCCTGCCTCACCGCCTTCTCCTACTTCGTCGGCATGGCGGGCGGCCTCATCATCGGCATGACGATGTTCGAGCTCTCCTTCACGGGCTACGTGAGAACGTCCCTCGACGCTCTGCTCATCAAGGACGTCCTCTCCGGTCTCGTGAAGAGCGTGATCTTCGGGACGATCATCACGATGGTCGCCTGCTTCCAGGGAATGGCGGTGGACGCCGAGCAGGGGCCCGAGGGCGTGGGTCGCAACACGATGGTCTCCGTGGTGACTTGCCTCGTCGTCATCGTTCTGGCCGACTTCATCGTGACCGGCGTCATGACGACCTACTTCCCGTGAGGCGGCCATGACCCAGACGACGTCGTCCATTCCCATCGGCCCTCTGGGCTCGGGCGACACCGAGGACGACCGCGAGATCATGGTCGAGTGCCGTGACGTCCGGATGCGCTTCGGGACCCAGGAGGTGCTGAAGGGGATTTCGTTCAAGGTGCGCCAGGGCGAGACCATCTGCATCCTCGGCGGGTCGGGCGGCGGGAAGACGACGCTCCTCAAGATCCTCATCGGGGCCCAGCGGCCCACGTCGGGCCAGGTTCTTCTCCGGGGACAGGACATCGGGAAGGCCACCGAGGCGGAGCTCGACCGCATCCGCCGCCAGTTCGGCGTCCTCTTCCAGTCGGGAGCCCTCCTCAACTCGCTCACCGTGGCCGAGAACGTCGCTCTCCCCCTCATCTATCACACGAAGTCCTCGAAGGACGTTGTCAGCCTCATCGTGAAGATGAAGCTCGAGTCCGTGAACCTCCGCGAACACCGGCACAAGATGCCCGCGGAGATCTCGGGCGGCATGAAGAAGCGCGCGGGCATCGCCCGGGCCATCGCCCTCGACCCGCGCATCGTGTTCTACGACGAGCCCTCAGCGGGTCTCGACCCCGTCGCGACTGCGGAGGTGGACTACCTCATCCGTGAGCTCAAGGAGAAGCTCGGGATGACCTCGGTCGTCGTCACCCACGTCATGGAGAGCGTCCGTCGCATCGCGGACCGCATCGTGATGCTGGACCGGGGACGGGTGCTGCTGAACGGGACGCTCGCGGACTTCCTTGCGGCGACGGAGCCGAAGATCGTGAACTTCCGCGAAGGACAGGTTCCGGACGAGCGGGACCAGGTGAAGAAGAAACAGGACTACGAGAAAGACCTGCTCATGATGTGAGCGGGGTCCGAGGGTCGGAGGTTCGGATGGACATTCGGAAGACGGGCCGGGGAGCTGTCGTCACGGGCATGTTCGTGCTCGCGGCGATCGGCATCATCATCTTCCTCGCGTTCAAGCCCATCCGGGAGGTCTTCCGACCCGACCTCCGGTACTTCGCCTACATCGACAACGTGGGGCAGCTCAAGGAAGGCGACCAGGTCACGATCCGTGGATACGGCGTCGGCAAGGTCGTGAGCATCGAACCCTCGTTCCGGGGCCAGGACGAACCGGATCCTGGCCTTCGCGGGACGCCGACGCTGCGCGTCGTTTTCGGAGTCCGCGACGATCCGCGGGTCCGGGTCAAAGCGGGCGCATCCGTCGCGGTGGAAGCCAACAGCATCCTCGGCGGCGCCCATCTCGAGCTGACGCTGTTCCGCCCAGGGACCCCCATGGATGCGCGGAGCTATGCGGATCCCGCCGGCGATCACGACCGGGAGATGGCAATCCCCGTGGGCGCCTCGAGCGACATTCTCGCCACCGTGCGGAAGGTGAACCAGCTCCTCGCGGAGCAGATCGAGCCCGGTCTGCGGACGCTCAACGCCGGCCTCGAGAAGGTCATGGACCGGGTGCTCTCGGACGTCAACATCGAGCACTTCAACCGGATCATTGCGGATCTCGAGACGCTCGCGAACGACCTTCCGGGGCACGTCGACCGGCTCGTGCGACGCCTCGACGGCGAGGTCCTGCCGGAGGTCACGGACCTCCTCCGGCGAACGGGGCGCGATGTCGACGCGCTCACGACGGACGCCCAGGCCCTGATCGCGGATCTCCGCGGCACGGCGAAGAACGTGGATCGGACGCTCGAAACGGCAGAGCAGGAGCTCGTGCGCCTCTCCGACTCGCTCAATGTCAAGGTCCTGCCGCGGATCTCGAGCCTCGCCGACGATCTCCAGGTCCGGATCGCCGGGACCCTCGAGAACGCCAACGACCTCGTCGACGATCTCCAGGAGACGATTGCCGTGCTGCGCCCCGATCTCACGCGCCTCCTCGTCGAGGGCCGGGACACGCTGGTGGAGGTGAAGCTCCTCTCCAGGTCCATCCGGAGCGACCCCTCGTCGCTTCTCTGGGGTCCGACACGGAATGTCGTCGGCCCCATGCGCCCCTACGAGCTCGAGCTCAGGAACAGCGGTCGGGCGAGGCCGTATGAGTATTGACGTGAGTCCCGTCGCGCGCCTCCTCTCCGGTTGTCTTCTCCTCCTTCTCGCCGGGTGCCGGAGCGCGGAAGAGCCGGAGTTCGTCATGGGGGCGCGGGCCTACGAGGCCGGGAACATCTCGGAGGCCATCGAGCACTACCGTGCCGCCATCCACCGGGACTTCGGGAACTACCGCGCGCATTTCAATCTCGGATCGATCTACCACGAGCTCTGGGAGAAGCGCCGTTCCGACGATCCGGAGGCCGCCGGCCGCCACGCGGAACTGGCGCTCGCGTCCTACGACGAGGTTCTCCGCCACCGCCCGTCGAGCCCGCGGGCGCTCTCGAACAAGGCGCTCCTCCTCGACGGTCTCGGCCGCGGGGAGGAGGCCATGGCGATGCTGCAGGCTGCCATGGCCACAGGTCACGACAGCGAGGATGGAGCGGCGATTCCCTTCTACACGGCGGGACGGATGCGCGAGCGCACGGGGGATCTGGCCGGCGCCGAGACCTTCTACCGGGAAGGCCTCGAGAGGGACCCCGTCCACGACCTCTCGCTCTACGCGCTATCCGCCCTCCTCCTGGCGGCTCCGGCGGAGAGCCTGACCGAGGAGCGCCTGTCGGACATGCTGAAGCGCCTCGACACGGGCCTCGCCAGCCACGCGACCGATGCGCTCCTTCGGATGAACCGCTCGCGTCTGCTCGGGATCGAAGCCGAGCGTCTCAGGGCGGCTGGTGACGAGGCGGGAGCGCGGGACGCCGCAAGCAGGTCCATCGAGGATCTCGAGATGGCCGCGTCGCTGGACCCGCGACGTGCCGCCATCCAGGCTGCTCTGTCCGGGGCTCACGGCGCCCTGGCGGAGTCCGGGGGCCCGGAGGCGCGCCGCCACGGCGAGCTCGCGCTCTTCCACCTCTGGAAGACGCGGTGGATCCTCGACGATGCGATCTTTCTCGCCGATCCGGCTGACCGTGCCGCCGTGGATCGAGCGGCGATCGATCGGCGGGAGGCTGCACTTCTCCGGCTCCTGCTCGGGTTCTCCGGAGGCCCGTGATGCGCCGGGCGATCCCGGCGCTGGCAGCGATCCTCCTCGGGGCCGCGGGCGCCGGCGCCTGCGCCCAGGAATCCGGACCGGCCGGGACCGCGAGAGATCACGTGGGGCTCGTGGCGCGGGACCGCCCGGTGCGCCCGGCGGATGATCCCGCCCTCGGCGCCGACCTGGCGGCCTTCGAGCCGGAGATCCCCGGCGACTTCGCCTTCCGACGCCGCCGTCTCCGGGATTCGGAGCGGGGCACGGTCCATGCCGTGGAGTTTCCGAGCGGCAGGCCGAGCGGCGACTCGGAGAACGACCTCGTCCCGGCCGAACTCCATCTCCCCGCGGGAGGGAAGGTCGGAGCCGGGGCCGTGATCCTCCATCATCTCGCCGACGACGCCCGGCTCGAGCGGGCGATCTGCGGCGCGCTCGCGGCGCGGGGCATCGCGGCCCTCCTCGTGTGGTTGCCGTATTACGGAGATCGTGGCCGTGCAGCGGGCCGGCGGCCTCTCCTCGATGCCGACCTCGGAATGTCCGTCCGGCGGATGCGCCAGGCGGTCTCCGATGCGCGGCGGGCGCTGGCCGTGCTGGGCGCCTGCCAGGAGGTGCGAGGATCCCGCATCGGACTCCTCGGCGTGAGCCTCGGCGCCATCGTCGGAGCCGTGGCGGCGGGCGTGGATGGCGCGGTCGACCGCACGATCCTCGTGCTCGGCGGCGCGGATCTTTCCGAGATCCTCCTTCATCCGTCCCGGGAGACGTCGGGAGCGCGCCGACGGATCGAGGCCCTCGGGCTCACGCGCGAAGAACTCCGGTCGGCGCTCATGCCCATCGAGCCCGCGCGGTACGCCCGTCGTATCGGCGCGGATCGGGCGCTCCTCATCAACGCCGAGAACGACCGGGTCATTCCGCGGGCCGCCACGGAGCGACTCCGGGAGGCCATCGGCATGCCGCGGCTCCATTGGTACAAGGGGGACCACGTCACCGCGGGCCTCGCCCACTTCCCGGCGATCCTCGACCTCGCCGCGGAGCATCTCGCCGGCGGCGCAGCGACGGGGCGGGGCGATGCGCCGGCGCCGCGGGACTGAGGGAGGCGCTCATGCTCGAGAAGACCGATCCGGAGGCTTTCGGCCTCCTCGACACGGAGCGCCGGTTCCGGGCGCGGACGCTCGACTTCGTTCCGAGCGACAACCACGCCTCCGCAGCCGTGCGCGAGGCCGAGACGTATCCGCTCTTCTACTCCGAGAACGACGGGCGCAACTGGTACTACCCCGGGTGCGGCACCGTCCGCGCGGTGGAGAGTCTCTGCCGGGAGCGGGCGCTTCGTGTGTTCCGGGGATCCGAACACGTCAACGTGAAGCCATCGGACGGCACCCGCGGCAACGAGGCGGCCTACCGGGCGATGCTGGCCGAGGGCGACACGATCCTCTCCCTCGATCTCCGGGCGGGCGGCCATCTCTCCCACGGTCTCCCAGCGAACTACTCGGGGAAGCTCTACCGGATCGTGAGCTACGGCGTCACGCCGGAGGGGCTTATCGACTACGATCAGGTGCGCCGTCTCGCGAAGGAGACGCGGCCGCGCATGATCATCGCCGGAGGGTCGTCCTGCCCGGCGGCCACGCGCTTCGACATCTTCCGGGAGATCGCCGATGACTGCGGCGCGCTCCTCCACGCCGACATCTCGCACTTCGCCGGACTCGTGGCAGCCGGCCTCCACCCGACGCCGTTCCCCCTCGCCGACACGGTGATGACGACGACCCAGAAGACGCTCCGGGGTCCGAAGGGAGCGCTCCTCTTCTCGAAGCGCGAACACGACCGACGCATCGACTCCGCAGTGTTTCCGGGCGTCATGGCCCATGCCCCGGGCTCGAATCTCCTCGCGAAGGCCGTGGCTCTCGGAGAGGCGGCGCTGCCGGCGTTCGCCGCGCTCATGGGCCGCGTCGTCGAGCTGGCCCGGACCCTTGCGGATGGGCTCAGGCAGGAGGACTTCGACCTCGTCACCGGAGGCACCGAGACCCACCTCCTCGTCGTGGACCTCCGGAAGACGGGCATGGACGGGAAGACGGCGCAGGGAATCCTCGAGGACGTGGGGATTCTCGCGAACAAGCAGCTCATCCCCTTCGACGAGCGTCCGCCCACCGTGGCGAGCGGAATCCGCTTCGGTTCACCGTGCGCGGCGAGCCGCGGCCTCGGCGTCCCCGAGGTCCGCGAGGTGGCCCGCATCGTCAGCGCGGCGCTCCGGGGCACCCAGGACCGGGACGCTCTGAAGAGCCGCGTGCGCGAGATCGCCGAGGCCCATCCGATCCCCTGAATGTCGTCACGTCACGCTCGTCGCGCCGTCCTGGTCAACGCCACGTCGCCCGGCTACTGGATCACGAGCTCGGCAACATTGGACGTACTTGTCGGGTCGCTGAGGCGGAGACCGGGCGTCGAGAGTCGGAGGGCGCCATCCATCGCCGGTGGCGCCTGAGTCCGTCGAGGTCCATCAGGGCAGCGCGCACCGCCTCGCGTTCCTGCCCGAAGGCGCCCGTCTCTTGAGCGGCTGCAACGAGGGCGTCGGGCGGCTCCGGGGCGTGCCGTCGCGGCTGAGCTCTCCATCCCTGTCGGCGTCCGCACGTGCAACAGCCGTGCAGCCTCCGGCAGGGCGGCGCGGCCACGCACCGTGGTGGTCATGAAGCCGAGGCCAGGAGGGGCGGCTCGACCACCTCTCTGAGCGTATTGTCCGGGCCAAGAGACGCGTGAGGCTTCCCGCCGCGGTGGTGGCGGCCACGATCGTGATCGGTTGCAGCTCGAAGCGCACCGACCTCGACCTCCGGCCGTCGGGCACGAGCAGCGTGAGGGCTCCGCTCTCAATCGCTTCGTAGAGCAGCTCCATGAGCCGGATCGGCAGGGCGTTGCATCTCGTCGATGAAGATCACCGATCCACAGGCGGCCGAGAGGAGGATCGTGATGAGCGCCACCGCGTCCCGAATGAGGGGCGCGTTGGCGATTCGGGCCTCCGTTCCCATCCCGGCGGCGATGGCCCTGGCGAAGGTGGTATTCCCTGTCCCCGCGGGACCGTCGATGAGGCAGTGGGGCACGGTCCTCCGCTCCCGGCGGGCGGCGGCGGTTGCACGTGCGAACAGCCGCCTCGCTTCCTCCTGCCCCACGAGGCCCTGATGGCCCGCCTCCTCCGACTCCCCGGCCGGGTCCGACCGGGCCGTCACCTCGACAGGCATTCTCCTTTCCCGCCTCGAAGTCGAGGAGTCTGTTCCCGTCGTTCCACTGGAAGAGATGCCCGATGCGGCACGATTGGCCGGAGTTGACCATAGGACCGAGGTCCTTGAAGGTCACGCGGCTTGTTTTCGCAGCCTCCGAAGCCGCGCCCGGCTCCGCCCTGATCGTCCGGAGGATCCGCGGTAGTGCCTCGCCGCCCTCCGTCGCGGGGTCGCAGAGGACCGACTCCGGGGTCTCCCTCCGCAGGGGTTTGGGGCCCTCGTCGCTGTGCATCTCCGCCTGGTCGAAGCGGCGGCGAAGGCCGATGGACAACCGGAATGCGGCGGTGCGGTCGAGTCACAGCTCCGCGACCGCGTCGTGGCCGTGCTCGAGCAGGGCAGGAGCTGGTGCTCCCGGCGCTCATCCATCTCAGCAAGGTAGAAGGCCAGGATCCTGTGGCGCACGTCCGGGTGCCGGCACGCCGCCCGGAGCCGCGCGTGCTTCTCCTTCGCGGGAGGACCGACGCGAGCTCGATCTCCTCCGCCCGAGCCCGGACGACAGCCGGCGCTCCGCAATGCTCCGCCTCGGCCATGCGATCGCGCCTTTCGCCCGGCAGCTGCCTTTCCGGAATGTCGTCGCCCGCCAACGCCACCTTGGACGGACCTCGCCGGCCGCAGGGATTCCGCCAGCTTGACGGAGAGATACCGGAAGCAAGATGGCGTGGGAGCTGGCGGAGTCAGATGAGGGGGCGGAGGATGCGCCAGAGGGCGGAGAGGGCGCCGTCGAGGACGGCGGCGACGCGGCGGCCGGCGGGGGATCGGAAGAGGCGGGGATGGAGGGGCGTGGGGCCGCCGCGGAGGATGTCCCGGTCGGGGACGACGCGGCGCCGCGCGAGGGTCCGCCGCGCCTCCATCGTGGCCCCGAGGTGCGCGATGTTCCATCTCACCGCGGCGACCTCTGCGTCGGCCCATCCCCGGACGAGGACGAAGGCGAGGGCGGCAATCTCGTAAAGGAGGAGCAGGGGCAGGAGCGCGAGGAGGGTCCGGAGGCGGAGTGTCTTCGCCATGAAGTACCAGCGGTTGCGGATCGATAAGTAGGCCCGCCGAAGCGGGTAGCTCTGGCCGCGGAAGGAAAGGCCCTCCGTCCCCTCGCGGTGGAGCACGAGGGCGGAGGGCGCGTTCATGATCGTGCGACCCGCGAGGGAGAGGCGGGCGCCGAAGTCGAGGTCCTCGAAGTGGAAGAAGTAGGCGTCATCGAAAGGCGGGCCGGGGGGAAGGGCGGAGCGCCGGACGAGGAAGGCCGTCGTCATGATGGAACCGACGCGGGCCGGGTCGCGGGGCGCCGAGGAGAGGGGCACGCCGCCGTTCACGAGGCTCATGAGTCCCGTGAAGTGGACGTCGGCGCCGTCGGCCCTCACGACGTCGGGATGCCCGGCGTCGACGATGCGGGCCTGGATGGCCGCAGCCTCCGGATGGAGGGCGAGGACGCGCGCGAGCTCGCGGAAGCACCCGGGGTCCGGCAGGGCGTCGTTGTCGAGGCAGACGACGAGATCGTTGTGCGCCGCTGCGATGCCGAGGTTCCGCGCACCGCCGGGCCCTAAGTTGGCGGGCGTACTGAGGACGCGGATGTCGGGTCGGAGGCGCCGCGCGAGGGCGATGCCGCCGTCGGAAGAAGCGTCGTCGACGAGGACGATCTCCGCGGGGGGATCGGTCTGGGCCTCGAGGGCGCGGAGGATGCCGGCGACGTAGCGCTCGCCGTCATGGTTCACGATGACGGCGGAGACCGGGCCCGCGGCCATCCCGGCGCGAGCCGGATCAGGAGCCAAGGAGCCCCGCGTAGATCTCGAGAAGCTTCTTCTCGTGGGGCGCCGCTTCGAAACGCTGGATGGCCTCGTTGCGGGCGCTCTCGCCCATGGATCGGGAGAGCTCCGTGTCTTCGAGGCACTGGAGGATGCCCTCGGCGAAGGCCGTTACGTCGCCGTCCGCTGCGAGCCAGCCGCTCTGCCGGTGGGCGAGGGCCTTGGCCCCGGTGCTCTCGAAGCAGACGATGGGACGTCCTGCGGCCATGTAGTTGAGGAGCTTCACGGGGAAACCGATGCAGTTCGGCCGCGGCAGGGCGACGACGTCGGCGGCGGCGAGGTAGTCGGGAATCTCCTCGAAGAGCTTCTCCCCGACGCAGGTGAGCCGGTCCGCGATGCCGAGGGCCGCCGCCTGCGCTTCGAGGGCGTCGGAGCGAGGGCTCACGAGGAGGAGATGGGCGTCGGGGGACCGCCGCGCGACCGTGGCGAAGGCCTGGAGGAGCGCATCCACTCCTTGGAAGGGCGCAAGGTTCCCGGTGTAGACCACGAGGCGGCGGTTCTCAAGGCCGAGGGCCTCGCGGATGGGGCGGGGGTCGCGGTCGAGGAAGTCGCGGGTGTTCACGGACATGGGAACGACCGAGACACGGTGCGCCGGTACGCCCCGGCTGCGTATGAACGCGGCGAGCTCGTCCGAAACGCAGATGACGTGGTCGGCTCGGAGAGGTACCTGCGAGTCGAGGAGCGAGGCTGCGGCCCGGCGGAGCACGCGCGGCACGCGAAAATCGTCATACTCGTGGATCTCGTCCGCGAGTGACGTATGCGCATCGTAGATGATTCGGCAGCGCGTTCCGGTGGCCCGGAGGAGCAGCGCGAGGATGGCGCCCTCGAAGTGGTGGGCGTGGATCAGGCGGATACCGTGCTCGAGGACCACCTTGCGGAGCCGGAAGAAGAGGAGCGGGTCGAGGAGGAGGAGCTTCCCGAAGGTGGGGCCCGCGCCGAACTCCCTGTACCGCCGTATCGCTCTGGTCCTGTGGATCACGGCTCCCGGTACGTCCGGGCCGGAGCCGAGATGGTAGGTCACGACGTGGGGGAGGTAGCCGTGGCGGACGAGGATCTCGGTGATGTGGCGGATCCGGGCCGGCGTCCCCCGGTTGGCCGGGAAAGGGCAGGCCGCAACGATGGCGATCGGTTCGCCCGGCGTGGAATGCAGCCCCGTCGTCACCCGAAATCCTCGATGCCACCCGCAACGCCAGGGAACGCCGACGCGGCGCCGGCGGCGACCCGTGGCGGCGGATATCCGCGCCGTGGGATCCCGCGGCAGTTTATCGGAGAATGAAGGCCCATGAAAGCGCGGGGGCCGACACGAACAGGCGCTGCGGAGGGCGCCCGTGGCGCTCCGGCACCGGCGGTCCAGGGGGCCGGACTTCCGTGACGACATCTCAGAAGCGCTTCTCCGTCGTGGTCCCCGTGCGCGACGGCGCCGCGACGTTGCCGGCCTGTCTCGCCGCTCTGTCCGCACTGCGTTCCCCTCCGGGCGGTCACGAGGTGGTCATCGTGGACAACGGCTCGCGGGACGGCTCGGGCGACGCGGCCCGTACGGCGGGCTTCCGCGTCGTGCCGGAATCCCGGGAGGGATCGTATGCCGCCCGCAACGCGGGCGTGATGGCGACCGCCGGCGAGATCGTCGTCTTCACGGATGCGGACTGCGCCCCGGAGCCTGACTGGCTCGTGGAGATAGCGCGGGTCTTCGAGAACGGCGATGTCGTCGTCGCCTGCGGGGAGATCCTCGCCGCGCCGCCGACGACGTTCATCGAACGCTACTCGGCCCGAGCGGGTCTGCTCGGGCAGTCCCACGCCCTCGGCCATCGATTCCGCCCCTTCGCCCAGACCGCCAACGCAGCCTTTCGTCGCGACGCCCTCCAGGCGGTGGGACTCTTCGACGCGTCCTTCCGGTCAGGCGGCGACGCGGATCTCTGCTGGCGGATCGGGGCGCGCTTCGGGGCCGCGCCCCTCCTCGTGCCGGGCGCACGCGTGCGTCACCGCCATCGGACCTCGCTTGGGAGTCTCTGGCGCCAGTTCGCCCGCTACGGCTCGTCGGATGTGGCGCTGTTCCGGAAGTACCGGGGGGAACTCCGGCCCTCCGTCGCGAAGGCCGGGGCCGATTTCCTGCGCATCGTCTTCGCGCTCCCGCTTTCCGTCCTCGGGATCCTGCGCATGCCCCGCGAAGGACTCCTCGGTCCGGCGGCGCCTCTCCTCCGGGCCTTCCGGTCTCTCGCCCGGCGGTGGGGCCAGGTCCGCGAGTGGTTCCGGCCCGCGCCCGGCGGTCAGAGCCGGACGTCGATGCCGATGCGCGCCTTGTCGTAGGCCTCGCGGAAGACTTTCTGGACGACCATCGTCCGCAGCTCCCCGCGGACCTCTTCCATGGGCGGCGGTGGCTGGCGCTCGGTGACGCGGAGGATGTGGATGCCCCGCGGCGAGCGCACGGGTGCGCTCGTGCCGCCCACGTCGAGAGGCTGGACGGCGTCCCGGAGGTTCTTCGGGAGGCGGCTCCCGAGGGGCGTGACGAAGCCGAGATCGCCCTCCTTGAAGCGCGTGCCGGGATCGTCGCTGTAGAGCCTCACGATGTCGGCGAAGTTCCGCCCTCCTCGGAGCTCGTCGAGGATCCGGGCGGCGAGCTTCTCCGCCTCTTCGAAGGTGCGCGACGCTCCGTCCTCGCCGGGGGCCTCCGCCGCCCGGAGGAGGACGTGGGCGACCCGCGTCCGGGGGCCGAAGTACCCGAGGTGCTCGCGGTAGAAGGCCGCGAGGGCCTCCTCCGTGGACACCTTGCCGGCGAGGACATCGAGGGCGGCATGGATGCGGAAGCCCCGGCCGCTCCGGAAGTCGGCGAGGTCCATCCCCGTCTGCTCGACGATGATGTCCTCGTACTTGAGACCCGCCTCCGTCTCGAAACGGGCCTTCTTCGCCTCGAACGTCCGGTTGACGTCTGCCTCGGTAACGGTGAGGTGGTTTTCGGCGAGGAGCCGGGAGACGACACGGAGCTGGAGCAGGGTCTCGAGCTCCTTCCGGAGGTCCCGGCGGTCGAGGACCTTCAGGATCTCGCGGGCGAAGCGCTCCGAGGTGATGGGCACGTCATCCACGACGGCCACGGCGCCGGCCGGCAGCTTTGCCGCGTCCGTCTCGATCCTCGCCTCCTTCTTCCGATTCGCGAGCCAGAGCTGCTGGTGGTGCGGCTCGATGGGATCGCCCTCGGCGCGGCCGAGGTCGGCGCGGGCGAGGCGTGTGAGGGCGATCTCCTTCCGGAGCTTCTCCTCGAAGGCGGCGGCATCGACCTCGTTCTCCTTCAGGTACTCCGCCAGGGGCTTGAGCCCCTTCTTCCGGAGCTCGGCGTCGAGGGAATCCCGGCGGGCCTGGACATCGGCCGCGGTCACGGCGATCCCCCGGCGCCGCATCTCCGACTCGACGAGCTGCTCGTCGATAAGCGTCTCGAGGGCGGCGGGTCCGGGATTTCGACGGCGGAAGCGTACGCGGATCTCGTCGGCAAGCTCCGAGAAGGGGATGGGATCGCCGTCCACGACCGCGACGGCGCCTGCCGGCACCGCGGCCCCCTCGACGAGGAGCGGCCGGCTCTCCTGACCGAAAGCCAAGGCGGGCAAGAGGATGAGGGCGACGGCGAAGAGCCGGGAGGATGGTCCTGGTGTGGGGCGCACGGATGGCTCCGACTGTGTCGCGGGAAGTCTACGAGGGGACGGGCCGGAACTCAGCCCCGATTCCCTCATCCCCGACGGGGCGCATCCTCGATAAGTCGAGAGAAGGAAAGCTCTTGCTTCGGAAAGGGAATGCGCCCATGACGCTCCGACCATCGCGTTCCGCCGGATCTCCCTGGTTTCCCGCTCTCGCTCTTCTCGTGGTCTCGATACCGGCCGTCGCTCAGACGGACGACGTCCTCCACCTCCGAACGGGATCGGAGATCCGGGGCGAGATCACGTCCGAGGATGCGTCGAACTACACCATCCGCTTCAGCGGAGGCTCGCTCATCGTACCGAAGGGAATGGTGGAGCGTGTGGTCCGCACGACGGAGCGGGTCCCTGACGTCCGAAGGGCGGCGCTCCAGGGTCTTTCGCGGCTCGCCGAGCGGGAGGACTTCGGGTTCATCCGCTATCGCGGGCGGATCGTGGGGCATCGGCTCCTCCGCGTCACGAAGGACGTGCGGCGGGACATTGCAGGGTACGTCATCGTCGACAAGCACGTCTATCCGGGCGAGGGCGCGGATCCGGCCTGCGAGACGGAGGAGATCGTCTTCGCCTCCGCCGAGCTCAAGCCCATCGAGTTCACGTTCCGGCGGGCGAGCGGCCCGTCCGTGACGATCCTCGAAGGGACGATCACAGGTCCGGAGCTGTCGCTTCGCGAGCGCGCCGGCGGACGGGAGACCCACACGCGCACGTTCTGGAGCCGCGACGCGGATCTGTGGTCGACACTTCGCGCGCGCCTCGCGACGGACGACGCGGGCGACCTTCCGGATTCCATCAAGGTGTTCCGTCCCGCCACGGGGCGCTTCGAGGAGATCGCGGTCAGCTCCGAGCTCCGGCGCGTGACGCTGGGGGCGCGGACCCTCGACGCCCGTGTCTTCCGGGTGGCCGGGTCGGACGGACGGACCCGCGAGATCTGGCTCGACGCCGCGGGGATTCCCGTGCGGGAGGAGGTCGGGGCGGGGCGCACCGTCGTCGAGGCGGCACCGCGCGAGCGCGTCCTCGACTGGGCTCGCGGCGGGCCGGCACCGGGCGCCACCGCGGACGACCTCGTCTTCGCATCGGACTCCGACGGGTTCCGGATCGAGCGCCCGGATCCCACGTGGGAGTTCCTTCCGGGCGAGGCCCCGGGGCGGCCGGTCCTCTCCCTCGCGCAGCCCACGCTGCGCGCCTCCGTGGACGTCTTCAGCGTGCCCGCGTCGAAGCTCGGCGGCAACGCGGAATCGGCGCTTCTCGAGATCCTCGAGCGCATGCGCCGCGTCTCCCGCGGCTTCGAACGGGGGACGGTGGAGGAGGGGAGTCTCGGTGGCGCGCCGGCGCTGGTGTTCACGGGCCGCGCCGAGAAGAACGAGATCCCCGTGCGCACGCTCGGCGTCGTGAGCCTCGCCGGAGAGCGGGCCTGGGTGCTTCTCT
>CAYQRN010000003.1:0-50759 GCA_964419995.1 uncultured Planctomycetia bacterium
CGCCATACCATGGGGCCGGAGGGCGGTGCATGGGATCGTCGGTCGCGCGGGACTGGGTACTCCGGCCTCCGGACTCCGTCCACGCCGAGCAGCTCGCCGCGGCCATCGGCGTCCCCCGTCTCACAGCCACACTGCTCCTCAACCGCGGCCTCCGTGAGCCCGAAGCCGCGCGGAGCTTCCTCGCCCCCGCCCTCCGCGACCTCGAGGATCCCTTCGTCCTCACCGACATGGACCGCGCCGCCGACCGGATCGCGCTCGCCATGCGCCGGAAGGAGCGGATCGTCATCTACGGCGACTACGACGTCGACGGGATGACCGGCACGGCCCTCCTCCTCAACTTCTTCCGCTTCGCCGGCGTGCCGGCCCGGCACTACATCCCGAGCCGCCTCGACGACGGCTACGGGATCACGGAAACGGGGATCGCTCATTTCGCCGCTGAGCGGAGCGCCGGCCTCGGGCCGGATGTCCTCATCACCGTGGACCATGGCGTGACCGCCGTGGACGGAATCGCGCGGATCGCCGACCTCGGCATCGACGTCATCGTGACGGACCACCACGAGCCCGGCGCCGCCCTGCCGGAGCGCGCGGCCGCCATCGTGAACCCGCGGCGGCCCGGCTGCCCTTCGAGGACCAAGCACCTCTGCGGCGTGGCCGTGGCGTTCAAGCTCGTCTGGGCGGCGTCGCGGCGCTTCACACGCGACCGGCGCGAATCCAACGCCTACCGCGAGTTCCTGCTCGAAGCCCTGGCCTTCGTGGGGCTCGGCACGATCGCCGACGTCATGCCGCTCACGGGGGACAACCGGATCCTCGCGCGCCACGGCCTCGCGGCCCTCGCCGCAACGACCCGCCCCGGCCTCGCGGCCCTGCGCCGCAGCGCCCGCCTCGATCGCAACGCCCTCTCGGCCACGGACGTGGCCTTCCGGCTCGTTCCCCGCCTCAACGCCGCGAGCCGGATGGGGCGCCAGGAACTCGCCGTCGAGCTCCTGACGACGGACTCGGAGGCGCGAGCCATCGAGCTCGCCGGCCTCCTCGACCGCGAGAACCAGGAACGCCAGCGGATCGAAGCCGCCATGGTCGAGGACGCGACCCGGCTCCTCCGCACCCTTCCCCGGGCGGACGACGATCCCGTCGTGCTCTGGAGCCGTGACTGGCACGCCGGCGTCATCGGGATCCTCGCCGCCCGCATCGTGGATCTCACCGGGGCTCCCGCCATCATGATCTCCCTCCGCGACGGCATCGGGAAGGGCTCCGCCCGCTCCGCCGGCGACGTGAGCATCCACGCCGCCATCGGGGCCTGCGCGCCGCTGCTCCTGTCTTTCGGCGGTCACCGCCAGGCCGCCGGCCTTACGGTCCCCGAGGCGAAGCTCGAAAGCCTCCGCGAGGCCCTCTGCGCGGCCGTGCGGGCGCAGCGCACGGCCCCGGGGCGGCGGCCGGCACTGAAGCTCGACGCGGAGATCCCCTTCGCAGCCGTGGATGGCGCCCTCGCCGCCGAACTGTCGGCCCTCGAGCCCTTCGGGGAGGGCAACCCGTCTCCCGCGTTCCTGACCCGCGGCGTCCACCTCGCATCCGAGGCCCGCACTCTCGGGAGAGACGGCCGGCACGCCACCTTCGATCTCACGCGGGACGGCCGCCGATTCCGGGCTCTCGCGTTCAACCACGGGCGCCGCCTCGCCGAGCTCCGGACCGGAGTCCCCCTCTCCGTGGCCTGGGTCCTCGGCCGCCCCTCGTTCGGGCGATCGGCGCCGGAGCTCGAGATCCTCGACTTCCGAATCGGCGATCCCGAGCGCCTCGTCCTCGGCGAGAGCCCGGCAGGAACCGCGCCGGAGACCGCGGCGGAGGCGTGATCCGCCTTCTCCGGCCGCCGGGGTCGGGTTACGGTGGATCCCATGACCGAGGGGACGGCTCCGGCCCGGCGCAACGCTCAGACGCTGCTCGTCGATGCCGACGACACGCTCTTCCAGAACAACGTCTACTTCCTCGAGGCCATCGACACCTTCGTCCGCCTCGCCGAAAGCCGCGGTCATGATCCCGACCTCGCGCGCAGGCGCTGGGACGAGGCCGAGCACGCCGTGACCGGCCAGCGCCGTTACGGGTCGCGCCCTTTCGCTGACGCGCTCCTCATGGCCTTCCAGTCTCTCGAGGGACGCACGGCGACGCAGAGCGAGCGCGAGGAGGTCCTCGGCGTCGGCCTCTCGATCCTCGACCGGCCCGTCGTCCTCCTCGAGGGCGTCGCGGAGACCCTGCCGTCCCTCGCATCCCGGCACCGGGTCATCATCATGACCAAGGGCGATCGGGACGAGCAGCATGGGAAGATCGAGCGGGCCGGATTCCTCTCCGTCGTCCACGGCGTGGAGATCGTGGACGAGAAGGACGCGGAGGCCTACCGGTCCGTGATCCTCGACCGAAAGCTCGACGCCGCCCGGACGTGGATGATAGGGAACAGCCCGAGAAGCGACATCAACCCTGCCCTGGCAGCGGGGCTCAGGACGGTCTTCATTCCCCATGCGCAATCCTGGCACAGGGAGATCGAAGACCTCCTCCGGCCGCCGGATCTCACGCTCCGGCGCTTCGACGAACTGCTCGACCACTTCTGATCCCCGAGGAGATGCCGATGCGCCCCACGCCGTCGCCAGCTTCGCACGCGGCCGCGACGGTCACGGTCCGTGCGCGGTCGTGTCTCCGCGGCCTCGTCCGGGCGGTCTCGCTCCTCGCCGCGCTCCTTCCGGCCGCGGCGGCCACCGCTCAGTCGCCCATCGCCTACACGCTCACGATCGATCCCGGCGATCTCTCGAGATTCTCGGTGGCGCTGTTCGTGCCGGCGGACGCCGTCGCCGCGGGCCAGGTCCGGCTCTCCATCCCGGACTGGGCGCCCGGCGCCTACCGCCTCACGGGAGCCTGGAAGTCCATCTCCGACGTCCGCGCCCTCGACGCGGCCGGCACACCCCTCCCGATGCGGAAGGACGGCGATCTCGACTGGGTCATCGACGCCCCCGGGTCGGGCGCCTTCCTCGTCGCGTGGGAGGTCGCGGCGGGCTCGAGCCCCAACAACCGGCACTACCTCACGCGAACCTGCGCGCTCGTGGACGGGCCGCGAACGTACATGGCCATCCGCGGCGCCGAGAAGCGTCGGGTCGAGGTGGAGTTCCGGATTCCCGAGGGCTGGCGCGTCGCCACGGGTCTCGACCCCGCCGACGGGCCGCGCCGGTATGCGGCGGCCGACTACGATACGTTCATCGACTGTCCGACTCTCGCCGGGCGATTCCTCTCCTTCGGCTTCGACGCGCGCGGAGTGCCCCACCGGATCGCCATCGATCACGGCGACCGGATGCAGGACTTCGACGAGAAGTCGCTCCTCGACGCCATCCGCCGCATCGCGGAGTTCCAGATCGACCTCATGGGGTCCATGCCCTGCCGGCACTACACGTTCATCTACACGCCCGGCGGCGGGGGCGGACTCGAACACCTGAACTCGACGACCATCGGCATCGGCGCGCCGAACCTCGGAGGCGACGTCACGTCCCTCCTTGCCGTGACGGCCCACGAGTATTTCCATCTTTGGAACGTGAAACGCATCCGTCCCGTGGAGCTCGGCCCCTTCGACTACTCGAAGCCGGCGCGGACGCGCTGCCTGTGGATCTCCGAAGGCATCACGGACTACTACACCGAACTGACCCTCGTCCGCACCGGTCTCATCACGCCTGCAGCCTTCGTCGAGAGGCTCGGCGCGGCGATCCTCCGGCACCGGAACAACCCCGCGCGTCTCACGATGTCTCCCGAGGAGTCATCCCTCACGGTCTGGGACCGGGAGGGGCCGGAGTCCGGCGCATCCATCAGCTACTACCTCCAGGGCATGGTCCTCGGCCTCCTCCTCGACATCGAGATCCGGGCGAGCACGGAGAACCAGCGGAGCCTCGACACGCTCTTCCGCGCTCTCCTCGAGCGCCATGCGGGCGAGCGCGGCTTCACGGCCGCCGAGTTCGAGGAGGAGGTGAGCCGGGCCGCGGGCCGGTCCATGAGCGACTTCTTCCGGCGCTTCGTCGCGGGCACCGAGGAGATCCCCTGGAACGAGTTCCTCGAACGGGCCGGCTTCCGCGCGGACCTCATCCCCCTCCGGATCCGCGATCCCGGCGTCGCCGTCCGCGAGGATGGCGACCGCCTCGTGGCCGAGGGCGACGCCATGAGCGCCTTCGCCGCCGCGGGACTGCGTTCCGGCGATCTCGTCCAGCGGATCAACGGACACGTGGCGCGCACGCGACCTGATTTCCTCCGCGAGCTCGCCCGTGCGACCCCCGAAGGCCGCATCCAGATCGATGTCCTGCGGAACGGGAAGCCCTCGAGCGTCCGGATCACGGCGGAGCCCGACAGCACGCTCGACCTGCCGCTCCGCACTCTTCCCGGAGGGGAGCTCGAAGTCCTCGCCTCTTCCGATCCCGCCCTGCTCCGCCGGGGACTCCGGGACGGCGATGTCCTGCTCAAGGTGGGGTCCCGCCGGATCAGCCGCCGCGGCGACATCGCCGATGCCATGCGCAAGGTCCGGGAGGACGCCGTCGAGATCACGGTGAGGCGTGACCGCGCCAAGCTGCCCTTCACCCTGCCTGTTCGGCATGCCGCGCCCGTCGTGGGCGGTCTTGCACCCCTTCAGAATCCACTTCCCACCGCGCGGCTCATCGGCGAGTCGATCCTGCGCGGCACGACGACGCGCTGACGGAGGATCTCATGCAGAACGCGCCGATCCGGATCGTGGCTCTCCTCCTCCCGTTCCTGACTGTCCTCCCCGAGGCCGCCGGCCAGGATTCCGCTCCGGCTCCTGCCGGATCCTCGGTGGATATTCCCGGAGCGGTCCGCCGGGGCCTCGACATCATCGAGACCCTGCAGGAGGGACCGGGAGGCCGCGAGTGGCCCTATGAGGGGGTCTATCGCGTCCGCCAGAAGGGCGAGATGGCCATACCCATCGGATACCGCGTCGGAGGCACGTCCATCGCAGCCCTGGCCCTCCTCGTCGAAGGCCGCCCCGCCGCGGGCTCGCGACGGACGGAGGCGGTGGACGGAGCCCTCCGATTCGTGCTCGAGTCCCTCGCGGAGCCGCTCATGTCGGCCGATTTCGCCGGCGGCTACGACGTCCGCGGCTGGGGACATGCCTACGCGCTCCAGTTCCTTCTCCGGCTTCGCGCCCTCGATGCCGTCCCGAAGGCCCTCGTTGAGGACGTGCGAAGAGCCCTGAGTTTCCTCGTGGGCGCCCTCGAGACGACGGAGATTCCGAAGTCGGGCGGCTGGAACTACTCGCGGCGCGGCACGGGAGCGAGCCCGGCATCGACGTTCATGACCGCGCCGACCCTCCAGGCCCTCTTCGAGGCGGCCCGCCAGGGCCTGAAGGTGCGGCGCGACGTCATTGTCGCAGCCCTCGACACGATCGAGAACGCGCGCCTCGACACGGGCGCTTTCCAGTACGGATCCGATCCGGACCACCGCACGGGAAAGGGGTTCGAGGCCGTTCCAGGAGCCATCGGCCGCATGCCGGTCTGCGAAGCAACGCTTCTCCTTGCGGGACGCGGATCCGTCGAGCGCGTCCGCGAGTCCCTGACGGCCTTCTTCGAGCACTGGCAGGCCCTCGAGGACCGGCGGAAGAAGACGGGAACCCACGTCGGCCCCTACATGGTGGCGCCGTACTACTTCTTCTACGCCCACTACTACGCCGCCCAGGCCATCGAGATGCTCCCGGAACTCGAGCGCCCGCCGCTCCGGGACGCCCTGCGCCGGCGCCTCTTCGAGGTCCGGGAGGTGGACGGATCCTGGAACGACCGGGTGTTTCCACGATCTCGGAACTTCGGAACGGCCATGTCCTTGATGGCGCTCCTCATGCCCGACCTGCCCCCGCCGGCGACCTACGACGGCCGGCGCCGCAGCGGATGACCCGGGTTGCCGGCGGGGACGTTGCGGCGTACGCTCGCGGGAATCAGGGTCGGAGCGCCATCGTGGTCCATCGGACGACACGCCGCCGCATCGCCGCCTCCGTGTGGATGACCGGAGGGATCGTCCTGCTCGCCCGCAGCGCGTTCTTCGCCACCGATCACGCGGATCGCCGCGGCATCGCCTCCACCGCCCTCTGGCTCCTCGTCGGCCTCGCCCTCGGCGCGGTGAAGGGCCTCACCGTCCTCTCCCGCGCCGCCCGGCGAACGCTCCGATACATCGATTCCCGACCCGAATACGATGCGCCGTTCCGGTCCTTCCATCCCGCTTTCTACGCCCTCTTCCCCCTCATGATCGGCATGGGCGTGGGCGTCATGCTGCTCTTCCGTGAACGCAACCCCGGCCTCGTCGCCGCCGTCTACGCGGGTATTGGCGCCGCCCTCCTCGCATCGTCCCGCGCTTTCCTCGCCCGCCGAGCGGATTGACGCGGGCCCATCCGAACGGCGCCGTCGCACGCGATTCTCGGCCGAAAAGGAAGCTGCGCGTGAGCCGGCGGCGTGAGCCGTGGCATAATCGATGACTCGCGGGAGCGCGCGGGCGCCCCTCCATCGACCCGATCCGCCTCTGTCTTCGAGAGATACGATGATCCGCACCACTGCCGTCACTGCCTTGGCCCTCGCTCTTCTCCTCGCCCCGGCCAAAGCCCAGTCGTTCCTCTACTACCCCGACGACAACACCGGCGCCAGCTACTCGGCTCCGGCGGGCTGGTATCCCTGGTACACGAACACCACCGGAAGCCGCCTTCAGGTCCTCGTGCCGGCCTCCGCATTCTCCGGGTTTCCGGGAGGCGTTCTCACATCCATCGGTTCCTACCTCGGCAACTCGGTTCCCGCGGGCGCGGCCTCGGTGACCTTCTCGATCTTCCAGGTCCGGATCGGTCCCGCTGCCGTCCCCGCCCTCACGAACACCTTCGCCGCGAACCTCCTCCCGGGCACCGAGACTCTCGTCATCGATGCCCCGGGCGTCACGCTTCCGGTGAACGCCGCGGGCAGCTGGCAGGACGTGCCGTTCACGGCGCCCTGGGTCTATCCCGGCGGCGATCTCATCGTGGACTTCCAGACCCAGATCCCCACGGGTGGTCCCTACTTCCACTCCACGGTGAGTTCCACCGTGCCGCGCTGCGTCGCGGCGACCTACACCGGACAGGCCACCGGCACTCTCGGCGCCTCGAGCGGCACCAAGGTCCGGTTCGGCTACAACCCCGAGAACATCCTGACGGCCACGACGAGCGGCTTCGGGGCGGGCGACCTCAGCCTCTCCCTCACGAGCATCACGTGGGGCTACACCGAAGGCTACGTCCTGTTCACGGACAGCGCCGCGGGCCAGCCGGGCTCCGGACCGTTCTTCGGACTCTGGCCGACCGCCATGACCTGGACGATCCTCGGAGTGCCGGCGTCTCCGGGCAACCCGCTCCACTTCCTCGCCGGGTTCCCGTCGTTCTTCCCTGACGCCACCTTCACGGTGGGCGCCGGAACGCTCAGCTCCCTCGCGGGACAGACCTGGGACGCGGCGGCAGTCGTCCTCGGCGCCGGATTCACCTACCTCGGCCGGTCCAACGTCCAGCGCCTGAACTGGTAGTCGCCGCGCCCGCGGCCGTCACCGCGACCTCGCGAGGACGGCCGCCGCGATGGAGAGGGGCGAGGCCCCGCCGAGGGCCCGGCAGGCCTCCCGGAGGGTCGCACCGGTGGTCGCCACGTCATCGACGACGAGGACGCGGCGGCCCCAGACCCCCTCTCCCCGGTCGATCCGGAACGTCCCGGCCGGTCCCCTGAGCCGGGCGGCCTTCGCAAGCCCTGCCTGTGGCTCCGTCGGCCGCGTCCGGAGAAGGACATCGCAGCGGAGGGCCGCCCCGCTCGCGCGGGCCACGGCCTCGGCGAGGATCGCCGCCTGGTTGAACCCCCGTCGCCGGAGCCGCGACCGATGAAGCGGCATGGGCACGACCACGTCGGGACGGAGCCCCGAGATCTCGACGGCGGCAGCCAGCACCGCGCCTAGCGGCAGGCCGGCAGCGGCGTCGCGCCCGTACTTGAACCGCGTCACCATGGAGCGCAGGGGCTCCTCGTAGGCCGCCGCCGGAACGAGACGTTCCCACGGCGGGCGCCGCCGCGCGCAGTGAAGGCACGTCGCCGCCCCGGGAGCTGCGGGGCCCCGGACAAGACCGCAGCGCCCGCAGAGTTCGCGGGCGTCAAGGAGCGGCAGCGAAGCGGCGCACGACTCGCAGAGGCAGGGCCAGCGCCCCTCCGGCCACCGGGGGCCGCAGAACACGCAGAAGGGCGGAAGGACCACGGCCGCGATGGCGCGGGCGGCCCACCGCATGAGAGCCGGGAGACCGGCCGCGAGGCGTCCTGGAGCCATGGCGTCGGGTCCTGTGAGTGCCCTGGCGAAGCGCCTCCATGGACGGCGGCGGAGGGAACTCGGGACCGTGGCCTTTGGGGCGACCGCGCGGCTGCGATCAGTAGGACGCCGGTCGCGTGTCGAACTTGAACTCGCGGGCCGTCGTCCGGCGAGCCGGCTCCGGCGTCTCGGGCAGGCGCAGGTGCGACCGGACCTTGGCCACGAAAGCCTCCACCGTGTCGTCCCGTCCCCGGGGCACGCCGAGAAGCTCGCCGATCTCGAGGGTGAGCGGCAGGTTCTTCTCGAAGGGCCAGCGGTGTTCCGTCACGACCTGGTGGACGAGCTTCCGGAAGTACCACTTGCTCCAGACGCGGCAGAAGTAGTTGAGAACGCCGGAGAGGAGCAGCAGGGTCGCGAGGAAGAGCGCCGTCGTTCCGAGCGCTCCGAGGCGCACGGTGAAGCTGCCGGGGTCCTGCGGCAGGCCCGCGGACCAGAGGTTCACGACGAGGGCGAGGAGCACGACGCAGAAGCCGAGGACGAGCTGGTTCTTCTTGAAGACGGAGAGCTTGAGGCTCCTGAGGCCGCCCTTGTAGACGCCGAAGAGCTCCTCGAGGATGTGTTTCGGCTTTCTCTGCAGCGTGGCGCAGCAGATGAAGAACAGGCCCGCCGAGCCGAGCGTCACGGAGAGGAAGTTCCACTCGTTCAGGGCCATTGCTTCACCCCGCTTTCGTCCGGCGTCGATCGTCCTGCCCCGGGAGTCCGGACCCTGCCGGGCACGGCGGCCCGGGGCGAGCCCCGGGGACACCGGCCCTCGATTATGAGCGCGGAACCGGACGGCCATCAAGGTTCCCAAGGACCCCGTGCGAACCCGACAGAGCACAAGGTCTGGCGGGCGCCCGGGATCCGGACCCCGACACATCGCCCCCGGCCGCCGGGGACCGCGTTGCGGGCCGGAGGGCCGCGCCTATAATCGCCCGGCGCCGGAGCCCCGCCGTCCTGGCGAGGCGGCGGGCGCCGGCAAGCTCCGCTGCCGCATCGTCGCCTGCGACGGTGCCCTCACCGCCCCCGCCGGGGGAGGAGCCCATGACGGACCTCGATCTCGAGAACATCCTCAGGCACACCGCGGACCTTGCGCGGATCCGCCTCGCCCCGGGGGACCTCCCCCGCCTCGCCGGCGAGATCCGCCGGATCCTCGATCACGTCGCGATGCTGTCGACCGTCGATACGGCGGGCGTCGAGCCGAGCAGCCCGACGGCCCTGCCGCTCGCCGGGCTCCGCGACGACGTGGCGGCCCCCGGGCTCCGGCCGGACGAGGCGCTGTCGGGGGCAGCCGGAACGGCCGAGGGCGGGTTCTTCGCCGTGCCGCGGGCCATACGGGAGGAGTAGACCCTGGAGCTCTGGCGTCTCTCGGGCCGGGCCATCGTGGACGGCGTCCGCCGGGGCGGACTCCGGAGTCGCGATATCGTCGAATCCCTCCTGGATCGGATCCGGACCGTCGATCCGACCCTCGGCGCCTTCCTGCGCGTGTTCCCGGAGGAGGCCCGCGCCGGGGCCGACCGCGTGGACGCCTGCGTCGCCGACGGCGGCGATCCGGGACCGCTTGCCGGCATGCCCGTCGCGGTGAAGGACAACATCTGCGTCGCGCTCGGTCCCACGACCTGCGGTTCCCGCATCCTCGAGACCTTCATCCCCCCCCGGGACGCCACCGTCGTAACCCGGCTCACGGGCGCCGGCGCCGTGATCCTCGGCAAGACGAACCTCGACGAGTTCGGGATGGGCTCGTCCACCGAGAACTCGGCCTTCGGACCGACCCGCAACCCCTGGGACCGCTCGAGGACGCCCGGCGGCTCCAGCGGCGGGACCGCGGCCGCCGTGGCCGCGCGTCTCGCGCCCGCGGGCCTCGGCTCCGACACCGGGGGCTCGATCCGGCAACCGGCGGCCTTCTGTGATCTGGTCGGACTGAAGCCGACCTGGGGACGCGTGCCGCGCACGGGACTTGCGGCTTTCGGATCCTCCCTCGACCAGGTCGGCCCCCTGACACGGACCGTGACGGACGCCGCCCTCCTCTTCTCGGTCATCGCCGGCCGGGATCCCCTCGACGCCACGAGCTCCGCCGCCCCTGTTCCCGACACGGCCGCCGCCGCGGCTGCGGGCGCCGCCGGTCTCCGCGTCGGCCTGCCGGAGGAGTACCTCGGGGAGGGAATCGACCCGGCGATCCGCGCCGTCGTCGAGGCGGCCGCGGAGACCCTGGCTCGATCGGGGGCGAGGACCGGACGGGCGAGCCTCCCCCACACGCGTTTCGCCGTCCCCGCCTACTACATCGTGGCGCCCTGCGAGGCCTCGTCGAACCTCTCCCGCTACGACGGCGTCCGCTTCGGCCGCCGCGCCAAGGACGCCTCCGATCTCCGGTCGCTCTACGCCGAGACCCGCTCCCTGGGCCTCGGGGCCGAGCCGATTCGCCGCATCCTCCTCGGGACCTTCTGCCTCTCCGCGGGATGGCGCGAGGCCTTCTACGACAAGGCGCAGCGGGTCCGCACGCTCATCCGGCGCGATTTCGAGGCCGTTTTCCGGGACCACGACGTCCTCCTCTGCCCCGTCACGCCCGTCCCGCCCTTCCGGCTTGGCGAGAGGATCTCGGATCCCCTCGCCATGTATCTCACGGACGCGCTCACGGTGGCCTGCAGCCTCGCCGGCATCCCCGGCATGTCCGTTCCCGCCGGGTTCATCACGGTGGACGGACGCCGCCTTCCGGTCGGAGTCCAGATCCTCGCGCCCGCCTTCCGGGAGGATCTCCTGTTCCGCGCCGCCGGCGCTCTCGAGCGGGAGCTCGGATTCGCCACCGAGCTCCCCGGCGACCTTCCGCCCGGAGATCCCGCGTGACCGCCCTCGTCCCCGCCATCGGCCTCGAGGTCCACGTCCAGCTCCGGACGGCCACGAAACTCTTCTGCGGCTGCGAGAACCGTTTCGGCGCCCCGCCGAACAGCCTGGTCTGCCCCGTATGCCTCGGGCTCCCCGGTGCCCTCCCGGTGCCCGACCGCCGCGCGATGGAGCTCGGCATCACCGCCGGCCTCGCCCTCGATGCCACCATCGCTCTGACGACCCGCTTCGATCGGAAGAACTACTTCTACCCGGACCTGCCGAAGGGGTACCAGATCAGCCAGCTCGACCATCCCCTGGCTTCCGGCGGCCACGTGGACCTCGCGTTCACGGGTTCTGAAGCCCGGGTGCGACTCGTCCGGGCTCACCTCGAAGAGGACGCCGGCAAGGCGATCCATGCCCCGGGTCGCGATGTCACCCTCGTGGATCTGAACCGGGCCGGCGTTCCCCTCCTCGAGATCGTCTCCGAGCCCGACATCCACTCGGCGGCCATGGCCTTCCAGTACCTCACGGAGCTCAAGCTCATCCTCCGCCACATCGGCGTCTCCGACTGCGACATGGAGAAGGGCAGCCTGCGCTGCGACGTCAACGTGAGCGTCGGTCCGGGAGCCGGGGCGCCCCTCGGCACCCGCGTCGAGATCAAGAACCTCAACTCCTTCCGGGCCGTGGAACGCGCCATCGAGCACGAGATCGCACGGCAGGAGGCCATCCTGAGGTCCGGCGGCGCCGTGGAGCGCGAGACGCGGCTCTGGGACGACGAGAAGGGCGAGACCCGTCCCCTCCGCCGCAAGGAGGAGAGCGAGGACTACCGGTACTTCCCCGACCCCGATCTCCCGCCCGTGACGATTCCCGCCGAGGCCGTGGACGAGATCCGGCGCCGCCTCCCCGAGATGCCCGGGCCGCGCCGGGCCCGGTTCAGGGAGGAGTACGGGCTTCCCGACGCGGACGCGGCCGTCCTCCTCCAGGACCGCGCCATCGCCGACTTCTTCGAGGACTCGGCGCGACTCTCGGGAAACGCCCGGGAGACGGCCAACTTCCTCCTCGGGGACGTCTTCGCCCACCTCGCGACCACAGGCGCCGCCCTTCCTGAGACCCGCCTCACGCCCGCGGGACTCGCCGGACTCGTGCGCCTGAGGCTCGAAGGCGTCGTGAACATCCCCGCCGCAAGGGAGATCCTCGGCATCCTGCTCCGCGAGGGCGGAGACGCCGCGACGCTGGCGCGGGACCGAGGCCTCGGGCAGATCTCGGACCGCGCCCTCCTCACCGAAGCCGTGCGCCGCGCCCTCGAAGCGGCCCCTGCCGCGGCCGCCGACCTCCGGGCCGGGAAGGAGAAGGCCGCCGGCGCCATCGTCGGCGCCGTCATGCGCGAATTCCGCGGCCGCGCCAACCCGGCCCTCGTGAACGAGATCCTCCGGGAGATCCTCGCCGGAGGCTGAGCGCCCGCGGCGCCCCGCATCCGCCCACGGCGGGATCCCGAGGCGTCCTTGGCTCCGGGCGGGCGCCGGGCCAAGATCCGGAAGCGAGCCTGCCGTGGACACCCGCATCGATTCCTCTTCCCACCGCTACTGCGCGCGGCCCTGGCGCCAGATGACGTTCCTTTCGGACGGCACGGCCGTCTGCGCCTGCATCGACGCCGGCCGCACCAACCCGCTCGGCAACATACGCACGCAGACCGTGGAGGAGATCTGGAACGGCGCCGCCTACGCCGCCCTCCGGGGCCACATCGTCCGCGACATCGACGAGGTGCCCATCTGCCGCGGCTGCCCGAATCGCATCGCGGAACCGCCGGCCGATCCGACGACCCTCACGGGCCTCCCCCTGCCCCGCATCCTCTACCTCGAATCCGTGGCGGCGTGCAACCTGCATTGCCCCGGATGCGACCGCGTCGCCATCGAGGGGAGCCGCGACGGCCGGCTGGTCATGGAGTGGGACGCCTTCCAGCGGATCATCGACGGCCTGTCGCCGGGACTCCGGTACTTCGAGTACCACCTCGGCGGCGAGAACTTCATGCACCGGGACTGGCCGCGGATGCTGTCGGTCGTGAGGGAACGCAACCCCGGCGTCTTCATGCTGACGAGCACCAACGGGCACTTCTTCCGCACGGCGCGAGAACAGGAGGTGCTCGTCACCTCCGGTATCGACTGCGTCATCTTCTCGATCGACGGGGCGCGACCGGCCTCCTACGCCCGCTACCGGGTCGGCGGCTCCTTCGAGCGGGTCATGGCGAATCTGCGAGGCGTCGTGGAGGCCCGCCGCCGGCTCGGTCGCGACCTGCCGATCATCGTCTGGCGATACATCCTCTTCGCCTGGAACGACAGCGACGCGGAGATGGACGAGGCCCGCCGCCTCTCCCGGGAGATCGGCGTCGACCGCCTGGCCTGGCACCTCAACGTCGCGGAGCCGGGCCTGTCCTCTCCCCGCTACTTCATCGGAAGCCCCGGCAACGCCGCCATCGCGCACGAGCTCTGGGACACGATGCAGGCCGAGGTGCCACTCGATTTCGGCTTCGACCGCTACTCGGAGCGGTGAGCCTCACTCCCACTCGATCGTGCCGGGAGGCTTGCTCGTGATGTCGTAGACGACCCGGTTCACTCCGCGGACCTCGTTGATGATCCGGTTCGAGAGCCGCGCGAGGAGATCCTGGGGGAGCCGCGCCCAGTCCGCGGTCATCGCATCGGTGCTCGTCACGGCCCTCACGGCGATGACGTTCTCGTAGGTCCGGCCGTCGCCCATGACCCCCACGCTCCGGACAGGCAGGAGCACCGCGAACCACTGCCAGAGTTCTCGGGAGAGCCCCGCACGCTCGACCTCGTCCCGCACGACGGCGTCGGTCTCCCGGAGCACCGCGAGGCGCGACTCCGTGACCTCGCCGATGACCCGGACCGCGAGCCCCGGCCCCGGGAAGGGCTGCCGCCAGAGGATGGCCTCGGGAAGCTCGAGACGGGCGCCGAGCTCGCGCACCTCGTCCTTGAAGAGCTCGCGGACCGGCTCGACGAGACGGAAGCCGAGCTCCGCGGGGAGCCCGCCGACGTTGTGGTGGGTCTTGATCGTCACCGATGGGCCGCCGCGGGGCGACACGGACTCGATGACGTCGGGATAGAGCGTGCCCTGGATCAGCGTGTCCGCTCCGCGGATCGATGTCGCCTCGCGCCGAAAGACCTCGATGAAGGCATGGCCGATACGACGCCGTTTCTCCTCGGGGTCCTCGACGCCCGCCAGGGCGTCGAGGAACAGGGTCCCGGCATCCACCCTCCGGAACTCCATGTGGAAGTGATCCCGGAACGTCCGTGTGACCTGGTCGGCCTCGCCCTTCCGGAGAAGTCCGTTGTCCACGAAGATGCACGTCAGCCGGTCGCCGAGGGCCCGGTGGGCGAGGAGCGCCACGACGGAGGAATCGACGCCCCCCGAGAGCGCACAGATGGCCCGCCCCTCCCCCACGTCCCTGCGGATGGCTGCCACGGCCTCGTCGAGGAAGCTCCCCATCCGCCAGGTGCCGGTGCAGCCCGCGACGCGGAAGAGGAAGTTCTCGAGGATCTCGCGGCCGAAGGCCGTGTGCGTCACCTCGGGATGGAACTGGATCCCCCAGACCGGCAGATCGCGGTGGCGGACGGCGGCGTGGGCGCAGGTCTCCGTGTCCGCCAGCGTGCGGAAGAGGTCGCCGGGGAAGTCCACGTGGTCGCCATGACTCATCCACACGGGGAAAGCCGGATCCACGCCGGCGAACAGATCGTCGGGAGCGCGGACGCGGAGCTCCCGCCGACCGAACTCGCGGGATGGCGCCGGGACTACGGCCGCCCCGAAGCCGTGGCAGATGAGCTGCATCCCGTAGCAGATCCCGAGAACCGGGATCCCCCGGCCGAGGAGCGAGGCGTCGAGGGTGGGGGCTCCCGCCTCCCAGACCGAGGCCGGACCGCCGGAGAGGATGATGGCCCGGGGATGCGCCGCGTCCACGGCAGCCGCGGCGGCGGACGGCGGCACGATGCGGCAGTGGACGTGGGCCTCCCGCACGCGCCGCGCGATGAGCTGTGCGTACTGCGACCCGTAGTCGACGATGACGACGGTCTCGGTCATGGCCGCCGCTCAGTTCTCGAGGCTGTCGAGGCCGTAATTCGGCGCCTCGCGGGTGATCGTGACGTCGTGAGGATGGCCCTCCCTCAGGGCGGCCGGCGAGATGCGGATGAAGCGAGCCCGCGTCCGCAGCGCTGCGAGGTCCGCGGCGCCGACGTACCCCATGCCCGCGCGGACACCTCCGACGAGCTGGTAGACGAAGGGGCCGAGGGGCCCCTTGTAGGGGACCCGACCCTCGATGCCCTCCGGCACGAGCTTCCGCGGCGTCGCGACGTCGCCCTGGCCGTAGCGGTCGGCGCTCCCCCTCACCATGGCTCCGAGCGAACCCATGCCCCGGACCTCCTTGAAGGCCCGTCCCTTGAGCACGACGACCTCGCCCGGGCTCTCCTCCACGCCGGCCAGAAGACTCCCGAGCATGACGAGATCCGCTCCGGCCGCGAGAGCTTTCGTGATGTCGCCGGAATAGCGGATGCCGCCGTCCGCGATGAGGGGCACGTCGGCGTCCCGCGTCACGCGCCCGCACTCGAGGATGGCCGTGATCTGGGGAACGCCGACGCCGGCCACGACCCGCGTCGTGCAGATCGACCCGGGCCCGATGCCGACCTTGACGCCGTCCACGCCGGCGTCCACGAGGGCGCGAGCGCCCTCTGCGGTGCCGACGTTGCCGGCGACGATGTCCACGGGGAGCGCCGCCTTGAGCCGCCGCACCGTCTCGACGACGTTGCGGGAGTGACCGTGGGCCGTATCCACGACGACGACGTCGACGCCGGCCCGCACCAGAGCCGCGGCGCGCTCGTCGTCGTTCACGCCCACCGCCGCCCCTACGACGAGGCGGCCGCGTTCGTCCTTGGACGCGTTCGGGAAGCGCTCCGTCATGTCGATGTCGCGGATCGTGATGAGACCGCGCAGGTCGCCTCCGTCGTCCACGAGGAGCAGCTTCTCGACCTTCCTCCGCTGGAGGATCTGCTTCGCTTCCTCGAGCGTCGTCCGGGGGCTCGCCGTGACGAGGGTCTCCCGGCTCATGACCTCGCGGACGGGAACACTCATGTCGCGCTGGAAGCGGAGATCCCGCCGGGTGATGATGCCCACGACCCTGCGGCCGGACACGATGGGGATCCCTGAGATGCGTTGTTCGTCCATGATCTCCCGCGCCCGGGCCGTCGTGGCGTCCGGGGGCAGGGTCACGGGGTCGTGGATGACGCCGTGGGCCGAGCGCTTGACCTTCTCGACTTCCCGGACCTGGGCCTCGACATCCAGGTTCTTGTGGATGATGCCGATGCCGCCCTCCTTGGCGAGGGCGATGGCGAGATCGGACTCGGTGACGGTGTCCATGGCCGCCGAGACGATGGGCAGGTTCACGCGGACACGGCGGGAGACGCGCGTCGCGACCTGGATGTCGGCGGGGAGGACTTCCGACCAGCCGGGGAGCAGGAGCACGTCGTCGAACGTGATCCCGAGCGGAAGCTCCGGGGAGGACATGCGGCGACTCCGTGACCCGGATCCGCGCGCGGGCCGGCGCCGGCGCGGCCCGGGCGCGGTGTCCGGAAGGCCCGGGAAGCTCGAAGGGTCGATGATAGAGACCGCCCGCGGCGAATCAAGCCGCCGCTGACTCACTCCGTGACGCGGCGGTGGTAGAGGATCCACTCGATGAGGAGGACGGCCAGACCTGCCAGGGCGAAGGGCGCAACCCTCGGCCGGTGGATCTCCCGGCGCGGGCCCGAAGCTCCGGCCCGATCCGGGACAGCCTCCGGCAGCCGGGAACCGGTCCGAGTCACGTCCTCGGACATGAGATTCACGCCCACGGTCTGTCCGACGCCGGCGCCGCGGAGCTTCCAGATCCCGGGCGCCACGGCGGGGAGGCGCCGGACGTCGCTCCCCGACTCCCGCGGCAGAGGATGGGACGACGTCTCCGACTCGAGCACGGGGTCGGACTCGATGTCGAGAGACGGGGAGCGGGGCCGGAGGGCGCCGCCGCTTCTCAGGGCCCCGGGGAACGGCATCTCCGCGGGAGGTACGAGAAGATCGAAGGCGCTCCCGAGAAGGAGGGAGAAGAGCGGCGTCAAGACGAGGCTCGAGGCATCGACGTCGATGGCGAACGCAACGTGAACGAAGGGGCCCGACGCGCTCCGGCCATGGGAGATGAGCGGGCCCCGCGACCCCTCGAGCGCCACCTCGAGCCCCTCGAGAGCCTCCGTGTCCCGCGCCTTCGAGACCGAAAGGCTCCCGGGTTCGAGGCCCCGCAGAAGCGGATCTCCCTCCGCCACGCGCGTGATCTCGGCCTCGCCGATCCCCGCGCCCGACCGAAGAGGCAGACCCGGAGCCCGCGAGTCGAGGAGGACCCACGCGCCGTCCGGCAGGGGTTCACGTTCCTCGAGGCCGTGGAGGATCACGACGTCGGCCGACGGGGCAGCGGCGCGCCAGTCTGCCGGCGCCACGACACCGGAGGCGGGATCGAGACGTCCCGCCAGCGCGCGGAGGGCCGCCAGGAGGAACGGACTCTCCCGGTCCGTCGCCAGCAGGATCCGCAGAGGACGCGGCGCCTCCACGGCGAGCCATGCCGTGTCATCCGGCGTGAACGCGTCCGCGTCGAGGATCCGCACGGCGAGCACGGCGGGAAGCGCCGGCTTCACCCGGAGGATCGCCGTGACGGGCCGCCCCGCCGGCAGGTCGATCCGCTGTTCCGCAAGCCGGACGCCGGCGGCCTCGACGGCGACGGTCACGGGATGTCCGCCGGGGTCGCCGAGCACCGCCGCCGCCACGGCGATCTCGCCGGGGCCCGCCTCGGCCGTTCCGTCCCGGCGGAGATCGACGATGCCGGCATTGGCTGCCGACGGTCCCACCGTCAGGACGCTCACGCCCGGGTGGAGGCCCGAAAGCCGTTCCGCCCCGGGGAACGACGCCGCCGTGACGACCCGGACGCGGGCGCCTCCGGCCGCGGCAGTGTTCAGGGCCGAAGCCACCTCCGACCCGCCGGGAAGGACGGGCCGGTCGTCGGGCGGCGCCAGATCCGCGAGCCCCTGCTCGAGACGGGCCGCGTCCGCGGTGAAGGGGACGACGATGCGAAGATCCGCGCGGAGCACCGCGAGGGCCGTCTCGCCCTCCGCCAGCGCCTCCGCGAGAAGTTCCCTGGCCCTCGCCACAGCGACCGCGAACCGCACCGGCGCCTCCCCTCCGAGCCCGGGGGCTCCGATCCGGGCCGCCATGTGGAGGCTGCCGTCGACGACGACGAGCGTCCGGGCCTGTCCGGGCCCCGGCGCCGTCGTGAAGGGACCGGCCGCGGCCACGATGAGCGCCGCCGCAGCACCGGCCTGTAGAAGGACCGAGAGCACGGCCCGGATCCGCCGGGATTCCCGCTTCTCCGCCGCGACGACGCGATCCCAGAGGAGCAGGTAGGGAACGGCGACGCGGGTGGCGCGCCGCCGCGCGAGGTAGAAGACGAGGAGGAGCGGAAGCGCCGCGAGGATCCGGAGGAGGGCTCCGTGCTCGAAGCTCACCGGAGCAGTCCCTCCTCGCGGAGGACCGTGAGCACGGCCCGGTCGAGTCCCGCCGTCGTGGGCACGCGCGCGTAACCCATCTCCGAACCCCAGCAGAACCGCTCCACCTCGCGCAGGTACTGCGCGACAGCGCGCTCGTAGCTCCGCATCATGTCCCCGGTGACGAGGCAGCGGCGCGACCGGCCGGTCTCGACGTCGCGGAGCTCCACGCGGCCCATGAGGCGGGGATGGAGTTCCTCAGGATCCACGACGTGGATGCAGAACACGCTGAACCCGCGGCACCGGAGGAACCGGAGTCCGCGCCGATATCCGTCCTGATCGAAGAAGTCGGAGATGACGATGGCGACGCCCCGCGACGGGAGCCGGGCCGCCGCCGCGCGGAAGGCCGCCGTGAAGTCCGTGACGCCGCCCGGTTCCAGCGCGGCGAGGTGGCGGAGGAACTTGAGGGCCTGCCCCCGCCCCCGGAACGCCGGCGGCATTGTCGCGCCACCCGCGGGGAACGGGGCGGGGCGGACCACCGCCTGGCGCGAGAGTCCGATGAACCCGAGGGCGGCCGCGATCTGCCGCGCGAAGCGGGCCTTGTTTCGGGAACCCCAGTCCATGGACGCGGACTGATCGATGAAGAGCCACACGCCGAGAGCCTCCTCGGCGTCGAACTCCTTCACGAACAGGTCGCCGAGCCGGCCGTAGACGTTCCAGTCGAGGAAGCGCGTGTCGTCCCCCTGGGTGTAGTTCCGGTGTTCCCGGAAAAGAGTCCCGCCGCCGCGTCGTCGCGTCGTGACGTCGCCCCGGAGAAGCCCCGAGAGGATCTTCCGCGCCATGATCTCGAGGGCCTGAAGCCGCTGCAGGAAGGCGGGATCGAGGAGGTCGGATCCCGGAACCGGGCCGCCGCCGGTGGTCACGGTCCGGGCCGGATGAGATCGAAGTAGCGGCGGACGACCTCGCGGTCATCCCGCGTGAGCGAGAGGCGGCGGATCTCCTCCTCCGCCCGCCGCTGGTACTCGCGCCAGAGCGCCGTCCAGTCGGGAGCCGGAGGCGCGGGAGCGGGACGCGCCTCGGATTCCCGCTCGAAGACCTTGACCTCCTTCTTCACCGTGTCGTCGCCCGAGAGGATCGGCGTCACGGTCTTCGGCACGGTTCTCGCCTCCGGCAGCCGCTCGGGGCCGCCGTCGGCGCCCCGTCCGCCGCCGCGACCCTCGCGGCCCTTCGGCGTCCCCGGATTACGGGCATCGCCTCCGGAGCGACGCGGCTTCCGCCCGCTCGAGACCGGCGCGGGCACGCGGGCGCGGCTCCGCTCCCTGTTCTCGGCGATCTGGACCGTGACGGGCAGGCTCCGGACGGATCCTGGCGGGACCGGCGGTTCGTCCGCCGCCGCGATGAGCCCCTCGAGGGTGAGGAGCCCCGGCTTCCAGAGCTTCCTCTCCCTGAGGAGCGCCGACACGGGGACGGAGACGCGCACGGGCGCCTCGGACCCGGCCGGGATCTCGATCGTCACGGGCAGATCCACGTCCTCCCTCGTGTCGATCCGCAAGCCCAGGGAAAGGCGGAGCGCCTCCGCGAGGGGCGCCTTCGGCGTCACCTCGAAGTCGATGAGCATCTCCTCGCCGGCCAGGTACACGGAGCGGTTCGGGTCGATGGCGACGGTCACGAGATCGCCGAGCTCCGCCGCGGCGCCGGCGCTCCTCCGGCCATCCCGGCCCTCCCCGGCCGCGGGCGCCGGCGCCGCGCCGCCTGCCACGGGGAACCGAAGCGCGCCAGTCGGAAGCGCGGGCATGAGCGTCAGGATGAAGGCGAGAACGACGGCCAGCACGGCCCGCAGCATCGAGATCCGCAGGATGAGGGGCTCCCGCCGCGCCATGGGGAACCGCGCGGCGAAGTCCGCGGCGTCATCCACGAGCCTCGGCACGAGAGGCCCCTCGATCCGCCGGTCGAGGACCTCCACCGCTGTGAGCACCCGCTCCTCCGCCCCCGTGGCCGCATCGATATCCCGCGCGAGGCCGCGCCGGCGCGGCACGGAGCCGCGGGCGACCGCGAGTCCGACGAGGAGCGGAAGAGCCAGAGCCGCGCCGAGGGACCATGCCAGGACGCCGGTGGCGCGTCCGAGGAGATCGGGGCGAATCCGGGCGGCCAGCACGGCGGCCGGCACCAGCACGACGGCGATGTCGAAGGTGCGCCCCGCCGCGCGGAGGAACCGCGCCGACCGCTTTCGCCGCGCGCGGGAACGCAGCGCCGCCAGCAGGACATCGAGCCGGGTCATGGGGGATCATACGTCGCGCCACGGGGCGACCGGAAGCGCGGCGCCGGGGAGGCGTCAGCGGAGGGCTGCGGAAGGAGCCGGCGCCCTCACGACGTAGACCGGCACCGTCGCCCGGGCGACGACACCGTCGGCCACCGTGGGCCGGCCCCCCGCACGGGCCTCGGGCGCCCCGAGGACGATACAGTGGAACTTCTGCGCCTCAGCATGGGCCACGACGGTCTCCGCCGGCAGACCCTCCCGGAAGACGACGTCCAGCGGCGGTCCCTCCGGACTCCACTCCGCGAGAAGTGCGTCGAGGGACCGGCGGGCACGGTCCCGGAGCCGGATCTTCACGCGAGACGGCAACGCGCCCTCGACTCCGGCCACGTAGTCCGCCAGGCGGTCGTCGAAAACGTGCAGCAGCGTGAGCGCCACGGGCGTGCGCGCGGCCAGCGCCGCGGCCGCGTCGAGAGCCCGGCGCGACGATGCGCCGAAATCTGCCGGAAGAAGCAGCCGCCACATGGCCGGTACCGTTCGGTCGAGGGATTCGGTCACCGGCGGCGCCGCGCGCCGCCGGAAGATGAAGAGAAGAGCAGGGGGAACTTTCTCGAGAAGAAGGAAAAGGGAATAGAAGAGGGAATTCAGAAAGTTTTACGTGGTTTCACAACCTCGAGCTCTTCGTCTTTTTTCGAACGCAGACGGCGCCCGGGGATCCCGGAGCCCGGACTCCCCCCGCCGCAGCATGTCTCTGCCTGACGCGCGTGGCGCAGACCGGCACGTGGAGATCGACGACTCGCCGCTCTCTCCCCGCGCCGGAGTGCCTCCCGGGCCTCTCGTCGCCCGCGTGGCCCGCCACGCCGCCTCTGCGCATTCCTTTCGGCAATCGCCGCCCGGACCTTGATCCCCGCTCCGCGATTCCGCCACGGGCGCCTCGCCTTGCCTCGACCGTACATGGCCGGAATAATGCGCCAGGACCGGAGGGACAGAGTGACCGCGCCGCCGCTGCTCGAGCTGAGAGGGCTCTCGAAGCGCTTCGGGAATCTCGAGGCCGTGCGCGACGTGGACATGACCGTGCGGCGCGGGGACGTCTACGGTTTCCTCGGCCTCAACGGCGCGGGCAAGACGACGACCCTGCGCATGGTCCTCGGGCTCCTCACGCCCACGTCGGGATCGATCCGGCTCTTCGGCGAGGAGCGCCCGTCGGCACGGCGCGCCGCGATGGCGCGGCTTGGCGCCATGGTCGAGGGGCCAGCCTTCTACCCCTACCTCTCCGGACTCGACAACCTGCGGATCCTCGGCCGTCTCGCCGGCCCCGTGGATCGCGCGGACGCCGAACGCGTCCTCGACCGCGTGGGCCTCGCTCCGGCGGCGCGCCAGCGGGCAGGCACCTACTCCCTCGGCATGAAGCAGCGCCTCGGCATCGCCCTCGCCCTCATCTCGAAGCCTGAGTTCCTGGTCCTCGACGAACCTCTGAACGGCCTCGACCCGCGGGGCATCCTCGAGATGCGCACGCTCCTCCGCTCGCTCAACGCCGACGACGGCGTCACGATCCTCGTCTCGAGCCATCTGCTCCACGAGATCGAGCTCTCCTGCAATCGCCTCGGCATCATCAACCGCGGCCGTCTCGTGGTCGAGGAGAACCTCGAAGCGCTGCTCCGCTCCCTCGCAGCCCGGGTCGAAGTCGCCGTGGACGACACGGCCCGGGCCGCCGCCGTGGCGCGGACGCTTGGATTCGCCCCGGAGATCGAATCCACGGCGCCGGGCCTCATCGTCCTCGAGATGCCGGCGGACCGCATGGGCGAGCTCAACGCGCGGCTCGTCGCCGGGGGCGTCGTCGTCTCGCGCCTCGCGGAAAGGCGCCTCAGCCTCGAGGAAGTCTTCATGCTGCGCTCGGCGGGAGCAGCCTGATGCCGCCGGGAGGACTGCGCGCCGGCACGTTCGCCCGCTGCCTGCTCTCCGAAGCGGAGCGGATGCTGCGGCAGCCCTTCCCCTGGGTCGGGGCCGCGGGCGTCCTTGTCGCGACCGCCCTCACGGCCCATGTCGAGTGCCGCGAGCCGGGCTCCACGTCGGGCTTCGAGAAGCTCGCAGGCGCGACGCGGACGGGCTTCACTTTCGGCGGGTTCTTCCTCGTGATCCAGGGCGTGCTGTCCCTCTCCTCCGAAATGACCTCCGGCACGCTGCGCGCCCTCCTCCTCCGGCCGGTGCGACGGCTCGACATCCTCCTCTCGAAGGCAGTTCTCCTCTCCGGCCTCGCCTTCCTTCTGGCCGCCGGCATCGCCGTCACGGCGCGGCTCTGGGTCGGCTCCGCCCACGGCTTCCATGACGTCGTCTGGCAGCCGTCGCCGGATCTTCCGCCCACGGTGCTCATCGCAAGGACGGATCTGCAGGCCTTCGCGATCCGCCTCACGGCCGCGTCCCTCCCTGCCCTTCTCGTCTGCCCGCTCGTCGGGCTGCTCATCGCGACGCTTGTCGAAGCCACCGGGGCCGCCGTGGCCGCCGCCGCCCTCTTCGGGCTCCTCATGAAGATCTTCGCCGGCACCAACGAGGTCCTCCAGACCCTCGACCAGGCCCGCCCGTTCGTCTGGGGCCCGGGGTCTGGCGCGCCCTGGCAGGCCTTCGTCTTCTCGACCTACCTCGAGCTGCCCGGTTTCTGGCTCTCGACCCTCGGCCGGGGCGTCGAGACCCACCGGAACACCGTGGAGAACCTCGGCCCTTTCGCGCCAACCACCGTCGTCCCCGCCATCTTCGGGGTCCTCGTCGTCGCCCTGGCTCTCTTCCTCTTTCATCGCCGGGATGTCACCGCATGAGACGCGGCCTCCGGCTCCTGCCCGGCATCCTCCTCGCTCTCGTCCCGCAGGCCCCGGGGCAGAACCTCGAGACACGGAGCTTCGACCTCCCCGCCTCCGTGGAGGGCTTCGACGCGACGGATCTCGATGGCGACGGCCGCACCGACCTCGTTCTCTACCTTGGGGCCCGGGGAGCTGCCGCCGGGCTCGCGGCCCTCTTCCAGGACGCCGGCGGCACCTTCTCCCCGCCGTTGATCACCGAGGCGCCCGAAGGGGCATTCGCCTTCTCCCTCGCGGACGCCGCCCCGCCCCGCGGCACGGACATCGTGGCGCTCGCCGCAGAAGGAGCCACCGCCGTCTCCTTCACGCGGGAGGGCGCCGCCCGCACCACGCTCTGCGCTCGTGAGCTTCTCTTCTCCGGAACGGCGGGGCTCCCGCCGAGGATCTTCGAACGTCAGATGGACCTCGACGGCGACGGGCGCGACGATCTCCTTCTCCCCGTGGACGGCGGGTACGAGATCCGGTTCGGAGAGGCGGATGGCGCCCTCTCGCCGCCCGTGCTCATCGAGGCCGGCGCCGCGCGCACGACGACCTCCGACGGAGAATCCTCGCTCCGGTACACGCGCTCCGTTCCGCGCCTTTCCGCGGCCGACATGGACGCCGACGGTCTTCCGGATCTCTGCATCTTCGACGCCGAGGGGCTCTCCTGGTACCGCCAGTCCCCCCGGCGGTCCTTCCCGCCCGCGCCGTCGGACGGAATCCGCCTGCGGTTCCTCGCCGAGGCTCCCGGCGGCGACCTCCTCGAGCGCTCCGACGTGGCCCTCCGGGACGTCAACGGAGATGTCCGGCCCGATCTCGTCATCGCCCGCACGCGCAGCAGGTCCGGAGCGCTTTCCGAACTCGTGACCTACGTGACGATCCTCCTCGGCCGGAAGGAAGGCGGCATGGCCCGCGAGATGGACGAGGTCATTCCCATCGCGGGGATCCTCGGCGGCATGCCCGTCTTCGACGACATCGACGGTGACGGCAGGCTCGACATGTGTCTCTCCGTCTACGGGTCCGGAATCAGCGAGGGCGGACGCCGGCTCCTGCTCCGGCGCGTCTCCGCCGAGTATCAGATCTTCCGCGGAACGGGGGCCACACCTCCCTTCGCCAGGGTTCCTGACGTCCGCCTCGTGGAGTCCATCCCCCTCGACGACTTCAACCGGTTCGGCACGCGCTGCTTCGCCTCCATCGAGGGAGATCTCGACGGCGACGGCATCTCGGAGCTCGTGCGGCGCCGCGGCGAGGGCGACGATCGCCACCTCACGGTGCACCGCGGTTCCCTCGCCGGGGGCCGGTTGCGCTTCGCCGACGAGGCGTTCTGCGAGGTGGCCGCGCCGGGCTTCTGCGGCTTCGCGCTCCGCCCCCTTTCGGCGCCTCCGCGCAAGGACCTCGTCGTCCTCCTCGGCCGCCGCATCCTGATCGGGCGCATGGTCCCCTGAGGATCGGTCCGCGACGCCGCTCAGCGACCCCGATAGAGGACGAGTCGGTCGCTCCCGCCCTTGACGTCCTTCAGCAGGATCGGATAGTCCGCGACGCCGTCGAGATCGAGATCCACGGCGAGAGGCGTGAACGGATCCTCGACGAAGCCCGTCGTCGCGTCGAAGGGACCGAGATCCGCGCCCGCGTCGGCCCCGTCCGCTGCCTCGAGCGTGTCGAGCCGGAGCCGGTGCCGCGCGACGGTGAGCAGCCGGGCGGTCCCGCCCGCGGCGCCGGGAAGGAGCGCGAGCGGCGCCCCGAAGCGCACGCGTTTCCGCTCGTTGATCATGGAGATCCTGAGGGGAATCTCGATCCGCCGCCGCAGGGAGGGGGAGGCCGCGAAGCGGCCGTCCGCCTCGACGGGGTGGATGTGGACCCACACTCCGGCGATGCCACGGGTCACGATCTGGATGAGACCGAGGGACCCCGGCCGCGGAAGGACGAGGAGGACCAGGTCCGGACGGCCGTCGCCGCTCACGTCCGCGAGCCAGCGCCAGACGATGAGGCCGTCCACGAGGACGACCTGATCGGCGCTGCGGTCCGCTCGGGGGCGTCCGGCCATGCGGAAGATCTCGACGCTGCCCCGCGAAGCATCCGTCGTCACGACGTCCGTTCGGCCGTCGCCGTCCACGTCACCGATGAACGGCCCCACCCGGTGGTCCGAGCCGAGGATGCCGTCCTCCCCATCGTCTCCCGCCTGCCCCGCCGCCACGGGCGGACCGAAGACGTTCCCGTCCCCGCCGGCGGCGAGGTCGATGCGCCCTCCGGCCACCAGAATGAGATCCTCCCGCCCGTCTCCGTCCGCGTCCGCGATGGTGACACCGGGGTAGGCGACCTCGATGGTGGCTCGCTCGCCCAGCGTCCAGCGAAGGTCCTGGACGACACGGACATCGAGCCGGACATCGCCGCGCGGCTCGAGGACGCCGTCACCCCGCCGGAAGATGGCGAGTCTCTCCCGCGCCGGCGCCAGGAGCACCCTGCCATCCCCGCAAAGGAGAGCCATGCGGGCGGGGGGCGATTCCGGCCGTCCGGTGAAGAGACCCCGATCGATGGGCGCGATCAGGGGCGGCCCGGACCGAGCGCGAACCTCGGCGCCGCCCCCGGTCACCGTCGCCGAGACGAGCCCGCCGGCCATCGGTACGGCATCCCACACGAAGGCGCCGTCCCCCACGGGGCGCGCGGTCTCGAGCACCGGCCCCTCCTTCGATGCCGCGACACAGATGATGCGCCCGTCGAGGAGCGCGGTGAGGCAGCGACCATCTCCGCTCCCGGAGATCCGGAGCCCCGAGATGTCGGCGCCCGCGGCAAGGAGTACCGGGCCGGGGCCGCCCTGGGCCGACACGGCCGCCGTAATGGCTGCGGCCGCCAGGAATCCCCGGGCGACAGCGGCAAGGGCGCGCCCGGAGCCCGCTCCGCGGAACTCCCGCCCCTCAGCGCTCCGCCGCGTCATCGGACCGTGTCCAGCGGATGTCATGCGCGCCTCCCCACCACCGTTCGAGACACGCTTCCATCCGCCGCATCACGGGGAGGCCCTCGCCCGAGAGGTCGTGCCGCGCCGAGGGATCCGCGGCCATGTCATAGAAGCGCGTGACGTAGCGACCCTCCCGCGGCGTCTGGATGAGTTTCCAGCGCTCCGTCCGCATCATGCGGTCTTTCGTCGCGATGACGTAGTCGTGGTACTCCTTTCGCAGCACGAGCTGGTTCCGGAACGACTCGTCCACACTCAGCGTCTCGTCGAGGGGCGCCACGCGGAGCTCCGGCAGTCCCGGACCCCGCTTCGGGAAGAACAGGTAGCAGGTCTCGGCGAAGGCCGGGAGTCCGAGGTCCTCCGCCGTCCCGTCCACGTAGGGGAGAAGCGACACGCCCTGCCAGCTTGCGGGCGCCGGCACTCCGAGGGCATCGAGCAGCGTAGGCGCGATGTCCACGTTGCGGGCCATCCCCTCCACCCTCCGGCCCCGGCCCCGGCCGTCGGGGAACCGGACGAGGAACGGGATGCGGGTCGACTGGTCGCCGCCGAAGAACGAGGTGCCATGACCGAGGGTCACGTGGTCCTCGTAGAGATCCTCGCCGTGGTCCGACGTGACGATGACGATGGTCTCGTCGAGGAGCCCCTCCGCGCGGAGGTGATCGAGGAAGGCCCCCACCTGGTCGTCGAACTCGTTCACGGCGCCGTCGTAGAGATCGACGATGTGGCGCACCTCGTCCGGCCGGAGCGCATCGCGATACCCCCCCTGGATGAAGGTGTCCACGCAGAACTCGACCTGGTAGCGGTTGGGCCCGCGGTAGGCGGGGTCCGTGAACTTCACGTTGTAGGGCCACGAGCTCAGGAAGGGCAGGTGCGTCGCGGAGAAGAAGAGGAGGCCGAAGAACGGGCGGCCCTCCTCTCCGGCGCGGGTCATCTCCTGCTTCATCCGACGGGCGAGCACCGACGGATTCAGGTAGGATGTGACCTGCCGCAGGCCGGGGAACAGGAACTCCCCGAGGCTGTTGTTGAAATGGCACGGGATGAGGACGTGCGTGCGGAAGACGGCCTCCGTGATGAAGACGTCGAGGTTCTGCACGTCCGACGCCAGATTGTGCTGGAAACCCGTGTCCACGAGGTGGAAGCAGTTCCCCGCCCAGTTGCTCACCACGGACGTTCGGTAGCCCCGATCGCGGAGGATCCTGACGAGGGAGTCCGGGCGGGCCGACACGCGGGCGGCATCCTCCTTCGACGGGAACATGTAGCGGATCCCGTGGCTGTGGGGGAACTGCGAGTACAGGGTCGTGAGCCACGACTCGAGGGTGCTGGCCGCCGCGACATGCATCGACGTGAAATCCGCGGCTTCGCGGGCGAAGGCGTCGATGCGGGGCGTCACGGGGCGCGGGTAGCCGTGGCAGGAGAGGTGGTCGGCCCGCAGGGAATCGGCGGCGAGGATGAGGATGTTGGGCAGCCGCTCCGGCGAGGACGCCGTGGTGCCCCGGGCGCCCCGGCCGGATCCGAGGACGGCGAGGGCCAGGCCCGTGACGGCGACGCCGGAGGCCGCCGCCGCGACGAAAGGTCGCGCCTTGAGGCCGCGGAGGAGGATCCGGACGTGGAAGACGAGCGCCCAGAGCGCGAGCAGCGCCGCCCCGGCGCAGAGACCGTCGATGACATGAAGGCGTTCGAGCGTGTAGGGATCGAGCCAGGACACCCGTGAGGCCACGTGCCGCGCGAAGGCGTCGAGAACGCCCGGGTTCCGCCGGATGATGGGGCCCGCGGAGAGGAGGAACACGAGGCTGTTGGCGCCGAGGACCGCAAGGCCGAGGGCCGGAAGCCGGCCCCGCCGCGCGACGCGGGTGCGGAGGACCACGCTCGCCCCCGCCGCCGTGTAGGCTGCCATGAGCACGAGGTACCCCGGCGCCGTCCTCAGGTTGCAGAGGATCACGAGGCCGAGGTGCTGTTCCCGCGCCGTCCGCGCGAGGTTGTTGGTCATTCCCCCCGTGAAGCAGGCGAAGGCGATGCAGCCCGAGGCGAAGAGCAGGGCCGCCACGCCGGCGTTGAGCCCGAGGATCGCCAGATACGCCCGCCCCGGGCTCCGCTCCGCCCGTACTCCGCGCGCCGATTCCCGGGTTCCATCGCTCATGGGCGCGGCGATTATAGACGGTCCCTTCCCCGGCGACCACGGAAGGACCGGCGCCCCGCCGGGCTGCTACTTATCGAGGGCCTCCCGCCAGAAGAGGCGCCGCTCCGCCGGCGTGAGCGGGCGCGCCCGTTCGGGCGCCCTCCCCGTCCATTCCGCGAACCACGCCTCGGCCGCAGCGCCCCGGTCGGGATCCTCGGCGAGGAACTCGTCGAGGGCCGCCGGCAGCAGCGGAGACGACGCGCCCTGAAGCCGCACCCGCGAGAGGAGGATCTGGGCCGTGGCGGCGGCGCCGAGGGCGCCGGCTTCCGCCCGGTCGTCCAGGGCCTTGAGAGCCTCGGGCCGCCCGGAGCGCCCGAGGCCCCGGGCCGCCTCGAGGACGACGCCCTCATCGGGATCCCGAAGCGCGAGGGCGAGCTCCGCCACGGAGTCGGCGGCATGGGAGCGCCCGAGCCCGTGGGCGGCGCGGGAGCGCACCGCCGGCTCCGGATCCGAGAGAAGCCGGACGAGCAGAGGCCGGGCCGAGAGGTCCCCCGCCGCCTCGAGGACCTCGGCGGCGTTGGCGCGCATCTGGGGACGGCCGGCGTACTTCGGAAGCGCAGCCTCCAGGTAGGGCACGACGACGCCTCCGAGGCAGCCGAGCTCCAGCCGCGCCTGCTCCATGTAGAGGAACTGGTGCTGCGCGAGCATGTCGATCTGGAACTCGATCTCGCGGTCGAGCTCCGGTAGGGTCCCCTTCCGGTAGGGCGGACCCTCGAGGGGAAGCCGCGCGCCCGAAGCCTCGATGCGAAGCCAGGCAGCCCGCCATCGACCGGCGGCCTCGGCCTTCCGAGTGGCGCCACCGTCCGGACGGAAATCCACGTCCTCCGCGGTGATCTCCCGGAGGATCCGGTCCGCGGTCTCCACCGCGTGGATCCTGAGCGAGAGACTCCCGAGGAGCACCTCCACGCCCCGCCGGCTCCCGAGCCGTACGAGAGCCCTCGCCGCGTGGTTCCGCACGACCGGGTTGCGGTCGAAGAGCGCTGCGATGAGATCGAGCAGCGGCGCGTGGCCTCCGATGTCCTCGAGCGCGAGGATGGCGGCGGTGCGCAGGGGGGCGCGGAGGTCGGGATCCTCGCCGAAGGGATTGGCCTCGACGGCGAAGCCTCCTCCCTCGGGACGGAGGAGGAAGGCCTGCTGGGAGCGGTCCTTGACGAGGCGCCGGAGGGCCGCAACGGCCCCCGGGCGCCCTTCGCGGCCGAACCGCGCGACGGCGGCCATCCTCTCCGGAACGGGCCGAGATTCGTCGAGGGCGACGCTGCATTCCGGGTCCACCGGCGCCGTCGCGGGGCGGCCGGAGGGCTCTGCCGGCGGAGGCGCGTCCCGGTCCTTCCCGCAGGCCGCCGCCAGGAAGGCGAGGAGCGCGACGAGGGCCGGGAGCCGGCGCGCCCCCTCAGTACGCATGGGTCGCCGTGTAGAGGAGCGCTGCGTCCTCGTTGCGGACATAGGGCTGGAGCTTGTAGTCAAGGCGCACGGAGACCTCCCCCGACGGACCCGGAAGCTCGATCCGGTAGCTCATGGCCGCTCCCGCCTGGATCTGGGTCGATTCGGGAAAGTGGATCGGGCGGACGGGGTTCCACGCGGCGGCCTCGCGGGTCTCCCGCACGGCAACCACCCCGAGGGCGCCGAGGTCGAGCTCGAAGGTCCGGGATCCGGGCGCCTTCAGGGGGTTCTTGAGGGCAAACTCCTCGCGATACGGATTCCGGTAGCGCGCAACGCGGGCAAGGGCGGGCGGTGCATCGCCGGTTCTCACTTCGATGTGGAGATCCACGGCGCGATGCCGCTCGTCGGCGGGGAGGTTGTGCCCCGTGCCGCTGTTGCGGACGCGCACGAGGAGGACGGGACGCCCCCCGTCCCGGACCACCGAGCTGTCGACCGTGGCCGCCCGTTTCAGGAACTCGCGGTCATGTCCGCCGGGGAATCGATGTTCGCGATGCGTCGCCCGGCGCGAGACCGGACGGCCGTTCACGACCGTCGGGTGGCCGGCCACCCGCGGCATGTGGCAGTCGTTGCAGCTCATGGGAACGGGGCCGCCGGGCCCGTACTCCGAGTGCTTCCAGTCCTGGAGGGTCTTGTGCTGGTCGTGGCATGGCGCGCAGAGTTCCACATCCGCCACCCTCGGCTCCGTGCGCGGATGGCACGGCGCGCCGGGTTCGACGAGATCCGGCGACGCCGTCAGGATCGCGTTCCGGTGGCGGTGGCAGGTGAAGCAGTCCACGCCGTCGGTCCGGTTCTCGCTGCGCTCGAGGACATTGAGGCCGAAGCCCGTCTCGAAGACGGGTCGGGGCGCGTGGCAGGGGATGCAGGTGCGGTTCGCGAAGTTGTCCGAGAGCTCGGGCCGCCGCGGCTCGGGGTTGCGCCAGGCGAACTCGTGCTGCGAGGATTTCCACTCATCGTAGATCGTCTGGTGGCACGGCGCACACTCTGCGGACCGCGTGAACGTCAGTGGCTCGGGATGGTCGGGCGGCGCCGTCGCGCGACTCGCCGGGCCTTCCGAGGATCCGTCCGAGCAGGCGGGCGCGACGCCGGCCGCAAGCCACGCTGCGAGGAGGACCCTCGCCGTTCCCCGGCCGCTTCCGCCGATGCGAAGCCTCGCTGCCGTCATGACCCCCCATCCTTCGCATCGCCGGCCGGCGCCACAAGCCACACGGCGGAGGGCAGCGTGACGCCGATGGTGGCGCCCCGCTCGAGTCGTTCCGCATGTTCGGCCTCGACCCGGATCCCGCGAACTTCGAGGTCGATGCGCCACCGCCCCCCGAGGCACACCGACGACTTCACGACGCCCCGGAGGCTCCCGCCGCCGGGATCCACGCGGAGCATCTCCGGGCGGAGCAGCACCAGCGCTCCGGCCGTGCCGAGGGCTCCGGCGGCCGCGAACTCGCCGAGCGCCGTCCGGACACGGCCGTTGCCGCAGGTTTCCGCCGGAAGGAGCGTTCCCCGTCCGACGAACCCGGCGACGAAGCGGTCGGCGGGCCGGCTCCAGATCTCGCCGGGGGGGCCGCACTGCCTTATCCGCCCGTCCGCGAGAACCGCCACGCGGTCGCCCATCGCGAAGGCATCCTCCTGGTCGTGGGTGACCATGACGACCGTGAGCCCCCGCTCGCGGCACAGTTCCGCCACGAGGTCTCTGAGGACCACGCCGGCGACGCGGTCCACGGACGTCCAGGGCTCGTCGAGAAGCAGAAGCCTCGGCGCGGGCGCGAGGGCCCGGGCGAGTGCCGCGCGCTGCCTCTCTCCTCCGGAGACCTCTCCCGGTCTCCGATCCGCGAGGGCTCCGATGCCGAGCCGGCGAAGCAGCGCCTCCGCCGCCCCCCGGTCCGGTGCCGCCTGGGCGAAGAGGACGTGCTCCATGAGGCTCATGTGCGGCCAGAGGGCGAGGTTCTGGAACATGAGCGAGAGGCCGCGGCGGTCCGGCGGGATTCGCGGGGCGGGATCGTTCACGCGGGCGCCGAAGATGTCGATCGTCCCCGCGGCGGCCGGAGCGAGGCCGGCCACCGTGCGCACGAGAGTCGTCTTGCCCGAGCCCGACCGGCCGAGGAGGACGAGGAACTCGCCGGCCCCCACGGCAAGATCGAGCCCGTCGATCACGGTCCGCCCGCCGACGCGGACCACGAGGCGATCGATGCGGACAGCGGTCTCGACGTCGCTCACGACGGGGTCCTCCGGCGCTGCGATCCGCCCGCCAGCGCCATGAGGATACCGGGAGGCACGAGGGCAAGGAGGATCACGAGGAGACTCATGGCCGCGACCTCCCGGTCGTAGCCGAAGTGGATGAGGTTGAAGATCCGGAGCGACATGGTCCCCCACCCCGGCGGCCGCACGAGGTGTGTCGACTCGAGCTCCGTGACGGCGAGGAGGAAAGAGAGGGCCGCTGCCGCCGCGAGACCCGGTCCGAGAAGTGGAAGGGTCACGCGCCTCCAACGCTCCCGGGTCGGCCTCCGGACGAGCATTGCGGCCTCGAAGACCTCCGGCGGGATCCGCGCCAGGGACGCCTCCACGACTCTGGCCGTGAAGGGGAGGAAACGAAGCCCGTAGGCGAAGAGTACTCCGCCGATACCGAAGTAGAACACCGTCCCGAGGGCGGGTACGTCAGCACCGTGCGAGAAGAACCGCCGCACGGCCATCCCCGCCACGACGGCGGGCAACGCCACGGGAATCGCGGTGAGGAACCCCGTGAGCCGCCCCACCCCGGATCCGGTCAGCGAGCGGGCCACGACGGGGGAGATCGCCGTGAGGAGGAGGGCTGTGCCTCCGGCGAACACGAGAGTCGAGCGGATCTCCTCGGCCCGCAGCATGTCGAGAGCCCTGGCGAAGGCGTGAAGTCCCCGGGCCTCGAGAACGAGCGCGAGAACGGGCGCGCCGACCGACAGGGCGACGATGGCCGCGCAGGCGAGACCCGCGGCCGGCGAGCGGCGCCGTTCCCGACGGCCCCCCGGCGCGTCCGCCGCGGCGAGGCGCCGTCCGAGGACACGGTGGAGGCCCGCGCAGGCAAGGAGGCCGATCAGGACGAGGGGCGCCGACGCGGCCACGCCGGCCAGCTGATCCTGCTTCGTGAAGGTGAAGAAGACATGGCGGATGAGGACGGGGACGTCGAGCAGCTCCGGCACGGAGTAGCAGGTGACGGCGAAGATGAACACGATGAGGGCCGAGGCCGCGATGTGCGGCAGGAGGAGCGGCAGGGCGATACGGCAGAGGACACGGCGGCGCGATCGGAGGAGTCGTCCCGCCTCGAGGACGCTGTCGTCGAGGCTCCGCAGACCTGCCCGGAGGATGATGACGGCCAGAGGATGGAAGGCGAGGGCCATGAACACGGCCGCACCGGGATGGATCTCGCCGAAGACCGCGGCCCGCACGTCGAACTCGATGCCGAAGTGCTCCTGCAGCCAGGCCGTGATGCGTCCCTGGCGCCCGACCCAGCGCATCCACGCGAAGACGTGGATGTGGGGCGGGATGAGGAGCGGGACCACGGAGAGGACCCCGAGGGTCCGCCGGAGCGGGAAGTCGCGGCGCTCGAGGAACCACGCGAGCGGGAAGGCCGCCGCAAGGGCGAGGAGGGTGGTGAGGAGCGCGAGAAGGCAGGAACTGGCCGCCAGGGACCACGGATAGGCCGAAACCCCGAGAGTCCGGAGACCGGCGCGGCCCGCCGCCGAGAGCAACACCTCGGCTCCGGTGACGGCCACGGGGACGAGCGCGAGGAACGCGAGAGAGAGGGCGGCGGCGTGGGTCCGCGTCCGGGCGGTCATGGCCCGGTCAGGCCGCCTTCCTCGTGCGGGATCGCGTGAACAGGCCGAGGCCGATGAGCGCCGCGGCGAGGATCCCTCCGAGGATCCAGAGGCTCCGTGTGCCGGCGGCCACGAAGGTCGTGGACAGGTACTCGTGGCGGCCCTCGATCTCGCGAGCGACGGCCTTCCAGTCCACGGTCATGGCACGGATCTCGGAGACGCGCTTCACGCCCTCGGGAACGGGCACGTCGGGATGGAGAGGGATCTGGCCCGAACGGCTCTTTGCGAGCTTCTCCTCCACGGCCGGGGAGAGCAGCCAGTCGATGAGGCGGCGTCCCTCCTCGGGATGTCGCGCACCCCGGAGCAGCATGAGCGTGTTCGGGAACACGAGGGCGCCGGAAACCTCGCTCCCCTCCTGGTCGGGGTAGATGACCTGCACCGGCCGCCCGTTCAGGACCGCGACGCGGGCGTCGTCGGTATCGGTGAGCCCCACGGCCACGCGCCCGTCGGCCACGTCGCGCATCACGGGACCGTTTCCGCTCTGCCAGAACACGCCGTTGGCCCGGAGTCGCTGGATGAAGTCCCGGGTCCAGTCGCTCCCCTTGGCCGCGAAGAGGGCCGCGAAGTGCGTGAGCGTGGATCCCGTGAGGGGCCGCGCCACGGCCACCTGGTCCTTGTAGCGGGGATCCGCGAGATCGAGGAGGCTCCGGGGCGCCGGCAGCCCCTTCTCGCGGAGCCGATCCGTATTGACGAGGAGGATGCGGGCCCGAGCCGCGAATCCGGTCCAGTGTCCCTCCCGATCCCGGAACGTCTCGGGGATCCCGGCGGCATTGGGCGGGACCCAGGGTTCGAGGAGGCCGAGGGCCGCGAGCCGCACGGACTGGGCCGCCTCGTTGTTCCAGAAGACGTCCGCTCCGGGATTCTTCGCCTCGGCGATGATGCGGTTCACGAGGCCCACGGTCTTGGCATCCTCGGTATCGAACACGGGACGGACGCGGATGCCGGTCTCCTTCTCGAAGTCGGAGAAGATCGCCACGGCGTGTTCCTCGTCCTGACTGCAGTACACGATGACTTCCTTCGACTGGGCCGCGGCGGCCCCCGGAAGGAGGAGGAGCAGGACGAAAGCTCGTTGCATCGGATGGATCCGTCTCATGTCGCGTGTTCCTCCGGTCGATGCAAGTCCGGTGCCGCGGGAAACCTGCGATCCGGTGTTACCCATGGTTCCCGACGTTACGCGGAGGTAACGTCGCCCGGCGGCACGGATCTGACGATGCGTGGCAGGGTTCCGACGACATTACTCGACCCGGCGCGGAAGCGGAACACCGTAACGACGGGACTCGCGTACATTTCCGTCGTTCTACTCCTCGGCGTCGCCGCGCCGGGCTGCCGCCGGGTTGCGCCCGATCCACCTTCCGCCGCCGCCGCCACGGCGCCGGTCCGGCCCCGCGAGGACCGCCCCTCTCGCCGCATCGTGGATCACTTCTGGACCCGGGCGGAGATCGACTCCGGACGCCATCTCAGCGCCATGGACCGCATCGCCGGCACCGGAGCCTTCGACCTCGTCCTCATCTCCGAACGTCATCCCCACACGGGCGTCGACTTCACCGACCGGGCCCTTCACGCTTCCATCGCCGCCGCCGTCCGGAGGGCCCATGATCTCGGCCTCGAGATCGCCGCCCACAGCTACTTCTCTCCCTTCACCCGGCACCCGGTTCCCGGCGGGGAACGGCTCGGCATCGTCCGCTTCCTGAATGGTCACCTCGACGCCGAAGGCCGCGCGGACGTCGTCATCGAGCCGATACGACCCTTCTTCCGGGATGTCCACACCGTTCTCGGGTCCCGCCTTTTCGACGTCCACGTCTTCACGCCGGCGGCCGGATCGGACTACGAGCCCGGAACTCTGGCGCGCGCCGGCGAGGGGATCGCCGCGACTCCCGCCGCCGATGGAGCCGTCGCTCTCCGCATCCATCGCCCCGCCGACGCGGGCCGGGGCTTCCTCGCTTCCATTCTCACGGAGTACAACTACCCCGATCTCCTCTCTCCCGTCCTCCCCGATCTGATCCGCCGGACCCTCGCCGCCTGGGCCGGCCTCGGCCTCGACGGAGCGGCCCTCGACGAGTTCGGGTTCTTTCCCCTCGACGAGGGACAGACACGCTGGCGCCCGGAGGGCTTCGCCTACTTCACCGAGCGCGGCGGCCAGGTCTACGCGGCCCGCTTCGGCTCGTCTCTCCGGGATGACCTGCCCCACCACGTCCTCTCCCCTGCCGGGAGCCTCGGCGTGCGATTCGCCGCCCTCTCGAGGTACCGCGAACACTGCCGCGCGATGGTCACCGGCATCGAGAGGGTGTTCTACGATGCCGCACGGTCGACTCTCCGGCCCGGCGCATTCATCGGGGTCCACGCCACGGGGCAGAACACGCGGACGGTGGCCGACGTGCTCTACACGGCCGGGAACTGGTGGGACGTGCCGCGGCCGGAGGGCCAGTCCGACGAGGACACGCCGGTTCCCGTGCGCCTCGGTCTCGCCGCGCGCTGGGGTGCCCCGTTCCTCCACATGTACTACGCCCACGACGTTCCGTCCTTCGCCGCGGAGTTCGACCGCACCGTGCGGCATGGCGGGCGCCTCGTCTATCACGCCTGGAACGACGTCTTCGGCTACGGCCTGCCCCTCGAAGACGCCCGGCTTCTCCCGGCCGTTTCGCGCCTCGCTCGCGCGGAGACCCTCCTCGACCCCCTCGACCTCGGTCTTCCCGAGCCGGATCTCCTCCTCCTCCAGGGCTACCACGGCTGCACCAATCCGGGACGGCCGATCTACGAGCGGAGCCTCATCGGGTCCTTCGAGACCGCCGGCGCGCTCACGGACCGCGGCATCGTCGCCTTCATGGCGCCGACCTACGAGCTCGCCGACGGTGACATGCGCGTCGAGGACGGCGCCCTCGTCTACGGATCGCAGCGCTTCCGGAAAGTCCTCTGGTACGAGCCCGAGCTCGCCGAGCCCGAGGTCCTCGCAGCTCTCGCCGCCTTCCTCTCGGGCGGCGGACGTCTCGCGGTCCTCGGCGTTCCCTCCATGACGTCCCGGGGAGAGCTCTGGCCACCGGAGGCCCACCGGAGGCTCAAGGGAGCCCGCGCCGCGACCCTCGATGACGCCCTCCGGATCCTCGGCCCCTTTCCCGAACACCCCCGCGATGGCGCGGCGTACCCCGGCGGCGCCGCCATCTTCACGGACGGTGCGGCGCTCCTCGCGGGGAAGAGCGTGACGGCGCGGGTCCGCCTCGGGGACGTGGAGGTGGAGTCCGAGCACGGAGGTCTTCTCGCCCTCAGACCCTCGGCCGAGGGACTCCTCTTCGCGGGGGCGGGGCTTCGACGACTAATCGCCGGAGGCGAGGTGCTCTTCGAGGATCCAGCACCCTGCGACGTGACGCGCATCCGCGAAGTCGGAGGTCACGTCACGACGGTGCAGACGCCGGGACCGGTCCTGCGGGGGATCGCGATCCACGACCTTGTCGCCACGTCCCTCGGTTCCGGCCGCTGGCGCCTCACGGGGCGCCTCTCCGGCCCGATCCCCGCCGGCGGCGTGGCCGTCGAGGTCGTCGGCGCCGCCAAAGGTTCCGGCGCCCCCGTGATCCTCGCGAAGGACGGCCCCTTCGAAGTCGGGGCTGCGGGCACGACCGCCGCCGCGGCCGCGGTCACCGCATCGTTCCGCGAACGTCGCAGCGCCCGCCCGCCGGCGCGCGTCACGGCCGTGCTCAGCCTGAGCCCCGAGCCATGAGGCCCGCGCCGCTCTCCGCATGCCGCCGGCTGGCCCCGGTCGCCTTCTTCACGGCGCTGGGGGCGGCATGGTTCTTCTTCCGGTTCCTGAACCCCGCCTTCATCGACCGTCACGAAGTCTCCGCCATCAACTCGGACACGTACACGCTGTTCCTGCCCATGCAGCGGTACTTCTACGAGGAGGTCCGCGCGGGCCGCTTCCCCCTCTGGAATCCTCACTCCGGCGCGGGTCTCCCCTTCTTCGCCTCCCATCTCTTCGGCCACGCCTACCCCGGCAACATCCTCCACCTCGTCCTTCCGACGCACACGGCCATGGGCCTCACGCTGGTCCTCCACCTCGGCCTCGCCGGCTTCTTCATGTGGATCCTGCTCGGGCGATTCGCGCTCCGCGCCCCGGCGCGCCTCCTCGGCGCCGTGGCCTTCATGCTGTCGGGGTTCCTCGCACTCACGGTCTGGCACCCGTCGTTCCTCGCGGCCCTCGCGCTCTACCCCCTCCTCATCCACCTCCTCCTCCGCCTTCTCGACCGCCCCACCGCCACCCGGACCCTCGCCCTCGGCGCTGTGGCCGCGATCTTCCTCCTCGCCGGCTCGATGCAGTACGCCCTGTACTTCGTCTGGATGGCCACAGCGGTCTTCGCCGCCGACGCCGTGCGCCGCCGCGGCCGCGGGCTGCCGGCCCGCGCCACCGCCCTCGCGGCGGCCGGAGCCCTCGCAGCCGGACTCGCCGCTTTCCAGATCCTCCCGGCGTTCTCGATGTCGCGCCTCGGCATGCGGCCGCCCGGCGGTCTCACGGCCGCGCAGGTCCTCGGGGGTTCGGGACTCCGTCCCCTCGAGTGGCTCCGGCATCTCCTCGACTCCCACGACCGTCCCGACATGCCGGAAACGGAGTTCTTCTTCCAACGTCTCGCCTACGCCGGCATCCCCGTCGTCCTGCTCGCCGCCGCCGGTCTCGCCTCGCGGCGCAGGGCGCTCGCCCTCCTCCTCGCCCTCGCCGTCGTCGTTCCGGTGCTCTTCGCCGGCCCGCTCTTCCCGCTCCTCCACGCTCTTCCCGGCGGCGACATGTTTCGCTGGCCGCGCCGGCTTCTCGCGTTCACGACGCTGGCTCTTGCGATCCTCGCGGCGCTGGGTCTTGAATCGCTCCTTCCGGTCTCTCCGCGCCGGGCCCCGGTGCTCGTGGCCGCCGCCGCCGGCCTGGCGGTGCTCGTCTTCGGTCCGCCCCTCGCGAAGCTCTGGACCGTCCTCACGGGCGCGGGCCTTGCCGCCATCGTCCTTTCGAGCTCCGAACGTGGCAGGGCCGCCGCGGCCTTCGGGATCGTGGCGATCCTCTGCGTCGACCTCGGAATCCACAACGGCAACCGCTTCGCCCACGCCATGACCGAGCCGGAGCTCTCGTGGCGCTACATGGACGTGCGCCGGGAGGTCCGTCGCCGCATCGGCACCGACCGCTGCCTCTACGACCGCGAGGACGGACAGCCTCTCGAACGCGGCATCCCGGCCAAGGTGGGGCTCCTCGACCGTGTCCACGCCGCCAGCGACTACGAGGCGATGACGCCGCGGCTGGCGGCGGAGTACACGAACTTCCTCACGAAGGGGCGCCGGCTCGATGATCGGCTCGAGTTCGCCGGGAATCCCCAGATCGTCCTCAATGCTCACGCCGTGACGCGAAAGAGGCTCCTCGATCTCCTCGGTGTGGCATGGTTCGCCACGCCGCGCGGAGGCCGCACGGCGGAGATCATGAGGGTCGTGACTGGCGACGGCACGGGAGCCCTCGTCCACGTTCCGGACTCCGAGCTGCCCGGTGACACGGACCTCTTCCGCAACCGCGGGGCCTTGCCGCGCGCCCACGTCGTGGGCCGGGTCGAGGTCATCGCCGATCCCGACGCCGTCCTCGAACGCCTCGTCCACGCCGGCTTCGATCCGAACTCGACGGCCGTGCTCCATGGCCCGCCGGCGGGATTCGCGCCGGGCGGCGGGGGGACGACGGTCATCGAGGACTATGCCGCGGAACGCATCGTGGTGCGGACCTCGGGAGGGGGCGGGCTCCTCGTTCTCCGAGACCAGTACGATCCCGACTGGCGCGCCGCGGTCGATGGCCGCCCGGCGGAGATCCTGCGGGCCGACTTCCTGTTCCGGGGCGTCCCTGTCCCCCCCGGGGAGCACCGCGTCGTCTTCACCTACGAGCCCGCGTCCTTCCGCCTCGGGCTCATCCTGTCGGCCGTGTCGGGCCTCCTGTTCATCCCGGCCGCGGCCGTGGCGGCCCGGCGGTCCCGCCGCACCGCCGTCAGCGGTGCTCGATCTTCTTCCAGTACGAGTCGAAGTTGAACTTCGGGCTGTTGTCCGGGTCGTGGCACGTCCGGCACGCGGTCTCCCCCACCTTGCCCCCCGGCGTCGGTGCCTGGGTCATGACGTGGGCCTCGCCGGGGCCGTGGCACGCCTCGCAACGGACGTTGAGGAGGTCGGGCGTCGTCTCGTGATCGACGAAGGCGCCCCGCACGCCGAAGCCCGTCACGTGGCACCGGACGCACTCCGGATCGTGCTCGTCGCCGAGGGGGCGCAGCGAATCGATGGCCCGGTGGTGACGACTCGACTCGAGGCTCGCGCAGGCCTCCTCGTGACAGGAGCGGCATCGGTCGGCGCCGACGTAGGCCACGCCGGCCGGGCGAAGCGGCACCGCCGCGAGGAGCTGCTCGGCACGCACGGACTCCCGGTAGTTCCTGAGGAGTCCGGACGCCGCGACGTCGGTGCCGATCGACTCGTGGAGCGGATGCGACCGCACCGTCACACGGCGGCTTTCCACCACGATCTCGCCCACGGACCTCCCCTTGCTCCCCATCTCGAAGAGGACATCGGCGACCTGAACGCCGGGAGAGGGTCCGGGGAGATCTGCGGAGCCCCGCACGATGATCACGGCCCGCCCCGCCGCTCCGGGAAGGGCCAGGACGAGGTCGCGGCCGAAGCCGGTGCCCCCCGAGGCGAGGACGCACAGACGTTCGTTCGGGCCGACGGTCTTCGCCAGGAGGTCTCTCAGCGCCGGCACCGGATCGACGATCTCGACGCCTTCGCCCGACACCGCCGACTTCGCCGCCGGATCGATGACGCCGGTGACGACCCAGCCCCGGCCGCTGATCCGCCGCCACGGCTCGCCGAGGGGCTGTCCGCCCGCTGTGACGTTGAGCGAGACCCACGGAACCGTCGCGAGATCCCGCCAGGCGAGGCAGAGATCGGCGCCGAGGCGAAGCTCGCCAGTGCCCGGGGCGAAGGCGTCATAGCCCATGGCCTGAAGTGCGAGCAGGAACGTCTCGACCTTGATCTCCTGCTGGCGTCCCACGTCCGTCACGAGGTCGCCTCCCGACACGAGGACCAGGGGGCCGGCCGGCCGGCGGGACGCCACGAAGCCCCCGCGCCGGTCGATCCCGCCCTGCATGGGCTTCGTGCAGCCGCACGGTCGGATGGAGCCCTGCTCGTTGCCCGTGAAGAGGAGCGGGGCCGGGAAGGCCGGCCGCGTCGCCCAGGACTCCTGAGCCCGAGGATCCTGCCGAAGGACGGGAAGGGGAAGAAGCAGGAGACCGAGAACGGCCGCGGGGCCGGCCAGGACGCCCCACCAGTGCTCCGTCCGGCGGCGCGGCGGAGAGGCCGGGATCATCAGTTCTTCCCGACGACGAGGGCGAGGAAGTACACGCGGAGCTCCTTCTCGCCGTCGCCGTCGGTGGCGATGACGATCTGTCCCCGGTGGTTGCCCGCCGGAGCGTTCGCACTGAGCTCGGCGGCGATCTCGTAGCGCCGCCCCGCCTCGACCTCCTTCACCTCGCAGGACACACAGGGGAGGCTGCTCGCGGCCGAGACGACACGGAAGGGGGCCGCGCCGTTGCTCTTCACGACGATGGATCGACGGGCGCCGCTCCCCTCAGGGACGGAGCCGAAAGTGACCATCCGGGGCTCCGCGACCAGGACCCCGAGGATCCTGCCGTGGAGCTGGAGGGAGAAGACGGGCACCTGCGGGCTCGATGTCTTCACGGTGAGGGACTCGCGGAGGGGCCCGGTGGGCATCGTCGGAGGAACGGTCACCGTGACGCGGTACGCGCCTCCGTCGGGCGTCGTTTCGCGATCGGTGATCCCGACCGAGAAGGCGGGATTCGAGATCTGGATGGACTCCGGCCTGAGGGCGCCGTCCCCGGTGGCATGGATCAGGAACTCACGCTTGAGGCCGGCGCCCCGCGGGGCGGAGCCGAGATTCACCGGCGACTCCTCGGCATAGAAGGGGGAGATGACGAACCCCGTCACCGTGAGGCGGAAGGAGGCGGTCTCCGGGTCGTTGGTCATGACCTCGATGAACTTGGTGATGACACCCTCGAACTGCCGGGTCTCGAAGGACACGACGACCTCCGTGGCCTCGCCGGGGCCGAGCTCCCGCCGCGTGGGGATGGCCGCCGCGCAGCCGCAACCGGAGACCACGTTGGTGATGAGGAGTTTCCCTCCGCCACCGTTTCGGATCGGGAACCCGTGGCGGAGCGTCTGCCACTGGGGCTTCTTTCCGAAGTCCCATGTGGCGCCCTCGGAGACGATCCGGGGCCGTTCCTCGGCCCCGTTCTGCGCGGCGGACGGAACCGCGAACGCGATCAGGGCCGCGAGGAGGAGGCAGGGCATATGGGTCATCATGGCAGTCATGGCGTCTCCGCCGGAATCGCGTGAATCCGGGTTATCCTACGCAACGATGCCGAACGGCGCCAAGAACGGCCGGAGTCCTCTCGCACGGGTCCCCTGCTGCCTGGCGGCGGTCTTCGCGATCCCGATCCTCGCCGCGCTGTCGTGCGCCGGACCGGACCTCTCCGCTGCGGAAACGGCGCGCCGGTACTACCTCTTCCTCGCCACCGGACGATTCGACGAGGCCTTCGACCTGCTCTCGGACGCGAGCCGCCGCGACCTCGCCCGCCTCGCGGCGACCCTGGCGCGCACGCCGGCCGTCGCGCCCGGACTCGGCCTTGCCGGGGCGGAGGCGCTCCCCGACGGGGAGCGGGATCTCTTCCGGAAGCTCCATTTCGCCCTCGCCCCTCCGATGGCGCCGCCGCTCCGCGCCGCGGATGTCGAGGCCCTCGATCTCCGGGAATCGACGCCATCCCCCGGCGCGGCACTCGTGTCCACGACCTGGGACGCGGGAACGTCAACGCTCCGCCTCGTCAGGGAGGACGCCCGCTGGCGCATCGTCTACGACGTTCCGGAGCCCGCAACGCCAGCCCGTCTGCCCGGCGAGCCGCGCTGAATCCGTGACCGTCAGCGCACGCGGTGAAGGAGCGCCGGCACCCGCTCCCGGGCGCGCGCGTCCTCAGGCGACCGCACCGGCGTGATGGCGGCCTCGGCCGCGAGAATCCGCGCCCGGTCCGCGGCGGAGATCAGGAGGGCGGCCTCGGCAGCCGCGACGATCATCTCGAGGCTGCGCTGCGGCGTCCCCGGCTTCGTCCGGTCGAAGAAGCGGAGGAACGCCGCGTGATCGCCGCGCTCCCGCGCGAGACGCATGGCGACGCTCAGGTAGACGGGATCCCCGGGTTCCAGGGATTCTGCTGCCGCGAGGTGCCGTGCCACGTCGTCGGGCCGGCCGAGAAGTCGCGCGACGAGGGCCAGGCCCGCCCGGGGCGCGGCATCGCCGGGCGCGGCACGGACGGCCTCCTCGAAGCAGGACCGGGGATAGGCCAGATCCTCCGGCGACGGCGACGGCGGGAGGGACACCATCCCGATCCGGCAGAGAGCGTCCGCCTTGAGGTCGGGGCGTCGCTCGGGGAGGAACCGGACGGCCTCGCCGAAGGTCCGGAGAGCCGCGGGACGGTCGTTCAGGTTCTGGAGCAGCAGCGTGCCGAGATTCATGTGGAGCGTGAAGTACGTCTCCCGCGTGTCCTCGTGCCAGCGACCCGTCCCCGGGATCTCGGCGGGACGGACGCGGGTCGCGCGCTCGTAGAGAGCGCGCGCCGCCCCGTGGCGCCCCTCGGCAACGGCGACGTTGCCGAGGTTATAGAGCGCCCACACGCTCTCCGGGGAGCTCTCCACGGCGTAGGCGTAGAGGGTCGCCGGCGTCCGCCAGCGTGCCGGAGCGGGAAGCGCTGAGGCGACCTGGATCGCGAGGAAGGCCGCGAGGGCCGCGAACGCCACGGCGCGACGCGCCGGATGCCGGCCGCTCGGCCGGGCGATCCACCGGACGAGGAGGTGGGTGTACGGCACGACGAGGCCGGGAAGCGGAAAGTAGAGGAAGCGGTAGGCGGCGATGGCGCCGATGCCGGCGACGAGGTTCGAGACGGGCAGGAGGCCGAGGGGCAACAGGGCCGCGAAGACCGCGAGTTCGGGCCTCCGCCTCGCGAAGAGGAAGGGTTGGACCAGCAGGCCCGCCAGCACACCGAAGCCGAGCAGGACCGCGGGATCCAGGAACGAGTCGGGCGGCCGCAGATCCTGGTGGGTGAACTGCGGCGGCATGCGGAACGGTGCGAGGATCCCCGGGAGGTACACTCGCGAGAGGACCGACATCATCGTCTTCAAGCGATCCGCGAAGGCGAAGCCGAAGAAGACCTGGTCCTCCGCCGCCGGCGCGAAGCCGCCGATCACGACGATCCGGAGCCCGACCCAGGCGCCGAGCACGGCGGCGAAGGGCAGCGCGCCGAGAGCAGCGGCCCGGAGCCGGGCTGCCGCGCGGGGAGCCTCTTCCCGGGGGCGCCGCCCGCCGGGGAGGAGGAGATCCTGGAGGACGAAGAGAGCCGGCAGGACGGCCACGTTCTCCTTGCAGAGAAGGGCGGTGGCGAAGGCCAGGACCGAGGCGCCGAGGAGACGGCGGCGGCCGCTCCGGCGGAACCCGAGGAAGGCGATCCATGCCAGGGTCGCGAGCAGCGTGGAGAGGCTCTCGGCCATGCCCACCATTCCGAGAACCACTTCGGAAGCAGCCCCGTGGACGGCGAGAGCGAGACCCGACAGCAGGGCGACGGGGCGCCGGATGCGGCTGTCCGCGAGGAGGAGGAGGACCAGGACGGCCCGGGCGGCACAGGCCATACCGTGAAGCAGGATCGCCGCGAGGTTGAAGGCCTCCGGCGAACCGCCGACCGCACTCCAGAGGACGGACCAGAGAAGGACCGGGATCGGCCGCCAGAGATTGCCGGGCCGCCCGGTCGATTCGGACGGATCGAGGCGCCAGTAATCGCTTCCGAAGATGCCGGCGACGTCCAGGCTCCGGACTCGGGAATCGTCGCGGATCAGGCGCTCGGCGTCCAGCACGAACTGGTTCGGAACCGCGTGAGCCCAGAGGACGACCGCCACGGCGAGAACGACTCCCGCGTCGAGCAGGAGGGACCGCCGGCGCACCGATGGCGCAGTGGGATTCGGCGATCGTCTCCCCTCCCTCCCCGATCTGGCCATTCCCGCGGGGCGCGCTCAGTTCGCCACGATGTGGCTCACCTCGACCACGTCGCCGGAAGCATCCGTGACGATGATCGTGAGCGTGGAACCGGCGGACCCGGACGGGACGCCGGTCGTCGCGAGGACCGCATCGCCGTCGGCCTTCGCGTCGGCGGGAAGCCGGCTCCCGTTGAGCAGGACGATGACGGCATAGGGCGGCTGACCGCCCGAGATCCGCCAGGACATGGACGAACCCGCGTGCGGAGCCGACTGCGGCTGCACCTGGACGGACGCGGCAGAGACCGTCGAACTCGAGACCGGGCCGGCCGCCACCAGTGCGATCGTCGACGCCACCAGGGACGCCAGCATCGCACGGCGCCGCAACCCTGCCCGGACTCCGGAGATAACTCCACCGCTCTCGGGTGGTCCGTGAGCCATGGCCCCATGATACGCCCACCGCGGCAATCGAGTCAAATCGCACCGGAAAGGGGCAGGGACCCCTTCCACAATCAGACGTTGACGGAGCGCAACATCAAGGCAGGCAAAGACCTTCGCTCAGCGACCCCGCGAAGATCGTTTCGCCCTTCCCCCGCCTCGGCGCTCAGCGCCGACTCGTCGCGCCTTCCGGGCGGGTTCCCGGGGCCTCCTGTGCCACCGCCCGAACGGCAAGCTCGTCTCCCTGCCGATCCACGACGACGACGGAGCCCTCGCCGGCATCGCCCGCGAGGAGGAGCCTCGCGATCGGGTCCTGGATCCGCCGGGCGATCTCGCGCCTTAGCGGGCGGGCGCCGTAGACCGGATCGTCGGCGATCTCCGCAAGCCAGTCGAGCGCCGCACCTTCGACCCTGAGTCCGATGCGCCGGGCCTCGAGCTTCCGGGTAAGCGGCCGGAGCTGGATCTCGACGATGCGGCGGAGGTGGTTCCGATCGAGCCGGTGGAAGAGGATGATCTCGTCGATGCGGTTCAGGAACTCGGGCGGGAAGCGCCGGCGTACCTCGTCCATGATCCGGGCGCGGATGGCGGCGTCGTCGGGCGACCCCGCCGTGAGCTCCCGGCTTCCGACGTTCGAGGTCATGATCACGATGGCGTTGCGGAAGTCCACCGTACGGCCCTGGCCGTCGGTGAGCCGGCCCTCGTCGAGGAGCTGGAGAAGGACGTGCAGGACGTCGGGGTGGGCCTTCTCCATCTCGTCGAAGAGGACGACCGAGTAGGGACGGCGGCGGACCGCCTCCGTGAGCTGGCCGCCTTCCTCGTAGCCGACATAGCCCGGGGGTGCGCCGGTGAGTCGGGCCACGGAGTGCTTCTCCATGTACTCCGACATGTCGATCCGCACCATGGCCTTCTCATCGTGGAAGAGGAAGCGGGCGACGCTGCGCGCCAGCTCCGTCTTGCCGACTCCGGTGGGTCCGAGGAACACGAAGGTCCCGATGGGACGGTTCTCGTCCGTGAGTCCGGCTCTCGACCGCCGCACGGCCTCGGCCACGGCGCGGACGGCCTCCTCCTGTCCGACGACGCTCTCGGCAAGCTCCGACTCCATGCGGAGGAGACGCTCGCGCTCCCCTTCGAGCATCCGGGCCACGGGGATGCCCGTCCAGCGCGAGACGACCTCGGCGATCTCTTCCTCCCCCACTTCCTCGTGGAGGAGCGGGCGTCCGGACTGGATCGTCTCGAGCCCCGAGCGGCGCGTCTCGATGTCCTTCTCGACGTCGGGGATGAGTTTGTAGCGGATCTCCGCCACGCGGGCGAGATCGCCGCTCCGCTCCGCGCGGGCCGATTCTTCCCGGAGGCTCTCGGCCTTCTCCTTGAGGGCTCGGAGCCGCCCGATCGTCTCCTTCTCGGCGGTCCACTGGGCGAGAAGCGCCGTCCGCTTCTCGCCGAGATCCGAGAGCTCCCGGCCCACGGCCTCGAGCCGCTCCGCGCTGGCGCGGTCGGACTCGCGGGAGAGGGCCTGCTTCTCGACTTCGAGCCGGAGGATGGCGCGCTCGACCTCGTCGAGATCGCGGGGCTTCGAGTCGATCTCGGTCTTGAGGCGGCTGGCCGCCTCGTCCACGAGGTCGATGGCCTTGTCCGGCAGGAAGCGGTCGGCGATGTATCGGTGCGAGAGGCGCGCAGCCGCCGTGAGGGCGGCGTCCCGGATGCGGACGCCGTGGTGCACCTCGTAACGCTCCTTGAGCCCGCGGAGGATGGCCACGGTCTCGTCCAGGGTGGGCTCGCCGACGAACACGGGCTGGAAGCGGCGTTCGAGCGCCTTGTCCTTCTCGACGTGCTTCCGGTACTCGTCGAGCGTCGTGGCGCCGATGCAGCGGAGGTCGCCCCGGGCCAGGGCGGGCTTCATCATGTTGGCCGCATCCTGGGAGCCCTCGGCCCGTCCGGCGCCCACGACGGTGTGCAGTTCGTCGATGAAGAGGATGACCGATCCCTCGGCCTTGGCCACGTCGTTCAGGACGGCCTTGAGACGTTCCTCGAACTCGCCCCGGAACTTGGTCCCCGCCACGAGAGCCCCCATGTCGAGCGCGAGGAGACGCTTCCCCTTGAGCCCCTCGGGGACATCGCCCTCCACGATGCGGCGGGCCAGGCCCTCGGCGATGGCGGTCTTTCCGACTCCGGGCTCGCCGATGAGGACGGGGTTGTTCTTCGTCCGCCGCGAGAGGACCTGGACGACGCGGCGGATCTCCTCGTCGCGGCCGATGACGGGGTCGAGCTTCCCCTGCCGCGCGGCGGCGGTGAGGTCCCGCGCGAACTTCTCGAGGGCCCGGTAGGTGGACTCCGGATCCTGGGTCGTCACGCGGTCGGTACCTCGAAGGTCCTTGAGCGCGGCGAGGACCCGGTCCCGGGTGACGCCGCGACGGCGGAAGATCTCGCCCACGTCGCCACCCCGCCCTTCCGCAAGCCCGAGGAGGATGTGCTCGGTGGAGATGTACTCGTCCTTGAGCCGCTCCATCTCCGCCACGGCGGCGTCGTAGAGCTCGGTCACGGACGCATGCAGCGACGGCTGGGCCCCGGAGACCTCGGGCTGGCGCGCGAGGAGGCCGGCCACGTCGCGGCGCACGGCCTCGGCGGGGACTCCGAGCTTGCCGAGCAACGCCGGCAGAAGCCCGTCCTCCTGCCGCAGCAGGGCCTCGACGAGGTGCGCCGCGGTGAACTCCGGGTGCCGCGCGCGGCGCGCGCTCTCCACGGCGTCCCGGACCGCCTCCTGGAGCTTCACGGTCATCCGATCGAGTTGCATGGGTGCGCCTCCGTGCACTGGGATCCACGGGTCCCGAAGCAACTCGAGTGCCACCGCAGAATGTCCCGCAGGCACCCGCTCCGCTGAGGGTTAGCGACCACCGATTTCCCCGGTCTGCCGCCTTGTCATGACAGGACAGCAGGTGGCCGCCGCAGAGCCGGAGAGGGGGGGGTTATCCGCGGGGCCTTGGAGGCATCGCGGACGCGGTACAGTCCCGGGCGGCTCCGGGAGACGCGCGCCTGGCGCGGAGTCGCGCCTCGCGCGGGCCCTTCGGAGGGTGGCTCGACCGGCGGGGCGCGCCGCCCGCACCCCGCAGTCTCCGGCGTGGGAGCCGGGATCAGGCCCGGTCGACGTCCTCGTCGAGGTAGCCCGCCGAGGCGTACTCCGACTCCGCCATGCCGAGGGCCTCCGCCTTCTTCTTGCACTCGATGCAGAGAATGGCGAAGGGAAGGGCCTCGAGCCGCTTCGGGTTGATCTCCTCGCAGCAGTCCGCGCAGATCCCGTAGCTCCCGGCGGCGATGCGGTCGATGGCCTCACGGATCGAGACGAGCTCCTGCGCCTCGCGCTCGACAGCGTTGACGGCGATGTCGCAGTCGAGGGAGTCCGACGCCGCATCGATGGGATCGATGGACACCGACTCGCCCCCGAGGCTCATCTCGGAGAGTCGCCGGTCGCGCTCTCCTGCGAGGAAGTCCTGCCGCGTACGGAGGCTGTCCTCGATCCTGCGGAGCTGGTTCGAGGTCAGGATCCTTTTCTTGGTCTGCGCCACCGGAGTTCTCCAGCCCAGGGGATCTGAGCGACGCCCTCGCTCACAGGAAGTATCGGCCTTTGTCGGGACGACATGAAATCGTCCTCAAAGCGCATACCCCTGCGCGCCACGCCCGCAACGGGTGATGATTGCAAGGCGTTGGTGCCGCTCGATCTTCCTCGGGTCAACTTGTCAAGTGTCGGGGACGGTACGGGGAGTCCATAGAAGGCGTGCCGCCCTCCTTGCTTCCCGCGGATACTGATACGTCGGCCCGCCCCGGATGATGGAGAGTCCCCGCCGTCCGCCCATCGTGGCCCCGCCCCGCCGGCGCGCCGCGGCCCCGGCGGCGGGCGCCCCGGGCCGCTCGGAGGGCGGATTCCCCCGCCCCGGTTCAGCGATCGGGGAATTCCATCGTGAACCGGCTCCCGCCCCCGTCCCGGGGTTCCATGGAGACACGCCCCCCGTGGGCGACGACGATGGCCTTCACGAGCGCAAGGCCGATCCCCGTACCCCTCGTCGTCCGCGTCGCCTCGGTCTCCACTCGGTAGAACGGATCGAAAATGGCTTCGCGGTCCCGCTCCGGCACGCCCACGCCGTCGTCGTCCACGACGACCCTGAACCTCCCGCCGACACGAGCGATCCGGATCTCCACCGATGCCGGACGCCCGGCACCCGCCGGACGGGCATACTTGATCCCGTTCTCGACGAGATTCGTGAGGGCCTCGACGAAGAGATCCCGGTCGAGAAGGACCCGCGGCGGCGCACCCTCGTCCATCACGCAGAGGGTCACCGCCGCCCTCTCCGCCGCCGGCGCCAGCAGTCCGATGACGCTTTCCGCAGCCTCCCGGGGATCGAAGGGCGACGGGTGGACCCGGCGCCTGGAATCGCGAAGCCGCGCGACCCCGAGCACGCTCTCGATGAGTCGGGAGAGCCGCTCGCTCTCCGACAGGATCGTCGACAGGTACTTCTCGCGGCGCTCCGGCGAGGCGGTCCATCCCTCCTTCAGCATCTCGGCGTGCATCCGGATGCCCGCGAGAGGCGTCCGGAGCTCGTGGGTCACGGCCGAGAGGAGATCCTCGCGCCGGTGGATGAGCCTCCGCTCCTGCCGGAGCGACCGCGCGACAGTGCCGAGGCCCGCAGCGAGGACCACGATGAAGGAGACGATCGTGAGGACGACCCGGGTCGTCTGGCTCCGGATGCGCGGGGTGATGTCGTCCCGGAGGGGCCGCGAAGCGACGGCCACGTCCGGCAGCAGGTCGTGGAGAGGCTCGATGCCGTTCCCCGCGGGCACGAGATCGAGCGCCACGTTGCGCCGAGCCTCGGCCTCCTGCCGCCCGCCGGCGCAGGCCGCGATCACGGCCTCCCGGTCCACGCGGAAGCCCTGGAGGCGCCTGTCGCCCGGGCCGAAGTCCGCGGTCCGAAGGCCGTAGATCCGACCGCCGACGAGGCGGAAGGCCACGCGGGAGACCGCGATGGGGCGGGTCGGCTCCGACTCGGCCCGCTGGT
>CAYQRN010000004.1:0-48140 GCA_964419995.1 uncultured Planctomycetia bacterium
GGCCTCGAGGGGCGCGACAACCCCTATCCCGGCGTGGCCATCGCCCGGGCGCTCCGCGCCGCGCGCGGCCGGAGCCTCCGCCTCATCGGTCTCGCCTACGATCCGCTCCTCACCGGCGCCTTCCGGGGCGATCTCTTCGACCACGTGGCGCTCACGGCTCTCCCGGCCGATCCGCCCGCGACACAGCTTCGCCGCCTCCTCGAGATCCACGACGAACTCGGCCTCGATGCCGTCATACCGGCCCTCGACTCGGAGCTGCCGCTCTTCGCGCGCCATGCGGGCATGCTCCGCGCCCGGGGGATCCGCTCGCTCCTGCCGCCCCCGGCCGCCGTGCAGGCCCGCATGAAGCCGCGGCTTCCGGATCTCTGCGCGCGGAGCGGCACGGCCTGCCCCCGCACCGCGATCGTCACGGACCCCCACGCCCTCCTCGCCGATCCGTCCTGGCCCTTCCCCTACTTCCTGAAGGGCTCCCTCGCTGACGCCCGTCCCGTCCGGGACGCCGGGGAGATGCTGGCGGTTTTCGGTCGCCTCGCGCGCCGCTGGGGCTACCCGATCCTCGCCCAGGAACCCGTGAACGGCGATGAATACGACGTCTGCGCCGTGGCACGACCGGGCGGCGAGCCCGCAGCCATGGCCGCCATGCGCAAGATCGGACTGAGTCGCGCCGGCAAGGCCATCGCCGCCGTCTTCGTGGACGACCCCGGCGCGTTCGACGTCGCGACCTCCCTCATGCGGCAGCTCCGGTGGGCTGGCCCTCTCGAGGTGGAGCTCGTGCGGGACCACTCGAGCGGGCGTTTCCACCTCATCGAGATCAACGCACGCTTCCCCGCCTGGGTGGCCGCCACGGCCGGACCCGGACCGAACCTCCCCGACGTCCTCCTCCGGCTCCTTCGCGACGAGGAACTTCCTGCGACGACGACGACGACGACGGCGGCGGCTGGAGCCGCCTTCGTGAGGATCTCCCGCACGACGCTCTCGGATGTCTCTCTCGCGGGGGACCTGCTCGCGACGGGACACGTCGTCCACGAAAACGCATCGGTCGCCCCCCGCGGATAGGTCCGCTCGCATGGCACGTCACTCGCCGATCCCCGCGCTCATCCTCGCGCTCGCCGCCGCGCTCACGGGGCAGACCGACTCCGCCGCGGGTTCCCGCAAGGCCACGGCCTTTGACCTCCTTCGCGGCCGCGACTACGCCCGCGCCCTCGAGGAGTTCCGGCGGGACGCCATCCTCTATCCGAAGTCGGCCGTCGTGCTCGACGGCATGGCCTGGTGCGAGTTCTTCCTCGGGCGCCTCGACAGGGCCGAGGAGGGCTTCCGCGAGGCGCTGAGGCACGATCCGGAGTACCGATGGAGCCGCCAGGGGCTCGAGTCCATCGCGGCGGCCCGAACCGCGCCACTCGAGGAGGTCAGGAGCCTGCTCGCGGCGGGCCGCCACGCCGAGGCGCGCCTCGCCTGCCAGAGGATTCTCGACGGGGAGACCGCGGCGCCGCGCTCCGCATTCCCCGACGCCCGAGCCGGCGAGGGGTGGGCGCTCCACGGCCTTGGCCGCCACGAGGAGGCGATCCGCGCCTTCCGGCAGGCCCTGAAGGAGCGGCCCGACTTCGCCGACGCGCTCCGCGGCATCGGGTTCTGCGAGTATGCGCGGGGCCGGTGGGTGGAAGCCCATTCCGCCCTCGCCATGAGCCTCAAGGCTGAGCCTGATCACTATCTCGCACGGGTCACGCTCGCCTGGTGCCATCTCCGGAAGAAGGACGCCCGCGAGGCCCTCCGCGAGTTCCAGAAGGCCGCCCCCCTCGTTTCCGGCCCCTGGGGTGCCCTCCTCGGCATGGGGTGGTGCCACGAAGCCCTCGGGCAGCCGAGCGAGGCTCTGGCGTCCTTCGAGAAGGCCGTGGATGCCTCGGCTCTTGCCATGGACCAGGACCTCCGCGCCCTCGCGGAGGCCCGCCCCGGATTCCGGCACCTCTTCACGCGAACGGGCTGGTCCGCGCTCAGGCAGCGGCTCGACGCCTGGGCGGAGTCCGAGTTCGTGGCGGCCCTCGGCCGGCGCCCGGACGACATGGACGCGAGGATCGGACTCGCCTTCGCGCGCTTCCGGCTCGGCAACTACCAGGGCGCTCTCGCCCTCGCCAGCGAGATCCTGTCGTCGGGCCCCGAGCCGCCGGCCGCCCGCTTCCCGGTCACGCTCTCGGCCGGCGCCGCCGCCGAGGTCGCCGCGGACCTCCGCTCCCTCCGGGCATGGGCCGAGCTGCGCCTCGGACTTTTCGACCAGGCCCTCGCCGGCTTCCGCGAGGTCGCTTCCGTCCATCCGGACTGGCCCGATACGCGGTGCGGCATCGGGTGGGTGCTCGTCTCGAAAGGCGACTATCCCGCCGCGGAGGCGGCCTTCCTCGAGGCGCTCCGGACGTTGCCGGGCTATCCCGACGCCGAGAGCGGTCTCGCCGCCGTGACAGCCTGGCGGTACGCCGAATACAACGCCGCGTGGCAGATCCTCTACGGCGGCTCCGCCCGGGAGGCCGGCGAGGCCTTCGCCCGCATCCTCGACGCTCCCGGAGATCGGTTTCCCGCCGCCCGGCGCCACCTCATCGTGGCATCCATCGGCTGGTCGGAGGCCCTCGCCGGCGACCTGTCCGCCGCCGAGAAGACCTTCGCGCGAGCCCTCGAGATGGCGCCGGGCTCCGGTCTTGCCGAGAAGGGGATGGGCCGGCTGCGCCGGGACCGGCGCGACTTCGCCGGGGCGATCGATCACCTCCGCCGCGCGAAGAAGGACCCGGAGTTCGCGAAGGACGTGGATCTCCTGATCCTCCTCGCTGACTGCGAGCTCGAACGCCACCGCGGCGACCTCGCTCAGGCGGAGCTCGACCTGGCGCTCGCCATCGACGCGGGCTCGGCCCGCGCCCTCGGCCTCCTCGGTCGCGTCCATCTGGCCGCCGACCGGCCGGTGGACGCCCGACTCGCCCTCGAGCGCGCCATCGCCATCGCGCCCGAGTCCATCGACACGGACGTCTTCCGCAGCGCCATCGAACGGAACCCCGACCTCCACCGCCTGCACGGCAGCTTCGGCTGGGCCTGGTTCAACCGCGCGCGCTACGACAGGGCGGAAACTGACTTCCGCGCCGCCACGAAGCTCGATCCGCGCGACCGGGAGGCGGTGAGAGGCCTCGGTCTTACGTACCTGCGCCTGGCGCGCCTCAAGGAGGCCGGCGACACGCTGCGGGCCTTCTTCGAACAGGCCCCGAAGAAGGAGAATCCCTGGGGCACGCTCTCGGCCACTCTCTCGGAGTGGGGCTGGACCCTCTACACGGCGCGGAAGTACGCCGAGGCGCAGGACGTGTTCAACCGGCTCGCCGCGGCCCACGCAGGAGAGAAGATCCTCTACGCCGACCCCTTCGACGGGCTCGGCTGGTGCTCGCACCGGATGCAGCGGCCCGACGCGGCTCGAGCGTGGTTCCTGAAGGCGATCGCCATAGCGCCACGGCACGAGAGCAGCCTGAAGGGTCTCGAGGAACTGGCGGCGGAAACACGATGAGCGACGAAGGGAATCGGCGGATGAAAACGAGGCGAAAGGCGCTCCCGCGCCGCGATGCCCGGCGCACGGTCGCCGTCCTCGGCCTTCAGGATGGACCCGAAGCCTCGCCGGGCCCGGCGATCCTCGCCAGTCTCGACTCCGCCCGTTTCCGCCGCATCGGCCTCGCGCTCGCAGCCACGGAGGGCGGATTCCACCGGCCGGCGCTCCACGATGAGCGGCTCGTGCTGCCTCCGCCGGAGCACGACGAGGCAGCCTTCGCCGAATCCCTCCTCCGTGCGCTCCGGGATCGGAGCGTCGAGGTCCTGCTGCCGGGCTCGCCGCGCGTTCTCGTGCCTCTCGCCCGTCTCGCCGGCCGCATCCGATCCGGCGGAACGGCGGTCGCCGTCCCGCCGGCGGACGTTCTCGCCCGGATGGACGCACGCCATCTCCACGAAGCCGCGGCGCGATTCGGAATCCCGGTGGCCAGGGCCCGGACGATCCGCGCCTCAGAGGGTCCGGAGGAAGCGGCGGACCTCACGTGCTTCCCGGCCATCCTCGCCCCGGAGGATGGCGCGTGGCTCCGCATCGAGGATGACTTCGGAGCTCGTGCCGCCCTGCGGCACGCCGGAAGCCCGACGCCGGCCACGGCTCTCCTCATCGACGCCGCGCTCGACCGGATGTTCGAGGTGGGGCTCGTCGCGGCTCCCGGAGGCGATGTGGTGGCCGCCTCGGCTGTCCGCGTCCTGGCGGACGACGAGCGGTTGCGGCCGTGGGCCGCAGCCACGGTGGACGACCCGGATCTGCTGGAAGCCGCGCGGCGGGTGTCCGTCGCAGTCGACATCGAGGGCGCCGCCGTCCTGCTCTTCACCCTCGAGGAAGACTGGCGCGCCGTGACTCTCCGTCCGGGGCTGCCTCACTGGTGCGAGGCGACCTTCGGCCCGTCGAACCTGGCGGAGGCTGCCGTCGACGCCGCCGAGGGAATGCCGAGCCTGCGGCCGAGCGCACCGGCCGGGCGACTCTTCACCCAGACGGCCGAAGACGTGAACGTGGACCTCGATGCCCTCCTCACAGGCACTGAAGACCAGCACCCCTGACCCCCGACGAGGATCCGGACGATGCCCCGACGCGCACGATCGAAGCTCCCCTGGGAGACGCCCGAGCTCCGGAGCCTCCCCTCGTCGCTCCTCGACCGCCCGCCGGGCGCCGAGCGCCGCCCCGAGCCCCTTCCGAGGATCGGCCGTCACTCCGTCGCCGCGCTCGTCGCGCACTTCGGATCGCCTCTCGTCGTCATCGACGAGGACGCTCTCCGCGCCGCGTACCGCGGCCTCGTCGGCGCCTTCCGGAGGCTCTGGAGGGACACGGTCATCGGCTACTCGGTGAAGACGAACTACCTCTCGTCCATCGTGGCCGCGCTGCGAAGCGAGGGCGCCTTCGGCGAGGTGGTCTCGGGCTTCGAGTACCGCCTCTGCCGCGATCTCGGCATTCCCGGTGCCCAGATCCTCTTCAACGGCCCCTGGAAGACGGACGAGGATCTCCGCACGGCCTTCGTCGAGGGCAGCCATGTGAACCTCGACGGAGACGACGAGATCGGCCGGGCCGCGGCCATCGCGGAGACTCTCGACCGGCCGGCGAGCGTGGGGATTCGCGTCAACATGAAGCTCAACGATCCGCCGTGGGACAAGTTCGGCTTCGGTCTCGAGACGGGCCACGCCCTCGACGCCGCGCGCCGCATCGCCCGCTCGAAGGGCCTCCGGCTCCGGGGGCTCCACATGCACGTGGGCACGTACGTGCCCGATCCGGCCGTCTACGGCCGCGCCGCGGAGGCCCTCATCGGACTGGCGCTGAGGCTCGAGCGGGAGCTCGACTTCACGATCGAGCATCTCGATCTCGGGGGCGGCTATGCGACCCGCAACACGCTCCGGGGCGCTCTGCTCGCCGGCGAGGCGACGGCGGCGGCGCCCGAGGACTATGCGGCGGCCATCACGACGCCGCTTCGCATGGCGGCGCGGCAGTTCCGGCGACGGCCGCGACTCTACCTCGAGCCGGGCCGGATCCTCGTGGACGGGGCCGTCTCCGAGGTGACCACCGTGCGGGCCGTGAAGCGGGTCTCGGGAGGGCGCAAGGCCGCCCTCATCGATGCGGGCGTCCACATCCTGCCCACGGCCTTCTGGTACAACCACGAGGTCCGCCCGGTCACAGACCGCGGCCAGGCCGTCGAGAGCTACCGTCTCGTGGGGCCGCTCTGCATGCAGATCGACGTGGTCCGCGACGCGGTCGAGCTTCCGGCGCTCCGGGCGGGCGATCTGCTCGTCATCCGCGACACGGGCGCGTACAACTTCTCCCAGTCCATGCAGTTCATCTACATGCGCCCCGCCATCGTCCAGATCCGCGGCCCCGCGGTCCACCTCGTGCGCGAGGCCGAGTCGGACGCCTTCGTGAGGCAGCCCGAGCGCCTTCCGCCTCACCTCCTCAACGATGAGACTCAGGGCTCGATCCTCGCGCGAGTGGCACCCGCGAGCTCCGGAGATCGGCCGGCAGGGAGCCGCCGGAAGGCGGCGCGGCGTTAGGCGAAGCGCGTGGAAGCGGACCGGCGGCCGCGGGAGGACTTCTACCGCGCCTTCCTGAACGGGTACGGCGCGCTGTTCTTCGCGCCGAGCCCCGCGTCCGGCGCCCTCTTCCTCCTCGGCACATTCGCCGCATCGCCCATCGTCGGCTCAGCGGTTCTCGTCGGACTTCTCGCCGGGACCGCCACGGCCCATGCCGTACGCCGCCCGCGGGCCGAGATCGAAGCCGGACTGCACGGGTACAACGCCGCCCTCGTCTCGCTTGCGGTCTTCGTCGTGATCCCCGCGACCGACGTCACCTGGATCGCCATCGTCCTCTCTGCAGTCGCATCGACGCTCCTCATGGCCCTCGCCCTTTCGGGGCCGTGGGTGCGGCGTCTCAATCTCCCGGCGCTCTCCTGGCCTGCGCTCCTCGTCGCCTACCCGGCGATCCTCCTTCTCGCGCAGGGCGGGGGGCGACTCGTCGTGCCCGACTCCATGCTCCCGGCCTTCCTCACGCGCCATGATCTCTTCCGGCCGGAGTTCTACGGCGAGGAGTGGTTCGGCATCGCCGGATCGATCACCGTGGACTGGCCGGGGAAGCTCCTCTTCGCCCTCGGCCTGCTCCTCCATTCCCGGCGCCTCTTCGTCCTCTCCGTGGCGGGCGTCGCCGCGGGCGTGGTCGTCGGCTTCGTGTTTCTCGGGTTCATGGGCGCGTTCAATCCGACGTTCGTCCTTCTCTCCGCCGCCCCCACCTTCGTCGCTCTCGCCGGGATCTTCACGGCGGGCGGGATCCGGTCCTGGATCTTCGGGTTCGCCGGCGTCGCCATCGCCTTCCTCGTGTGGTTCCATGCCGGCCTGCTCCTCGCGGACCACGACCTCCCGATCCTCACTCTGCCCCTCGCCATCACCGTGACGGCGCTGCTCCTCCTCCTGCGCATCCTCGCCCCACGACGCCTGCCCTTCCTCCCCGAGGCCCTGCCCCTCATCCGGGTGGCGTCACCCGAGTCGGCGGCGGCCTGGGGAAGGGACCGGACCGCAGGGTGGCGCTACTGGCGCGATCTGGCCCGGAAGAACGGCCACGCCATCGCGGACCGGACCCGCGAGGGCACCATCGACCGGGCACGGGACCTTCTCCGCGGGAGCCGGCGCATCGTCGCCCTCACGGGCGCCGGGATGAGCACCGAATCGGGAATCCCCGATTACCGGACCGGTGCCGTGGCCTGGAAGACCTACGACACGAGCCACTTCCGCTTCGCGCGCTTCCTCGCCTCCGAGGAAAGCCGGCGCCGCTACTGGGAGATGAGCCAGGACTTCTACCTCGTCCTCCGGGGGGCGCGACCGAACGCGGGCCATCTTGCGCTCGCGGATCTCGATCGGACGGGCCGCCTCGCGGCGATCATCACGCAGAACGTGGACCGCCTGCACCAGCAGGCCGGCGCCGACCCGGAGCGCGTCATCGAGATCCACGGCCACGAGCACCGCGTCTCCTGCCTCAACTGCGGCCGTGGCTTCTCGAGGGACGAGGTCTATCGCTGGATCCTGAACGGGGTCCACACCCCCCACTGCCCCGCCTGCCAGGGGATCCTGAAGCCTGACTCCATCGCCTTCGACCAGCCCATGCCGGAGGAGCCGAGCCGGCGCGCCCTCGCGGCCGTCCGCGGAGCCGATCTCCTCCTCGTCGTCGGGACGAGCCTCACGGTGGAGCCCGTGGCCTCCCTCCCCCTCCTGGCCCTCGAGCGCGGCGCCGGTCTTCTCGTCGTGAACCTCGAGCCCACGGACATCGACCCCTTCGCGGCCGTCGTCCTCCGGGGCCCCGCGTCCCGCATCCTCCCCCGCCTCGTCGCGCCGTGACGCGCCCGCAGCGCCGGGATCAGAGCCCGGCGCCGCGGTGGAAGCGCATCACCAGGCGACGCGCACGAGGTTCGACATGGCGGAGTACACGGACGGCGCCGTGAAGAGGATCACCCGCGTATCCCAGGTCTGGCCCGCGAGGGAGGAGAGGGTTCCCGGCGGCGCGACGATGGGCACATCCGGAAAGACGCCAGCCGGGCCCACGGGGAAGTGCAGCGGATTGCCTGTGGCGAGGGGGCTCAGGACCCCCGTCCATGTGAGCGCATCGGGCCACATCCCGAAGAACGGGCCCGTGCCCGCGGCCGCCATCGTCTGGGCGGAGAGGAGGAGGTAGCCTTCGGTGACTCCCGCGTCGATGGCCGTGAGGGAGAGGAAGAGGTCTCCCGCGCCTGCGCCACCCGTCGTCACCGTGAGGACGTTCCGCGGAACCGTCTCGTCCGCTCCGATGTCGTACGCGCCGATGCGCGGCATTCCATCGATGTCATCGACGACCGTGGCGATCGTGAGTCCGGCGTCGGTGCAGGGGGAGCCGTACTGGAGATGCAGGTCCGGAGGGGTCGAGAGGAGGTTCGTGAAGAGGGGGTCGGCCTGCACGCTGGCGGAGTCCATTCCTGAAGCCTGCCAGGACGCCAGGCTGTGAGCGGCCCCGTTCCAGTACATGAGGTTGATGCCGTTCACGATGTGGTAGACGTTGTTGTTCATCACGGTGGGTCGGAGCAATCCGCTGCACCACATGATGTAGCCGTTCGTCGGCACGTGGATCTCGTGGAAGGCGTTGTTGTAGACCTCGGAGTAGGTGCTGCTGTACCAGCGGAGGCTGCAGTACTGGCTGCCACCCGTCGGGTGGGCGATGTAGAACGAGTTGTTGTGCACCCGGAGGTTCGTGGAACCCGCGCTCCCGCGGAAGCCGTAGTTCGAGACGCCCCAGACGAAGTTGTTGCGGAAGGTCGTGTTGGTTCCCGCAACCTCGCAGATCCACCAGCCGCCGCCCTGGACCCGGCAGCGCTCGATGACGAGGCCATCGCCGGCGGAGACGTTGAAGGCCTCCCAGCCACCTCCGAAATCCGAGTCCCGGATCGCGCAGTTCGTGCCGCCCGTGATCGAGAAGACGGTAGCCGACCCCGAGGTCGCCGTCGGCATGGAGAAGAAGCAGTACTGGAAGGTGCAGGACGCCGTCGTTCCGGCAACGGAGATCGCCGTGCCGAGGGCGAAAGTCGCCGAGAAGCCGTCGATGGTCACATCAGAGCAGCCGCTCAGCGTGAGCGCCGGAAGTGTGGCGGACGACAGCACGGCTGTACCGCCGCCCGTGATGAAGACCGGGTTGGCGGGGCCCTGGCCGGCGAAGGCCCCGATCGTCCAGGGGCCGGTCTGGCTCGTCTGGACCGTGAACTGTACGGGAGCGCTCACACCGATCGCCTGGAGGTCGGCAAGAGCCGCCGCCAGGTCGGGGTAGGACGCGCCGGCGCCGCCCACGGTGTAGGCACCGCTGAGCTGGGCCGGACTTGCGACGGCAATGAGCAGAAGGACGACGACGGCGAGTGCAGGGCGCATGGAAACCATGCGGAATCCTCCGGGGTCGGCTGGGTCAATCGCACAGATAAGACCGCGAAGCAAGTCTTGGGAGCGTCCATTCTACCTCGCGGCCGGCCGATCCGGAGCGCCGGCCGCGTTTCTCCGAGGAACCGGTCGATTCCCGTCCGACGCTACCGCCCGAGGTCCCCGAGGGTCTTGTCGAGGACCGGGTCCCGGCCCCCGAGCCAGTCCGCCGCCGTCACCGGGACCTCGATGTCCGGGACGATCGCCTCGGGATCCCCCGGCACGCGGCGGAAGTGCTTCGTCGAATACCAGACGTCGAGTCCGGATCGCGGCAGACGGAACTTGCGGACCTCTCCCATGTGATTCGGGCGCTGGCCCGTCGGCTCGCCGAGGAGGATGGCCCCGGCGCGGGCCTTCAGCTCCGTGGCGTTCAGCGCCGCGGAAGAGAAGGTCGCCGGTCCGATCAGGACGCGGACCTCGAGGGGCGGCTGCCGCTCGGCCAGAGCGCCGACGAGGGGGCCGAGGAGGGCGGAATTCCCGCCGCCGTTCTGCCTCAGATCGACGACGAGACGGCGGAAACCGCCCTTGTCGATGGCCGCGAGGACATCCGCTGCCAGGGAGTTCACCGTCCGTCCGGGCAGATCGGCGCAGGTGGCATAGCGGAAGTACACCGCGCGCGCATCGGGAAGCTCCGCGAACCAGTTGGCTCCGCCACGGTTCTCGAGACAGAGCGGCGGCTTCACGCCGAGGATCTCGAAGGAGGTCCGCCACGCTGCCCGAGGTCCGGAGGCGGAGATGACACGGACGGACGCCGTCCGCGTGGGTCCGGTCCGGTCGACGAGCTCGAGCTCCACCGCGTCCTCCGCGACGGTCGCGCCGGCGGCTTCCAGGAACGCATCCACGACGAGGAAGCGCGGAAGCGCGTGGCGGAGCCCGGGGTCGTTGTCGTGGGGGACGTACGGCGCCAGGGATTCGAGCACCTTCTCGACGGGGGCGCCGCCCATCCGGACGATGCGCGCACCCACGAGATCCTCGTATCCCGGCAGGCTCGCGACCACGAAGAGGCCGTCGCTGAAAGCGCGGAAATCCACCGGCAGCCTGCGGAACTTCCCGCTGGCGCCCCGCAGGTCGATCTGGGTGTGCCCATCGCCAAGGAGCGCCGTGATCCGGCACAACTCGAGGAGGGCCTGCTTGTCCGAGGCAGCGGAAATCCGGCGCGCCACGGATCCGACGAGGGCATCGAACTCCGGCTCCGACACCCGATGGAAGGGCTTCACGTGAAGCGACTTCAGCCCCTTCGCGAGGGCATCGAGATCCTCGCGCCAGGCCGCGACGGGACGGCCCGACTCAGGGCGCGACTCGGGACCCTGACCTCTGACGGCCATCGGACAGATCCCGGCCGCAAGGAGCGCGAAGATGAACGCATGAGTGGAAGACGTGACGGACATCACTTTGCTTGAGTCGCTCTGGGCAGTGGAAGCGTCGCGACCGGGGAGCACGGCTCCTGCGGCGACACTCCCACGAATACGGGACGCCCTTCCGATTCCCGGAACGGATCTTGCAAAATCGCTCTTTTCGTCCAACGTAAGCCCTTCAACGGGGGATCGAGTCCACACATTTCCATGCCTCATCATGTCACGGACCCTGCCCATCTGCCCGAAGCCGCGATTCTTGCCGGAGAGGATGGTGTCGTCGTGCGGGCGAACGTCCTCGCCGAAATCCTCCTTGCATCGCCGCCGGGGGGTCTCGCCGGCCGCCGCCTCGATGACCTGATCCGCCGGGAGGACTCGCCGGGGCCGCCGGCCGCCGCGGCGCCCCGGACCCTCGCACGCCGGCTCGACGGCTCGCTACGCCCGGTCCTCCTGTCCGCCGGCCCTGTCGTCGAGGACGGCGGCACCTTCACCCTCGCCCTTCTTCGCGACAATCACGACGCTGATCTGCTCATCCGCGAACTCCACCTCCACCGGACCCTGAGCCGCGCCATCGTAGATTCCCCCTCCCTCGAGGAGGCGGCGCAGACGACGATTCGCGAGGCTGCGGAAGCTCTGGGCTGGCACGCGGGCGACTTCTGGGTCCCGGACGAGAGCGGAAAGGCCCTGCGCTGCGCCGCCACCTGGCGTCGATCCGAAAACAGTCCCTTCGGCGACTGGCAACGGCGGACGGCGGCAGCGACCTTCGCCCGAGGACAGGGACTGCCCGGCCACGTCTGGGCCTCGCACCGCGCCGAGTGGATCCTCGATCTCGCGACGGCGGACGAACGTACATTCCTCCGGGTCGCCGAGGCGCAAGAGGCCGGACTCCACGGGGCCATCGCCATTCCCCTCGGCTACGCCGACGAAACGACGGCGGTCCTCGCGCTCTACAAGACGACGCCGGCCGTCCATGACGAGGAACTGGCCCGCCTCCTCCGCGACGTGGCCGTCCAGCTCGTCCCCCTCGTGGAGCAGCGCCGCGCCCGGGAGGCCGAGCTCCGGGCAGGGCGCCTCTCCCGGACCATCGTGGACACGATCCACGAACCGCTCGCCGTCCTCGACGCCGCCTTCCGCATCATCTCGGTGAACCAGGCCTTCGACCGTGTCCTTGGGACCGCGTCGTCTGACGTCGTGGGTCGATCTCTCTTCGCGATCCTCGACCATCTCCTCGACCGGCCCGACCTGCGCGAGGCCCTCGACGAGGTCGCGGCAGGCCGGGACCGGATCGATGACTGGGACATTCCACCTGCCGACCCTCCCGCGGGATCGAAGCACCTGCGGCTCAGCGCCCGCCCCGTGGAATTCGGCCCCGCCGGGGGACGACTCCTCGTCGTGACCCTCGAGGACGTCTCCGAGCGCTCCCGCCTCGAGGAGCAGCTCCGCCACGCGCAGCGGCTCGACGCCGTGGGCCGGCTCGCCGGCGGCGTCGCCCACGACTTCAACAACCTTCTCGTGCCCATCCTCGGCTACACGGGAATCCTCCGCAACCGCGTCGCCCCGAACGATCCCCTGAGGAACGCCCTCGACGAGATCCACCGTGCCGCCGAGGCCGCGGCCGAGCTCACGAAACAGCTCCTCGCCTTCGGACGCAAGCAGGTCCTGCGGCCCCGGGTCGTCGATCTCGGCGCCGTGGTCGCGGGTTTCCTCGGGCTCATCCGGCGCACCCTCGGAGAGGCCATCGAAGTGCAGTTCTTCCGCACGCCGGACCTCTGGCCGGTCCGGGCCGACGTGGCCGCGCTCCAGCAGGTCCTCCTGAACCTCGTCATCAACGCCCGCGACGCCATGCCCTCCGGCGGGACGCTCACGATCGAGACTGCGAACGCCGTCCTCGACGAAGCCTACGCGGCGACCCACGCACAGGTCGTCCCCGGCCCCTTCGTCATGCTCGCCATCACGGACACAGGTAGCGGCATGGATGCTTCCACGCGCACCCGGCTCTTCGAGCCCTTCTTCACGACGAAGGCCGAGGGCCGCGGCTCGGGGCTCGGCCTCGCCACATGCCACGGCATCGTGCGCCAGCATGGCGGCCACATCTGGGTCTACAGCGAAGCAGAGCGCGGCACGACGTTCCGCGTGTACCTCCCGAAGACCACGGAGATGGCGGCGATCGAAGACGTTCCCGCGCCGGAACCCGTGCCGGCCGCGGGCGGCACCGAGACCATCCTCCTCGTGGAGGACGACCCGTCCGTCCGGGCGCTCATCCTCGACGTGCTTCGCCCCATGGGTTACGACGTCATCGAGGCCTCATCGCCCGCGGAGGCCATCGCGCGGGCGACGGCCCGCCCCAAGCCCATCCACCTCCTCCTCACGGACGTCGTCCTTCCCCACATGAACGGCCGGGAGCTGGCGGAGCGCATCCGGCGCACCCACCCCGAGGTCCGGGTCCTCTACATTTCCGGCTACACCCAGAACGTCGTCGTGAAGCAGGGATTCCTCGAGCCAGGCGCCGACCTTCTCGAGAAGCCCTTCTCCCCGATCCGGCTCCTCGGAAGGATCCGCGACGCCCTCGACCGGAAGCGGTGAACGCTCTATCGACCCCCGGGCCGTCCGCCGCGCTTCGGCGGCGGCGGCGCCGAGACGGGCCGATCCCAGCGGTACTGCGGGCGGGCCGCCTCGTCGTCGTGGATGAAGACGCCGAGGGTCGCACCCGTTTCGGGCAGCGGATCGGGCGAGGGCCCGAGCCGGAGCGTGCCCTCGGGGCGACCTTCTTCCTTCACCGTGAATCCGCCCTTGTCGCGCACGCCGATGATCGTCACGGTCGCCGGAGTGCCGAAGGCCCGCTTGCGAGGCGCGACGGGGTGGCGCGGCGGCGGCGGCGCCGCGGCCTCTCCCTCCTCCCTCCTCCTCCCTCGGCCCTCCCTCGGACCGCTGTCCCTCCGCCCGTGGACCTCGTCCCGGGGCGGGGCCTTCGGACGCGGCCGCTCGATGCCCGTGAACCACTCCGTCTCGAGGTGGCGGAGCGCCGCCTCGAGCACGGTCTTCGACGTCGCGGCGTCGGGAAGATACGGCGAAGGAAACGCGAGAGCCCTCACGAGGACCTGGCCGTCGCGGTCGCGCGCGAGGTGGATGTGGAGAGGCGAGGCGAAACGGTTCCGGCCGCTCCGCAGTTCCGGGATGAAGGTCGCCGTGCCACGGGGCACGCGCAGCCACTCGGGCCGCTGCCACGCGGACTGATGAGGGAGCGGACCGTCCTCGAGAGGTCCGTGGATCCGCCGGGGGAGCCCGAGAGCCATCTTCTCGGGCCTGTGCTTCCATTCCCTCGCGAATCCCGAGAGGACGGCGCCGAGCCTGTCGAGGACGCGCCAGGGGTTGGTCCAGCCGGTCTCGATGACGAGCCCGGCGCCCATCGCCGTCTCGAGGGCGGCCGTGGAGGCGAGGGCCGGGTCGAAGGGACGGTCGCACCCGAGTTCCGCCCGGAGCGCCTTCGCCGACGCCCGGATAGCCTCGGGATCGAGGGCCTGCAGGGCTGACCCGTCGGCGCGCAGTGAGCCGAGGCCGCGTCGCGCTCGCGCTCCCACGCCGCCCCACGTCGCGAGGAGACGCAGCGCGGCGAGGATCTCTCCGAGCACGCGCTCCTTCGGAATGGCAACGGCCTCGCCGGAGCCGCCGGCCACCGGAAGCCGCACGGCGGCGTCCCGCGCCCGGATGCGGAGGCCCCACGCCGCTCCCCAGTCCACGAAGAGCCGGTGCCGGGATCCCTCGTCCATGCCGTGCGCCACGTAGAAGAGCCCCTGGGATCCACCCTCCTCCACGTCCGCGAGGGCGTGGCGCTCCCTGACATCAGGGCGCACGCGCGCGGGATTCTCCCGGTCGCGGAAGGCGAAGGGATAGCAGCGCCGCGTGCGGAGCGGTACGAGGTCGAGAAGCACGGCCGACGCGGAGCCGCGGCCGCCGAAGATCGCGGTTTCGACCGCGCGAAGCTCGCGCGGCTCGAGGAAGCCCGCGTGCCGCGTGCGCCACCACGCGCGAAGCTGGCCCCGCAGCGTCGGAACGCGCAGGTCGGCGCCTTCCTCGTCCCTCGGATTGGCCCCGGCGACGAAGGCCGGCGACGTGAGCTCGAGCCGGATGAGGGCCGCCACCTCCCCTGCCGAGGCGCGGTCGTGGACGCCGGGACGGGTGCGGAAGAATCCGAAGCCCCGCGCCGTCCCCGCTCCCACCCCGATGAGGGAGAGGGCGAGATCGAGGAATCGCATGGCCCGCCGAAGCGTGGCGCGCGGGACGCCGGCGGCCCGCGGCCCCACGGCGAAGGAAAACGCGTGGCCCGGCGCCACCACGAGGAACGGCTCGGGCACGGGCGCTTCCCAGTCGCCGGGCGGATGGCCGTGTTCGTACCAGGCCCTGTGGTGGTTCGTGGCGACCTCGAGGATGACCCGCGGCCACCCCAACGGCCAGGCATCGTGGAACGCGACGACCCCGCGGGCCATCGCACGGCGGGCGGGGTCCGCGGCCTCGGGGGCCGAGAGCTCCGCGCCGAAGATGCGGTCGATCTCCCGCCGGCCGGCGGCGCGGCGGTCCTCCCTGAGGCGCGGCAGCCAGACGGTCTCGGCGTAGAGCCGCGCGATGGCCTTCAGCGATGTCCCCGGGATCAGCGGGAAGCCGCCGACGGGATGCCGCCGGACCCAGTCGCCCTCGACGGCCCCCGGGCGCCCGTCATGGATCGCGAGCGGCGAGACGGACGTGCGCTCCCACCCGAGCGCACCCGTGACTTCGAGGTCCTCGATTCGCCGCACATGGGCGCCTTCGAGCCATCGTCCGTCCCGCGCCGCGCGGATGGCCATGCGCAGGGCCTCGCGGCGATCCGCAAGATCCTCCACGGGCTTCGTGAGCTTGTCGAGGAGCAGGCCAGGGTGGCGCCGTTCGAGGGGCACGGCGTCGAGGAGATCGCGGAGGCTCCGCGGGAGGGCGAGCACGCGCGGGAGGAGGAGATCACGGCCGGGCTTCGACGGCCGGCGGCGGCCCGGTCGGGCCGGTCCGGCCGCCGCGCCCCGGGGCTGGCGCTCGCGCTTCCGGCGCCGCTCGCGAGGCGCCGGCGGCGCACCGCCGGCGGCGGCTTCACCCGCCGGGGCCTCCGGCGGAGCCGCCGGAGGCGGAGCCGGCGCGACGCGGGGCATGTCCGCGGGGGCGCCCGGCGGGCGGACGCGCCGGGCCATGGGGCCGCGCTCGTTCTGCTCCCGCTCGAAATCGACTTCGAGCCCCACGGCGATGGCGGCGGCATCGATGCCCCGGAGCGTGCGCACGCCGAAGAAGACGCGCGCCTGGTCTGCCGCGTCCTCGATGAAGCCGGTGCGCTTCTCGGGGGTCCACTCGATGATCCTGCCCGTCGCCATTGCGGAGCGTCCTCCTACCGTGCCGGCCCCGCCGCGAAGGCGCGGTCGAGGCACCGGAGCCATGCCAGGGCCTCCGCCGTCGCGAAGCGGAGAAACGCCTGGTCCTCGCAGATGATGCGGTTCACGAGGTCGCCCTTGCGTGGATCGGGCCGTGCGAGACGGATCCACGCGTCGAGGGCTGAGAGAAGCGTGGCGGCGCCCTCCACGCGGAGCGTGAGGAGAGCGTGCCCGAGTCCCGCGCGGCGGATCCGCGCCGGCAGGGAGCGGGCAGCGGCGATGAAATCGCGCCGTTCGGCGCTGTCCCCCTGGTCGAGGACGACGCGGGCGACCTCGCCCGCGTGGGCGCAGCGCGGATGGGAGGCGGACGGGACAGCGGCGGGATCAGGTTCCATGGGGCGCTCCCGCGGCGATCACGACGCGCGTCCGACAGAGCCCGCGGCCGACCGTCGTGCCCCGGCCGATCCAGACCGCGGGGGGGATCCGCGCGGCGAGGTCCTCGACGGATGCGGCGCCTCCGGCCGCGCCGGCCACGAGCGGCGCCGCGAGAAGGGTCTCCGGCGGCAGCATCTCCTCCTCCACCGGAGCCGCCGCGAGGAGCCGCGAGGCGCGGTCCACGCGAACGCGGGCATCAAGGAGGGTCGCCGAGCGGACGAAGTGGCCGAAGTCATCGTCCGAGAGGATGGCGAAGTGCCGCGCGAAGCTCTGGACCGCGCGATGCGCCGCCCTGCCGAGGGAGGCGAGAGACGACGCGATCCAGTCCGCGACAGGGCGCGGATCGCCGTCGATGCGCTCGAACGCGAATTCCTCGAGGACGATGTGGCGCCCGTCGATGAGGCAGGGAGAGCCGGGGTCCACGAGGGCGCGGTCGGCCGGGATCTCCGGAAGCGTCCACTCCGGAAGGGCCGGCCCGAGAACGGCGCGGACCCCCGCGAGGGCGCGGGGGCACGTCACGAAGGCGGCCGTCCCCCGGAGCGATCGCAGGGGGAAGGCCACGACGAAGGCATCGCCGGCGCGGAGGCCGCCGAGCGGATCCTCGGGCGGAGCCGCGCCGTCCGACGCACGTCCCGAGGCCGTGGCTTCGCGGAGCGCGGCGTCGACCTGCGCCGCCGGCACGACCGGATGGCGGCTCTCCGGATCCCGCGGGAACCTCGACGGGCCGTCCGCCGGAGCCTGCACGGCGATGGGCGCCCGGGCGTGGAGCCCGAGGAGCGCCGCGGTGGCGACTGCGCTTTGGTCCGTCATCTCGATGGTCCCGGTGGCCTGAGGGCGGTTTCCACGGCTTCGGGCCGCAACATCATACGACCGTCCGGATGGCGGGACCGCGCCTGCCCGGATCTCGCGACGGGCTTCCTCCCGGAGGAGGCCGCCGGTCGCGCCGGCAGTCCGTAGATCGGCTTATACTGCCGGGCCCGATCGGAGTCAACGAACGCGGAGAAGCCCGGCGGCGGCTCACTCCTCGTCCGCCGCGTCTCCCCCGGCGTCGCCGCCGTCCGGATCGTCCCCGCCGTCGCCATCGTCAGCGTCGTCCGGGAGGTCCTCGTCGGGCGGTTCCGCGGTATCGTCGGGATCGGGTCCGTCCGTCCCGTCGCTGCCGTCCGCCACGGGTCCGCGAAGGAGCGGGTCGCCGCTGTCCGGGCGCTCTGCGATCACGGCCACGGCCACGATCCGGTCCTCGGCGTTGAGGCGCATGACGCGGACGCCCTGCGTGCCGCGGCCGAGCAGGCTCACGTCGGCGGTCGGGATGCGCACGGCCATGCCCTTCTCGCTCACCATCATGACGCCCTGATCCTCGCGGACGGCGAGGAGGGCCACGACATCGCCGTTGCGGCCCGACGTCCGGATGTTCCGCACGCCGATCCCGGCGCGACCCTTCTTCGGGTATTCGTCGAAGGAGCTGCGTTTGCCGTAACCGTGCGCGCAGATCGTGAAGAGGGTCGCGTCGGGATCGACGATGACCATGCCGACGACGCTGTCCCCTTCGCCCCTGAGCTTGATCCCGATGACGCCCCGGGCCGTCCGACCCATGGGCCGGACCGTCTTCTCGGAGAAGCGGATGGCCTGTCCCTTCGCGGTGCCGAGGATGATGTGCTGGTCGCCGCGCGTGAGCGCAGTGCCGATGAGCCGGTCGCCCTCGTCGAGGGTGCAGGCGATGATGCCGCCCTCCCTCGGATTCGAGAAGGCGGAGAGGGGCGTCTTCTTGATGACGCCGCTCCGCGTGGCCATGACGAGGAAGCGGTCATCGAAGCTGTGGATGCCGATGACGGACGTCGCCTTCTCGTCCTCGCGGAGCGCAAGGAGGTTCACGATGGCCCGGCCGCGGCTCTGCCGCGACATCTCCGGGATCTGGTGCACCTTGAGCCAGTAGAGCCGCCCCTGGTCGGTGAAGATGAGCACGGTGTCGTGCGTCATCGCGGTGATGAGCTGCTGGACGAAGTCGCCGTCCTTGACGTCGGCCGCCGTCACGCCCTTGCCCCCGCGCGCCTGGGTCCGCCAGAGGTCGGGCCTCATGCGCTTCATGTAGCCCTGGTGCGAGACCGTGACGACGGCCTCCTCGAGGGGGATGAGGGCCTCGTCTTCGATCTCGCCCTCGACATCGAGGATCTCGGTGCGGCGGCGGCCGGGGTAGCGCGCCTTCAGCTCGGTCATCTCGTCGATGATCATCTCGTGGACGAGGCGGACGTCCGCGAGGATGCTGCGGAAGCGCTCGATGTCCGCGAGGAGCTGGCGGCGCTCCTCCTCGAGCTTCTCGACCTCGAGCCCGGTGAGGCGCGAGAGGCGCATCTGGAGGATGGCATCGGCCTGCCGCGCCGAGAGGAGGAAGCGGGCCGTGAGGTTGGCCCGCGCCGTGTCGACATCGGCCGACTCGCGGATGATGCGGACGACCTCGTCGATGTGGGCCACGGCGATGCGGAGGCCCTCGACGATGTGGAGGCGTTCCTCCGCCCGGCGCAGGAGGAAGCGCGTGCGGCGCTGGATGACGTCGACACGGTGATCGCGGAACTCGAGGAGGAGGTCCCGGAGGGAGAAGGTCTTCGGGCGGCCCTGGGACAGCGCGAGGAGGATGATCGAGAACGTCTGCTGGAGCGGCGTCAGCTTGAAGAGCTGGTTCACGACGACGTCGGGATTCTCGCCCTTCCGGAGGTCGAGGACGATGCGCAGGCCCGCTTTCCGGTCGGACTCGTCGTTGAAGTCCGAGATGGCCTTGAGCGTCCCCTCCTGGACCAGGTCCTTGAGCCGCTCGAAGAGCGCCTCGTAGTTCACCTGGTAGGGCAGTTCCGTGAAGACGATGCGCTGGCGGTCGCCGCGCAGCTCCTCCGCATGCCAGCGCGAGCGGACCGTGATGAGGCCGCGGCCCGTCGTGTAGGCGCGGACGATTCCCTGGCGGCCGCAGATGATCCCGCCCGTCGGGAAGTCGGGGCCGGGCACGAGGGCGAGCAGATCGTGGACACCGAGGTTCGGATTGCGGATGAGCGCGATGAGGGCGTCCGCGATCTCCGAGAGATTGTGCGGCGGAATGGAGGTGGCCATGCCCACCGCGATGCCCTGGGAACCGTTGCAGATGAGGTTCGGGAACCGCGACGGCAGGACGGTGGGCTCGTCCCGCGTGTCGTCGTAGTTCCGGACGAAGTCCACCGTCTCCTTGTCGATGTCGTCGAGGAGATCGACGGCGGGCTCGGCCATGCGCGCCTCGGTGTACCGCATCGCCGCCGGCGGCGACCCGTCGATGTAGCCGAAGTTCCCCTGGGGGTGGATCAGGGGGTAGCGCATGTTGAAGTCCTGGGCGAGACGCACGAGAGTCGGGTAGACGACCTGGTCGCCGTGGGGGTGGTAGTTGCCCGTCGTGTCGCCGGCGATCTTCGCGCACTTCCTGAATTTCGCCCGGGGCCCGAGGTTCAGATCGTGCATCGCCACGAGGATGCGGCGCTGGGAGGGCTTGAGCCCGTCGCGCGCGTCCGGAAGCGCGCGCTGGATGATCACGCTCATGGCGTAGGTGAGGTAGGAGTCCTTCATCTCCTCGTCGAGGAGATGATCCCTCACCTCGCCGCCGCCGGGCGGAGGCAGGACGATCTCGGCGCCCTCCAGATCCTCGCCCGCAACCTCTTCCGGCGAAGAGTCTTCCGACTCTTCGTCTCCCGGAGCCTCGTCGATGTCGTCCGGTTCTTCGGCCATGGATCCCTCGCCGCCCTGCGGCGGGGGATTCTAACAACGGCCGGGGGCCGGGACCGCCGGCGGCGTGCCCCGCCGGCCGCGCTCCCCTGTCGCTCAGGCCGTCCGGTTCCGCTTCGAGAAGCGGAGCCACGCGCCGGCCGTCAGAGCGGCGACGCCGAGGGTGTAGAGGAGGGGCCAGAACCCGGCGAGAAGGCCGACGAAGACGACCGACAGCAGATTGATGACGAGGTGGAGCGCGTAGCCGAAGATCACGAAGGGCAGGTATCGGTCGTACTTCCGGAGCCAGCCGAACTGGGGCAGGAGCCGGAGGACGACCCAGGACCCGGCGGCGAGAGTGAGGAGGAGATCGGGGAGGGTGCCGAGCGACCTGAGCCGTCCGCTCAGGATCGTCGCGATGGCGGCGACGAGGGCGCCGCCGGCGATGAGCCACTCCGGCACGCCAAGCGCCTTCGTGAGATCGCCGAGGGGATTCGCCCGAGGCGCGGGCGGCGCAGAAGGAGCGCTTCCCTGGGTCATCGCCGGATCCGACATGGTCGTTCCTCCCTTTTCCTGTCCGCGTACCGGAGTCCCGCCGCGCCCCGCGGGGCGCGGGATTCCCTCCATCGGGGGTTTCCGGCCCGGGACTATAGGAAACTCAGAAGCCGGCTTCGACTCCGAAGACGAGTTTCAGATCGAGGTTATCCACGTCCCCGGGCGGGTCGCTGTTCCAGTCGAGGTAGAGGCTCGTACGGAACGACCATGTGTCGTCGAGCTTGAGGCCGAGGGTGGTCTCCGACCGGGCGAGGAAGGCGCCGGGATCCGCCACCGGGAGGATGACCTCGAGCCCCTGGAGGACGTTGAGCTTCTCCCGCCACACGTCGGCGTAGCGCGTCGCCACGCGGAGCGACGCCGTATTCAGATCCTTGTCGTCGTCCTCGAAATCCGCGTAGAGCCAGGCCGGTCCCGCCTCGAGCGTCCAGAGTCGCGGCGCCTCCTTGATGAGGTGGGTGCCGATGCCGGAGCCGAGAATCGTTCGCAGAGCGAGGTCGGACTGCTCGTCGTGCTCGGCCTCTCCCTTCACCCAGATGTACTCCGTCTCCCCGAGGAAGAAGTCGCCTTTCCCGCCAAGTCGAACCGCGGCCGCGGTCTGCTCCCCCTCGGCGGTCCCGTAGATCGCCCGGGCGGCGATCTCGAGCCGGTCCTGCTCCCATTCTTTCAAGGCCTTCACCTCGAGGAACGCGTTGAACGTGTCCGTATTGCCCGTGGTGAGGCTGCCCCCGAGGGCGACGGTCCACTTCCATGGCTTGTCCGGCGGCGCCTTGGCCTCCGCTGCGTCAACAGCCGCGACCACGGCGGGCGAGGGGCCGCTTCCCGCCTTCGGCGGCGGCGCCGCGAGAGCCGCCACGGAAACCCGCGCGAGGGCGAGATGCGGCGCCTCGAGGACGAGCAGCCCGTCCACGAACCCTGCGATCCGCGCCGTGAGCCGGTCCCCGTTCCCGAACACGACCGGAACGGCCGCGGCCGACTCCACCGAGGCGACCTCGCTCCAGCCCACTTCCCGCGTTCCCGACCCCGCAAGCACCGCAACTCCGCCTGCGTGAAGCGCCACGATCCTCCCCTCCACCCGCTCGCCCGTCCGGCTCACGACGACATCCTCGCCGCCGACGATCGCCACGGCGGCCACCCATACGAGCATCGCGTACATCATGCTCCGCGCCTCCTTCCCGCGGTCCGGGCGCGCAGCCTATCACCGGGCTTCTCCCGTTTCCGTGGTCACCCCCTTGCGGAGACGGAGGCAGCGGGACGGCGAACGCGGGTCACCGGCCGTTGGACTCCGGATCGGGACGGGGGGCGGCGCGGACGCGGAAGATGCGGCTCCGCTCCCACGTCCGGCCGAACATGTCTGTCGTCCGGACGACCAGGCGGTGCCAGCCGCGAGAGATGCCGGAGGGGAGGCGTCCGGCCCACATGTGGGGCGTCGTCACCGGCTTCGGAAGCTTGCGCCCCGCCGGGGGCACAGGCTGGCTCTCGGCGAGCTTGAGGCGGAGAAACGCCGGATCCTCCGCCGGCGTGCGGGGAAGCCCTGTCCACGGACCGAAGCCATCCACGCGCATCTCGACCGTGGACCGCTCCGATCCCGCGAAGACGTTCACGAAAACCTCGGTCGCGGCCTCTTCGCCGGCCACGACCTCCTCGGGAAGGTGGATCTCCATCTGGTAGTCCGGCGGCCGGCGCGCCGGCCGGAACTCGATGCTGACGCGGTCGTTCTCGAAGGTGAAGATCGACCACCCATTGGGTCCGCCGTCGTTCATCATCGCATGGGGGATCCCCGTCTCGTCCGGCGCCCCGCTCCACCAGCTCCCGCACACCGTGGCGTGCACGACGTGGTGGTGCGGCTCCGCGCCCCGCCATCCCTCCGCAGCGCCGTAGAAACGGTGCTCCTGGTAATGCTCGTGCGCCGAGACGGAAAGGGTCCGAGGGCGGTCCTCGAGGATACGGAAGAGATCCTCCCGATCCGCCACCTCGTCGAGCGGGATGTGCATGAGCAGCACGACGAGCCTATCCTTCGGAACGAAGGCGAGGTCGTTCCTGATGAAGGCGAGCTGGTCCGTACCGATGCGGCCTTCGTAGTGCCCCTTGCGGGTCTCGGTCTTCCCGTACCAGCAGACATCGTCGAGCACGATGAAGTGCACGGGGCCGCGGTCGAAGGCGTACCAGGACGGGCCGAAGTGCCGCTCGAAAGTCTCGTCGGAGTGGACATCGTCCGGCGCGTCGTAGTTCATGTCGTGATTGCCGAGGACGTTGTACCAGGGGAGGCCGAGGAGCGAGATCGCTCCGGTGAGGTGCGGCGTCACGGACAGGTCGTCGAACACGATGTCGCCGAGCGTGACGCCGAAGACGGCGTCCACGCCCATGAGCTCCTCGACAACGTCATGGGCGATGTACTCGACCTCCTTGACATCCCGCGGCTGCGTGTCGCCGAACATCACGACGCGGAAGCGCGGCGGCTCCGCCTCCGCATGGAGAGGGAACTCGATCGAGGCCGGGAGAGGCCCCGTGGGCCGCACGCCGCCGTAGCGGAGCTTCGGCGATCCCGCAGGCTTGTGGATCCGGAAGAACCTCGGGAGGTTGTGCCGGTCCACCGGCGTCATGTATCCCCGCGGCTTCAGGACGAAGAAGATGCAGTCTTCGCTTCGGACGGGGAGCGTCCAGCGACCCTCCGCGTCCGCCGCCACGACGTCCACGCCGTTCGAGACGCGGACACCCGGGAGCCCCTCCTCGCCATCCTCGCGCACCTGGTTGCGGTTGCGGTCGTGGAAGACGACACCCGCGGCCTCGTCGCGTTCCTGCGCGAGGAGGCACGGACAGAACCCGACAAGGACGCCCAGGATCGCAAGAACAGGCACTCTCGGTCTCACGACATTCCTCCGAGGCTTCGCGCTGGGATGCGAACCGGGAACCACGATGGCCAGGATCCTGGCTTCGGTCAACGAAGGGAAGATGAATCCCGGCACGATTCATCGGATTCTGAATCGCGGACCGGAATCTCTTCATGATCTCTCCGGATGCTGGATGCACGGTCTTTCGATCCACCCTGCACCAGAGGAGAAACCATGCTCCGGAGCATCTTCTTCGCCCCCCTGATCGCCGCCCTCGTGGCCGCCGTTGCCGGGGCCCAGACGCGCAGCATCCAGCGTCTCAACGCCGGCGGGTTCAACCCGAACGGCTCGAACCGGCAGGACGGCATCACCGTGGCCGCGGATGGCTGCCGCTTCGTGGCTGTCTTTGCCGAGCAGAACGGCGTGAGCGAGAGCGTCCAGGACATCTGGGCCGCGGTCTCGACGGATGACGGCGTGACCTGGCAGCCCATGGTCCGCGTCGACCAGGGCGACGCACCGAACACGAGCGACTCCCAGTTCCCCAAGGTCGGCCTCCTCGCCGACGGGACCATCGTCTGCGCTTGGGAGGAGCGACGCGCCGCCGCCGCCCTCGGCAGTTCGAACCAGGACGTCTTCTTCAACCGCTCGACGGACGGCGGGCTCACCTGGGGTCCGGCGGCCTTCGCGCTCAACAGCGATACCGTCGCCACGGCGACGAGCGACATCGATCGCATCTCCCTCGCCACGTCCGGCAACACGATCCATGTCGTCTGGGAGGAGGACCGTACGCTCATCAGCGGCGCCGAGGATCTCTACTACGTCCGCTCGACGGACAGCGGCGCCACCTTCTCGGCGCCCGTCCGTCTCAACACCCAGGTGCCCTTCGTGCCACCGCTCGGATCGCTCGATCCGCACAACGACGTCGACGAACCGAAGATCGTCGCCGAGGGGACCACGGTCGCCGTCGCTTTCATCGACAACCGCCTCGTTCCGGGCGGCGGGGCCGCGAACGACAACGTCTGGGTCCTCGTCTCGCAGGACGGAGGCGCGACCTTCACCGAGACCCTCATCGAGACGGACACCACCGGCGACGTGGACAACGTCCAGGTGGCGATCGACGGGAGCGTCGTGGCCGTGTGCTGGGCCGACGAAGCGGTGCTGAGCGGCGGAGCCATCCACGCGCAGGTCTCGAGCGACGGCGGCCTCACGTGGCTGCCGTCCGAGGTGAGTGTCTCGCCTATCCTCGAAGCCACCCCGGGCGCCGTGAGCCGCTACCATCACGCGGACGTCTCGGGTTCCGACGTGTACGTGGTCTGGACGGACGACCATCTCCAGCCCGGCACCGGCGACAACGGCCGGAAGGTGTACGTCAACGTCTCCCAGGACGCCGGCCTCACCTGGAGCGGCGAGACCGCCCTCGACGGGGGGAATCCCGGCCGCGCCAACCACTTCTGCCGCGTGGACGCCGTCGGCTCCATGGCGTTCGTCCACTTCGAGACGGGCTCCTTCGGGGGCAACGATCTCGCCTACGCCGTGACCAATGACCGGGGCACTCTCTGGCGGACGCCGTTCGACGTTCCGACGCCCGGCGACACGGACTCGCCGAACGAGAACGAGGGGACGTTCTTCGCTGTGAGCCCGGCGACCCTCACGGGCTTCTCCGTCTGGCACGACAATCCTCTCGGCCAGAACGAGGTCTACGGCTCGGCCGTGCGCGTCCCCTGGCTCGTCACGAACGGCTCGCCCACGCCGGCATCGCCCTTCGGCTTCGGGATCCGCGCCGTTCCGGCCGCGACAGCGGGGTCCACGTTCGTCGTCGCCGTGAGCGCCACCGGCACGGCCCCGGCGATCGACCTCGGCAACTGCTTCTACATCCCCCTCATCGTGGACCCCATCACGGTCCTCGCCGTCACGAGCCCTGACCTGCTGGCCGTCCTGACGGGGAGCATCGACCCCGGCCCCGCGTCGCCCCAGGGAGACGGAGACGCGCCGCTCTTTCCCTTCCCCCTGCCACCCGGCCTCACGATCTACGCAAGCGGCATCCAGCTCGACCCCATGGGACAGCCCGTCCGGGCCACCGATGCCATCACGGTGACGGGTCTCTGATCGGCGGATCGCCCCCCTGCGGCGGCGGGGGGGAGGGGCGCTTCAGGCTCCGCGCAGGAACTCGGCGATATCGAGGGAACGCTTCCCCGCGGGTTTCGCTCGGAGGATGCGGACGATGCCGGCGCCCGCGGCCACGCGGAGGCGGTCGCCGGCGGCCTCGAGGACGGTGCCCGATGGCACGGGTGCCGCCGCTCCGTCCTCGACGACCGCCGATTCGATAATGAGCCGCCGGGTCCGCCCCCGGATCTCGAGGTCGCAGAAGGCCCCGGGCCACGGCGTGAAGGCGCGGATCTTCCGCTCGATCTCGGTCGCCGGGCGCGACCACTCGATCCGGCCATCCTCCTTCCGGACGAGGCCCGTGACCGTCGCCAGGCGATCGTCCTGGGGCGCCGGCGAAATCGTCCCCATGGCCCACGCATCGAGAAGGCCCGGCAGGATCCCGGCTCCGAGGCGGGCCAGGCGGTCGTGAAGAGTCGCGGCCGTGTCATCGGGCAGGAGAGGCGTCCTTGCGCTCCCGAGGATCGGCCCCGTGTCGAGCCCCTCGTCCATGACCATCACGGTGACTCCGGAGACGCGGTCGCCGGCGAGGATCGCAGCCTGGATGGGCGAGGCTCCCCGGTGGCGCGGCAGGAGCGACGCGTGGACATTCACGGGCCCGAGCCGCGGCACGGCGAGGAGGGGCGCGCGGAGGATCTGGCCATAGGAGATCACGACGAGGGCATCGGGCCGGAGCGCCGCGATCGCAGCCACGGAGTCGGACGCGTTGATCCGCAGCGGCTGGGCGACCTCGAGGCCGAGCTCAGCGGCGGCCACCTTCACGGGCGGCGGGCGGAGGTCCTTCGAGCGCCCCGCCGGCCGGTCCGGCTGCGTGACGACGCCGGCGATCTCGTGTCCCGCGGCGCCGAGGGCCCGGAGCGCCGGGACGCCGAACGCCGACGTTCCGGCGAAGACGATCCGCATCAGGGCTTCTCGACCTTCGTCCGCGCCTCGGCCGCCGCAGGCGTCCCCGGGAACTCGGCGAGGATCCTGCGGTGGATCTCGAGGGCCTCGGCGGCCCGGCCCGCCCGCTCGAGCTTCCTGGCCTCGACGAGCAGGACCTGGGCCCGAGCGGCCCGATCGGCCTCGGCGAGGAAGTTCCGGATGTCGGCATCGCTCTCGTACCGGGCGAGGCGGGCCGCGGCGTCATCGCCGACGGCCGTCCCCTTCGCGCGGTCGGCGAGTTTCACGAGAAGGTCACGGGCCTTCGCGTAGTCGCCGGCCTTCTCCGCGGCGACGGCTCGCTCGAGATCGGGCCGGTGGCGCTCCTCCTTCTCGATGACCTGATGGGCGGTCCGGCCCGCAGGCGTGGCCTTCATCCGAATGAGCTCCTTCCGCGCGGCCGCAGCGGCATCGAGACCCTGGAGCTCGGTCGCCGTGGCCGAGAGGAGCCTCAGCGCCCCCACGACATCCCCCCGCCCCTCCGACTCCCTCGCCCTCACGATGTCGGCCTGTCCCCGGGCTTCGGCGCCGGCGAGATGCGCGGCGGCTTCGCGTCCGAGGGCCGACCGTCCCGCCTCCGCCTTGACTCGGAGCAGGAGCTTCACGGCCTCTCCGAGCCGGTTTTCCGCCATGGCGGCCGCAGCCTCGGCGAGGCTCTTCTCGAGGGCGACGAACTGCTCCTCCGTGAGTCCGGGCCCCACCTTGCGGATCGCCTTCTGGAGCGCCACGAGGAACTCCCCCTCGCCGGGGATGTCGAAGATGCGCTCCACGACCTCGCGGGAGGGCGTCACGAAGATATGTTGCGGCGTCTGGATGGTGCCGTCGGTGAACTCCGCGACGATCTTCGCCTCGTGGCGGATGTGCGTCTCGCAGGGATTGCTGCCGTGCTTCGAGCACACGCCGCGGCCGGCGGCGTCCTTGACGCTCGCGTGGAGGCTCCGGTTGGCCACGAGGCAGATGGCGGACCTGGCGGCCTTCACGAAGGCGGGAGACTTGTGGACGGTCTCCACGGCGCGCTCGTTGGCCTCCTCGCCGTCCTGGATGATGGCGAGCACGAGGGGGACATTGCGGCGCTCGGCGGTGCGGAAAGCCTCGTCGAACTCGCCGCTCCAGAGCGGGAGGCTCTGGGCGGTCAGGGGCGCCGCGAGATGGAGAGCGGCGAGCAACGCCGGAGCGACGGCGAGCCGGAGGAGCGGCGGCAGGGCGGACGTCATGGCGGTCCCTCCGCGGAACAAGGCGGACCGACCCATCATAGTCGGTCCGCCCCTCCAGTCCACCCCGTGGTCTCGAGGACGGGGGGCCGCTTCCGGGACTACTGGACGAGCTTGTCGAGGGCCTCGGCGAGGCCCGCCCGGTTCGTGATCTTGCCGGGTTCGGTGACGAGGTTTCCGTCCTTGTCGATGAGGACGATCATCCCCGGCGTGCGCTGCCGGTAGTTGCGGCTCACGTCGTTGCGGCGGCCCTGTCCCGGGAACCCGACGGGCAGCTCCGTCTTGATCTGGCCGAGCACCCGCTCGACGCTCGGCTTGCGCGCGGCTTCGTCGATGCAGATCGAGACCATCTTCACGCCCTTCTCCGCGTAGTCCTTCCGGAGGGCGTCGAGCTCGGCGAGGAAGAGCGCCGTCGTGGCGTTGCCGGTGCTCCACGTGTAGACGACCGTGGCGCGGCTCCCGAGGTTCTCCCTGAGGCGGATCGTCTTCCCGTCGAGGCACGGCACCTCGAAGTCGGGCGCCGGCTGCCCCGCGGCCACGTTCGGCACCTTCCGATCCACGCGGTTCAGCTGGACGAGCGATCCGTCCCAGGCGAGGCCGCCCTGGGGCAGCTCGTAGACGAGGTCGCCGATGGGGATCAGGTCCTGGAGGAAGAAGTACTCCTCCGTCCCCTGGATCTTCCCGTCCTGGTTCAGGTCGATGCCGAGCGTCGTGCCGTCCTCATCGTCGGCGCTGTAGAAGCCATCGTTGTCCATGTCGTCGAGCTGGACCATGTACTCCTTGCCACCGAGGCTGAAGCGGCCCCGGCGGACCCAGGCCCTGCGGAACGAGATGACCGGGGCCCGGTCCTTGTCGGCCGCAAGCTCGAGAGCGTAGGGCATGGAGCGGACGAGATCGCGGCCATCGAGGCTCCGCACGCGGCGGAGAGCCACGGTGAGCGGTCGGTTCGCCCGGAGATGGAGTTCGTTCTCGTCGGTCAGGTCGCCGTCGTTGTTGGCGTCGTAGCGGAAGGCGAAGCGCCGGGTGGCGGGATCGACGCGCCAGGCCGCGATGCGCTGATCCGGCTGCGCGGGAAACATGACGCCCATGGCCCAGCCGTCCGCCGCTGGCATGTCGGCCTTGTCCTTGCGCAGATCCGTCAGGAGCCGCTCAAGCAACTCGTTCTTCTGACCCGACACCCGGAACATGAGGATCGCGTTCACGGGAGGGCCGTCCCAGGTCTCCTCGTACTCCTCCGTGAGGACGATGGGGATCGAGGGCGGTGCCGGCTGAGCCGTGACCACAGGCAGGAGGAGAGTGGAGAACGCCACGACGGAGACGAACCGAGCGCCACGGAATCGCATGCGACATCACTCCTTCTTCGAGGATCCGGCGGGACCGCGCTCACCGGACGCCCGCGGAACGAGCCCCGCCGGGCTGCGCTGCATTCGGTGTTGTTCCACGGGACCGCCCACGCCGGAGGGTTCGCGTCGGAAGTCCGCTCCGGCATCTCGATGCGCGCCAAGGGTACCCGATCGTCCGGAACCATGCCAGAGCTGCCCGGGGCGCGCGCGGCGGGAAAAGAGAGGCCGGGGGGCCGCGCCGGCATGGATCGGAGCGCGCTTGTTGCTGTGGCACGGCCCCCCGGCCGCCGGCAGGAAGGAAGCGAGCGCCGTGCCGCGGCGATCCGACGCATTCCGAGGCGGCGCCACGTTCCGAAACCGCTGAGACGCAAGCGCTAACGTCCGGAACGCGGCGGGCCGAGAGCGCGGGCGCCGTCGCGCGATACGAAACCCGAGCGTTTCCGCTCGTGCGATGGCGATCGAGCGGCCGGCTTCGCTCTGCGTTTCCCCGAATCCGGGGCGTCACGCCCAAGCGGCGATCGCGTACCATGGGCCGACCCGAAGGCTCCCTCGAACAGGAATCACCGCGATGCGGCGCAAGGCGTTCCTTCTGCTCGCGATCCTCTCCCTCTCTGTCTCGGCGGCCTCCGCCCAGTCGGGCTCCACGCGCCTTCTCTACGAAGTCCGCGTGGACCCGGAGAATCTCGACGGGTGGTTCGTGAGCCTCACCGTCGTGAACCCCGGAGCGCCGCGCCTCGAATTCTCGATCCCCGACTGGGCGCCCGGGGCGTATCGCCTCATGGGCAACGCACGCCGCATCGAGCAGGTCGAGGCCGCAGCCGACGGCGATCGAAAGATCGAGCCACGCTACGACGGCCGGCTCACCTGGAGCCTCGACTGCGGGGACGCGCGGGAGGTCCGCGTGAGCTGGCTCTCGCGGCATTCCGCCACGATCCGTGGCGCTTCGCGGTCACGCAACAACCGCTCCTATCTCACGGCCACGGGCGGCCTCATCGACGGCCCCCCGACGTTCTTCTACGTCCGCGGCCGCAAGGACCTGCGCGCCCAGGTGCGGTTCCGGCTCCCGGAGGGCTGGCAGGTGGCCACCGGGCTTCGCGCCACTCCCGACCCCATGGTCTTCACGGCGGCGGACTACGATGTCCTCATCGACTGCCCGACGCTCGTCGGGAAGTTCCATTCGTTCCCCTTCGAGGTGGGGGGGGTCCCGCACCGCATCGTCTTCGATAACGGCGACCGCCCGATCCCCTTCGATGCCGCCGCGGTGGTGGACGTCGCACGGCGGATCTGCGAGGCCCAGACGCGCCTCATGGACGACATCCCCTACGACCACTTCACGTTCATCTACGTGAACGGGGGCGGGGGCGGCCTCGAGCATCTCAACTCGACGACCATCGGCGTCAGCGAGGCGCGCCTCAAGGCGGATCCCGCGGCCTCGAAGGACGTGACGGCCCACGAGTACTTCCACGTCTGGAACGTGAAGCGCATCCGGCCCGCGATCCTCGGCCCGTTCGACTACGACGTCCCCCAGCGCACGAAGAACCTCTGGATCTCCGAGGGCATCACCGAGTACTACACGGAGGTCTCGCTCGCTCGCGCCGGGCTCGTCACGGAGGAGCAGTTCCGGAGCCGGATGGCCGCCGCCATCCGGAACTTCGATCAGAACGAGGCCCACCTCACGATCTCTCCGGAAGAGTCCTCATGGACGGTCTGGGACGGCGGCGGGGGCGGCATCTCCTACTACCTCCAGGGGCAGCTCCTCGGCTGGCTCCTCGACATCCTCATCCGGGACTTCACCGCCAACGAGCGGAGCCTCGACGACGTCTTCCGGATCCTGTCGCGGCAGTCCACGGCCCCCCGCGGGTTCACGTCCGAGGACTTCATCTGGATCGTCAACTCGGTGGCCGGCCGGGATCTCGGCTTCTTCTTCCGCGCCCACGTGAGCGGCGCCCGGGAAATCCCCTGGGAGAAGTGGCTCGCCCTCGCCGGTCTCTACCTCGTCCAGGTCCGTGAGGCGAAGCTCCGGCCGGGAATCGTAGCCGAGGACGCCGGCGGGAAGGTCCTCGTTCGCTTCCGGGAAGCGGGATTCCTCCACCGGGGGGGGCTCGAGAACGGCGACCAGATCCTCGAGCTCAACGGAGCTCCCGCGACCGCGGCAGCCGCCTTCAACGAGGCCTTCGGGGGGCTCCGCCAGGGCGACCGCGCCGCCCTCCGGATCCGACGGGGCGACGAGGAACTCCTGATCGATACCCTTCTCGAGCCGGTCCCCGACCTCCCCCAGAACGCCTTCCTCCGGGATGGCGCCCTCCGCGTGGGAATCCGCCTCCGCTCTCCGGCAGAACGCGCGGGGCTCCGCGCCGGCGACGAGATCCTCGCCGTGAACGGCCGCCCCGTCCGCGACCCCGAGCAGTACCGCGAGGTCGTCGCCGGCCTGAAGGCGGGCGAGGCCGTCGCCTTCACCGTCTTCCGCGACAATGCCGAGACCCGGGTCGAGTTCAGCGCGGATCCGGTCGCCACGATCGACTACCGGCTCGAGCCCCGGCCCGACGCGACCGACAAGGCCCGGCGCATCCACGAGGCGATCGTCCGGCCTCCGGCGCCCCGATGACGCGGACTCTTCGGCTCCGGAACCGCGCCGTCCGCTTCGAGACGGTCCGCGGCATCCACCCGGTGGACGCGACGGGGCTTCGCTTCGCGGCCGCGATCCCCTTTCCCCGCGGTGGCCGCGTCCTCGACCTCGGCTGCGGCACCGGCCTTTTCGGTCTCGCCGCCCTCGTGGCGGGCGCAGGCTCGGTGGTGTTCACGGACATCGACCCCCGAGCCGTGGCCCTCGCCGTGCGCAATGCCATCCGCAACGGATTCCGTGACGTGGAGGGACGGCGCGGGTCCTTCTTCGCGCCCGTCGCCGGCGAGCGGTACGACGCCATCACGGCCGTGATGCCCCAGTGCCCCACGCCGCGCCCGATCCTCCCGTCGCGGGACGGCGGGCCGGACGGGAATCGCCTTCTCCTCCGCCTTGCCGCCGGCGCCTCCCGCCACCTCGTCCCGGGCGGACGCCTCTTCTTCGCCATGACGGGGCTCCCCTCGCCCCGAGCGACCCTCGCGGAGTTCCGCCGGCGGTTCCATCTCCGGCCGATCCTCCGCATCGATCGCCCGGTGCGCCGAGGCGATTACGACGCGCTCGCGCCCGGGCTCTTCGACTACATCCTCGAGCGCGCGGACCGCGGGAGAAGCGAACTCCACCCCCGCGGGGGTGGATGGTGGTCCCTCCCCGTCCGCTTCTACGAAGGCCGGCCGAGATCCTGTTCGATGGTCCCGCCCGCGTCGCCGGAGCCTCGCAGCGCCTCGCCCACGATCCGCGCCAGGTCGGCGACCAGGTAGGGCTTCGGAAGGAAGCCCCGGAAACCCTCCCGGAGAAGCACCTCGATCTCCGCCGGAGGCCCGTGGCCCGACGTCAGCACGGCCCGGACATCGGGATTCGCCTCGCGCAGGCGGCGGAACACGTCGCGGCCCCCCATCTCGGGCATGAGCAGATCCACCAGCACGAGATCCACCGTCCGCCAGTGGTCCCGGTAGTGCGCGACCGCCTCCGGAGCGGATCGGAAGGCGACGGCCCGGTAGCCGCTCGCCCTCAGCGCCGAGGCCGCCATCTCGCAGACGTCGGGCTCGTCATCGATGACGAGCACGCTGGCGCCCCCGATCCGGGGCGCCTCGGGCTCCGGCTGGGCGTCGACCGACTCCGGTGCGTCCGAGAGCGGAAGCCAGGTCGTGACGGTGGTTCCCCGTCCGACTTCGCTCTCGATCCGGATGCCGCCGGCGTGGCTCTGCACCGTCCCGTAGACGCTGGCGAGGCCCATGCCCGTCCCCTGGCCTGGCTCCTTGGTCGTGTAGAAGGGCTCGAACGCGTGGCGACGAACATCCTCGGTCATCCCGGACCCTGTATCGGTGACGCGAATGCGCAGGCAGGGCTCCGGGCCGAGACCCGTTTCGTCGCCGGACGTCACATCCGTCGCGAAATGGAGTTCGCCGCCCTCGGGCATGGCGTCCCGGGCGTTCACGGCGAGGTTGAGAAGGGCGTTCTGCAGGAGCGCCGGATCGCCCGTCACGGTGGCCGCGGGCGCTCGGAGGTCGAGACGGACGCGGATCCGCCGGTCCATCGAGCGCTCGAGGAGTCCGGCGACTTCCTTGATGAGGCGATGGACATCCACGGGCACCGAGAGTCGCTTCGCCTTGCGTCCGAAGGCGAGGAGCTGGCGGACCAGATCGGCGGATCGCTGTCCGAGATGCAGGATGGCGTCGGCATGGCGGCGCAGGTGCTCGTCCTCGACGCTTCGCGAGAGGAGGTCCGCGTAGCCGAGGATCCCCGCGAGCTGGTTGTTGAAGTCGTGCGCCACGCCGCCGGCGAGCCGCCCGAGCGCCGCCAGCTTCTCCGTGTGCAGGAGCCGCTCCTGGAGCTCCCGCCGCTCCGACACGTCGATGCCGAGGCCGATGAGGCAGGGCTTCCCGTCGACGAGGATCCTGAGTCCCGTGAAGTAGTAGGGGCGCCGCGTCCCGTCCTTCGCGACGAAGTCCGCCTCCGCGTCGGCGGATCCCTCGGCGAACACCCGCGCGATCCGCTCCGCGATGAGCCCGCGGTCCCTGCCCTCGAAGAAATCGAGGGGGTGGGCCCTCGCCATCTCCTCCGCCGAACGGCCGATCACGACCTCGAAGTTCCGGTTCCAGCGGAGGAACCGTCCGTGCTCGTCGATGAGGTAGAAGACGCCCGGGAGCCCTGCGATGAGCGATTCGGCGAAGCGCCGCTCGCGATCGACGGTACGAGCGGCCTCCTCCACGTCTCGGAACAGGTGAGCGTTCTGGAGACTCACGGCGATGACGTCGGCCAGGGTCTCGAGGAAGCGGGACCGGGTTGCGAAGTCGCGCGTGGCGAAGGACGCGATCCCGAGGACGCCGATGACCTGCGAGCCCGCCCGGAGAGGAAGGGCCGCCAGAGACCGGACTCCCGCCTGGCGGCATTCCTTCCACGTGCATCGGGGATCCGCGTGGATGTCCGTCGAGTAGATGGGCTCTTTCTTCTCCGCGGCGAGCCCGCAGAGGCACTGCCCTGCGCAGTGCTCAGGAATGAACCCGACGCGCGCTCGGGCGTCCTCGGGCACGACGCCGCGCAGGATGAGTCGCGATCCGTCCCGCGTGAAGAAGTAGGCGATGTCCGGGGTCACGGCGGCGAGGATCCCGCGGAGGGCGGCGGCGACGACGGCCTCGATCGACAGGGACGATGCGACCTCGCGGGCAAGCGTGCAGAGCGCGGCGAGCTCCTGAGAAGAGGCCTGCTCCCGGTCCGGTCGCGACATGTCCCTCCTTCCTCCTCTTGTCAACCCTCCCGGCCCGGCGCCAGGAGAGAGTACGCTCAACCCGATCGAGCCGTCAAGGCGGATCGGGCAGCCGCGGGCCGGAATCCGGGCGAACCGACGATGGACGGACGGCTCTCGCGTTGCCTATCATTCGAGCCATGACCTCGGGCGACATCCCCCTCGACGACGCACCAGAGGACGAAGAGGGCCTCTCGACGCTCTATCGGAGGCGGGGAGCCACCTTCGATCTCCTCCCCTCGGCAAGCCCCGCCTCACGGGATCTGGCCGACCGGCTGCGGCGGATCGCCGCAACGGACCTCTCCGTCCTTCTTCTGGCCGAAACAGGCTCCGGCAAGACCCTCTACGCCCAAGTCGTCCACAACGGCAGCCGCCGGGCCGCCGGCCCCTTCATCGCCTTCAACGGCGCGGGCCTCAGCGAGTCGCTCGCGGCGTCGGAGCTCTTCGGACACGAGAAGGGGGCCTTCACGGGAGCCGTGGCCCGCCATGTCGGGCGCTTCGAGCGGGCCTCGGGCGGAACGCTCTTCCTCGACGAGATCGGCGACCTGCCGCTCCCCGTCCAGGGCCAGATCCTCCACGCCATCGAGTACCGCGAATACGAGCGCGTGGGCGGATCCGAGGTCCTCTTCGCCGATGTGCGCGTCGTCGCCGCGACCAATCACGATCTCGACCGCCGCGTCGCGGAGGGCCGCTTTCGGCAGGACCTTCTCTTCCGCCTGCGCCAGGCAGCCTTCCGCATCCCGCCGCTCCGCGAACGTATCGGCGACCTTCCCGAGCTCCTGCGCGGCTTCGCGCGCGACGCCGGCCGCCGCCACGGCCGCCGCGTCCGCGGCATCACGGGACCGGCCCTGGCCGCACTCAACGCCTATGCCTGGCCCGGCAACGTCCGGGAGCTCCGCGACGCCGTCACCTTCGCCGTCGCCATGGCTCCGGGCGACGAGATCCGGCTCGAGGATCTGCCGGAGCACGTCCGCTCCGCGTCGCGGCCGCGGGGTACGTTCGTCACGCTCGAAGAGCACGAGCAACGCTACGTCGCCGAGGTCCTCGCGGCAGCCGGTGGCAACAAGTCGGAGGCCGCGCGGATCCTCGGCATCACGCGGAAGACGCTCTACGAGAAGCTCCGCCGACACGGGCTCGTCTCCGGCGACGAGCCCGATCCGGCATGAGCAGAGATCACTGGCAGAACGTGACGGTGAATGGTTCCGAGAAGAGGATCTCGGAGGGATTCATGGGGTTCACGGCGACGACGGCGAGGTGCTCCGTCACGCCGACCAGCTCGTTCACGGGCGGGATCGTGACCGGCAGGACGAAGAGGCCCGATTCCGGCATGACCTCGACGAAGACGAGCACGAAGGGGACGCCCACCGGGATCGTGTAGCCGAAGTAGTTCCCCGGGCCTGGCGCCTTCGACCCGATGAACCCGAGCATGCAGCCGGGCTTGCCGGATACGACGATGTTGAGGACGCCGTTCAGGCAGGCCGAACCGGCGACCCAGCCGCCCGGCTGGCAGCTCGTCGCGCTCCCGAGAGTGCCGCTTGCGAAGGCGCCGGGCCCGCCGCCCTGGAGCTTGGCGGCGGCGTTCACTGGCGCGACGCCAGCCGGAGTCTTCGAGAAGGACCTGGCGAATGCGCCGGCCGTGAGGCTGCCGGGAAGGCTCCCGCTCACCTGGAACGTGAAGGTGACGGGCCCCATGACCATGGAGCCCGGAGGACCGGGGAGCGTGTCCGCCATCTCATTGGCGATGCCGCCGGCGATGCCACCAGCGATCTGAAGGCGGACGCCGAAGGCGCCGAAGCAGTTCGCGCTGATGGGATTGGACCCGTCGAGGAGGTTCGTGTCCACGGCGAGGTCGAAGGCGGGCGTGGCGCCGCCGGAACCGGTCTGAGAGAGAAGAGCGAGACCCGTGACCGCGAGGTGCGGGAGGTTGAAGTACACCTGCGTGATGACGGGATTCGGAACCCCCAAGGTCACCGGCGACGTATTCGTCACCTTGACCTGGAGGACGCCCGTCGTTTCGTCGTAGAGGAAGTCGAGGCCGGCGGAGGCGAGGATGCCGCCCGTGAGCGCCGGCGGGCTGCCGGCGCCCTGGCATCCGGTGGCGCCGGGGCCGCCGATGGCGAGCGAATCGGTCGTCTGGGCGGACGCGGCGCCCGCAAGGACGAAAGCAACGGCAAGGGCAGTGAGGATCGCCGCCGCAGTTGGACGGGGATGGACGATCGTGCAGCGCATGCTTCATTCACTCCGTTGACAGATGATTCGAAACTGGATGGGCGGGCTGCGCGATGGCGATTCCGATCGCCCCGAGCCCGGTCGCACAGGTTCGCAGGCGAGACAGGTTCGACCGGCTCGCACGGTCTGGTGAAAGCCCGCGTGGTGCGCGTCCCCCTCTCCTCAGGGGACGCCCTGTCCGCGCCGCGAGGAATCTGTACTCCAGAGTCTACTCCGTCGCGGAGTCGGATCGAAGCTGGCAGCCGGATTCCGGGCGCCGCCGGATCCGGCCGTATCGACCGCCGCCGCAAGTGTCTGCGAACACGAAGACTGCACCGGGGCGCCGGCGAGCGTCGATGCGCTGAAGCCGACTCAGCGCGGGTCGGCCGCCGCGGAGAGGCAGGCCTTCGCCCGCTCTCGCGCTCGATGCAGCCTCTGGTAGACCGCCGGCTCCGAGGTGGCGAGGCGGCGGGCGATCTCGGTCGCCGGGAGATTCTCGACGTACCGGAGCGTCAGGATCTGGCGGTCCGCGTCCGACAGTCCGTGAAGTCCCTCGAGGCCATCGCGCGATCCGCTCTCCGCCGGCGCCGCGGGGAACGCCGCGGTCTCCGCGTCCTCCCGCAGTTCCACGGTGCGGTCGCCGGCGCGGGCCGATGCTCGGGCGGCCATGACGATCTGATTACGGGCGATCCGCTCGATCCACGCGCGGAAGGCCCATCCTCCGCGCCGCTCGAACCCGGCCACCTTGCGGATCACGACGCGCCAGGTCTCCTGGATGACGTCATCGAAGTCGATGATGCCCCGCCGGAAGCAGCGCGCGGAACGGCGGACCAGGCCGGCGACGACCTGTTCGTAGCGATCGTAGAGGCTGCCAAGGGCCCCCACGCGACCCTGGCGGATCTCGGCAAGCGCCCACTCCGTGTTCCTTCGCGTTTCCATGGATGGCCCTCCGTCGCGTCGCTCCACATGTCTATAGAGGGAAAAGCACTGCCCGTGCCGGAACTCGGCGGAATCCATGGGCAAGCGCTCAAGGTCAATAGTTCCAAGCAATTACGCTCGCCTCGGACGCCTGAGCCGCCGCTCCGCGGAGGGGTGTACGGCTGGATACCCGTATCGATCGGATACAGCGCCCCACCGCCGGACGGCTCAGGATCGGCGCGCGAGCCGCCGCCCGACCTCGGCGATCGCCGCATCGTCCACCGCGAAATGGAACCTGAGGGCCGGCGGCGCCGCGCCGGCGTGGAAGATGTCCGCCGGGATGGCTCCGATGTGGGTCTCCTCGAGGAGGCGGAAGCAGGCGTCCCGCGGCGGAATCGGACCGAAGCGATCTTCGTAGTCCGCGAGCATGTAGTACGCGCCACCCGGCACGGTCACGCGGAAGCCACCGCCCTCGAGGGCGTTTCGGAGGAGGTCCCGGCGGCGGGCGTAGTCGTCCCGCATAGTCGTGTAGTAGGAAGGTGGCAGGGATCCGAGGGCCGCGGCGGCCGCCGCCTGGAGAGGCCGCGCCGCGCAGACGCACATGATGTCGAAGACGGGGCCGATGGCCCGCGAGAGCGGCGGCGGCGCCGCCAGCCAGCCTAGCCGCCACCCGGTGACGGAGAAGGACTTGCTGACACCCGAGATGGTCACGGTGCGGTGGAAGAGGGCGGGGTGGGTGGCCGGCGGGACGTGGACGCGGCCATCGTAGACGAGATCCTCGTAGATCTCGTCCGTCACGACCACCGCATCGCACCCCAAGAGAGCGGAGGCAAGGCGGTCGATCTCCTCGTGCGTCCAGACCTTGCCGAGCGGGTTCGACGGCGTGTTGACGACGACGATGCGAGTGCGGGCAGTGATGGCCGCCTCGAGCCCTGCCCAGTCGATGGCGCCATCGGGGCCGCAGGCCACCGTGCGCACGACGGCGCCGGCCAGGATCGCCGCGCTCCGGTGGTAGGGGTAGAAGGGCTCGAAGAGGATGACCTCGCCCCCCGGATCGAGAAGCGTCATGACGGTCGCCATCCAGGCCATGCTGGATCCGATCGTGACCACGATGTCGTCCTCGCCGTACCGGAGGCCGTAGCGCTCCCGGGTGCGGGTCGCGATGGCTCGGCGCAGCTCCGGGAGTCCGCCCCAGGGCGTGTAGGTCGCCCGATCCCGGAAGAGCGATTCGACGGCGGCGAGTCGCAGTTCCCGCGGCATCTCGAGATCGCAGACGCCCTGGCCGAGGTTGAGCCCGTCCGGATATCCGGCCACCCTGAGCGTGAGCGCCCGCAGGATACCCGCCTCGCGGAGGTGCGCCGAGCGTTTCGAGAGTCTCGTATCGTCCGGGGGTCCGTTCATCACCGGAAGGATACCGCCTCGCGGCGCCCTCGCCGAGCGCTCGCCCTTGCCCGCCGTCAGGCGGCCCCGTAGTCTCCCGCGCCGGCGCTCCGGCGCCCCGGCAGGGAGGCGAGAACCCGTGGATCTCGTGCTCGACATCGACGAGGAGCAGTGCCGCAGGATCGGGCGCGCGCTGGGATCGATCCGCCCGCGGACATCCTGGTTCCTCCCGAGGCTCGGAGGCGACGCCACGCCCGACGACGAGGCAGTCTTCTGGTGCCTCGTCATCGGCATCTGCCAGCAGACGCGGACCGCGCGAGGCGTCGTGGACGGCGTGGCCCTTCGCGGCAGCGACTACCTCATCGCCGCGGCTCGTCGCTTCCGCAACGCCTGCCCCGCCGCCTTCACTCCCGGGGCCGTCCGGACCTGGACCATCACCGATTTCCGGAAGGCCTTCTCCGACGGCGGGGATCCCGCCACCTGCACCCTCGACCGCGTGGAGGAACGGCTCCGCCTCCTCTCCGGCATCGGACGGCTTCTCGAGGCGGAGGGGGGCGGCTCGTTCCTTGAGCTTGCAGAGCGCGCGGGGCGCCGCATCGGCGGGCCGCTCGGACTCGCGGAGCGCCTCGCTGCCGCCGAGGCCTACGCCGATCCCGCCCGCAAGAAGACCTGGCTCCTCGTGATCTTCCTCCGCCGTCTCGGCATCTTCGAGCCCTCCGATCCCGGCGCCATCGGACTTCCCGTCGACTACCACATCCTGCGTGTCGCCCTGCGGTCGGGCGCCGTGCTGCCGGGTCCCGAGCTCCGGAGGGCGCTCGTCGAGGGCCGCCCCTTCGAGCCCGCGGAGGACGCCGCCATCCGGACCGTCGTCTCGAGGGCGGGGAGCCCGATCGCCGAGGGCGGCGCGCTCGACCTCTTCACCCTCGACAATCTCCTCTGGATGATCGGACGGAACTGCTGCTTCTACGAGCACCCCCCCGTGTGCCGCGAGCCCGGCCCCTGCCCCCACCGGAAGACCTGTTCCCTCATCGAGGGCACGGACTGGGATTGCCCCGACCGCTGCCCGTTGCACGGCGTCTGCCGGGGCAGCCTCGACGCGGCCTTCGCGGCCCTCGTCGAGACCCGGGTCGAGACCCACTGGTACTGAGCCCCGCGGCCTGCCACGCGCGACACGAAAAGGGCGCGGGGCGTCCGGCGACGCCCCGCGCCCGCGGGCTGGCGCGCCGCCCGGGGGTTGGCGGCGCGCCGGGTCAGGATGGGGATCAGAGGCTGTTCAGGTTCCAGACCATGTCGGACACGTAGAGCTGCCCGAAGCCCGGCCCGAGGGTGCCCGCCGACGTCACGATGAGCATGTTCGAGAAGTCGAGGAACTCGTTCACCATGACGGTGGCGCCGGGGCCGTCGAAGAGCGTCGCCGGATGGCCGCCGGTCGTGCCCACGCCCGCCACGATGTTGAGCGGGTAGGGCGCGAAGCCGCAGAGATCCGGGTGCTCGATGAGGCCGAGGTAGAGGTGGACGCACTCCTGGCCGGGGTAGGGGTTGCTCGTCGACGGGAGGTAGCTCCCGAGGGTGAGCGCCCGGAGTCCCGTGGGGATCGGGCTCCCCGCGAAGGGCACCGGAATGCTGTTGATCGGCGAGAAGAGGCCGTTGCAGATGGCGCCGGTATTGAGGGTCTGATGCCGGTACCGCTGCGGGGCGACGACGCCGATGGGCGTGTAGCACGAGCAGTCCTGGTAGTTGTTCATGAGCATCCCCTGCATCACCTGCGACTCATTGAGGCAGAGGTAGGGGGCGATCGGGTTGTTGACGATCGACGTCCGGACGGACTCGGCGATCACGGTGCCGTCCGGTGGCGGGCAGAGGCTCGCGAAGGAGAAGTTCGCCGGGCCGACGAAGTGGTAGGTGCGCTTCGCCCAGCCGGCGGCCGCCGCGATGAACCTCGTGCTGTAGGGGGCGTGGCTCTCCGACGGGCAGAGGTGCGTCAGGTTGTAGGCGGTGCTCCAGGTGTTCGTCTGGCAGTTCCGGGCGAAGTCGATCGAGCCCATGAACCAGACCTTCATGTTGTACGGGGGGAGGGCCGAGAGGGGGATCGGGCATCCACCCGGGGGCGGAGGCGTCGGGAAGACGTACTGCAGGTCGCCGTTCAGGAGGAGCCGCCAGACCTGGATCTGGGAGGCGGCCGTCGGATGCTCCATCCAGGTGCGGGCGTACTTTCCGACGAGCACGCCGCCGAGGCTGAAGCCGGGACCCGTGATCTGGATCTGGAAGAGCCAGTAGTCGCAGAGCACCTGCTGCGGCTGGATCATGACCGTGGTGCTGTACTGGGACTCGACGTTGCAGTTGAGGATGCAGGCCCCCGTTCCAGTCTGCTGGACCGGCGGGAACTGCGGGATCATGGGGTTGGCCGGCGTACAGCAGGGGCCGGCCGAGAAGCCGTCGTTGATTCCGCACTGGGCGGCGACGGGCACGGCGGCGAGGCAGGCCAGTGCTGCCGCGGCCGCGATGATCTGGAGGCTGCGCATTCTTTGTCTCCTTCGTTCGATACGATTCCGAGGCGACGGCGTCGCCGATCTTCGGCGATCACTCCGTCCGGTAAGAGATCCGGCGGAGCGCCGCAAACGGAACGGAATTATGCGCCCCGGGTCCGATTATTGTAAGTCCTTGCCCGATAAAGCGTTCTAATCCTGTGCGCCGGAACGCCAACCCCGGTCTCCGCAGAGACTTGCCTCGATTCCTGCGGCTTCGGCGCGACGCGGTCCCGCGGCGGCGACCGGCGCGCCGTGCCGCGCCCGCGATTCCGGCGCGCCGCCGCCTCGGCGCCTGGCGCCGTGCGGAACCTCGCGCGCAGGTCCGTGAAAGGCCTCTGCGGGGCTTCGCGGCGGCGTTCCGCTTCGGTTTCCGGCGGGCGCGCATAACATGAAGGGCCACGACACTCCGGGGAACGGTTCGAAATGGCACACAAACCCATCACTCAGGTCGCCGATGCGATAAAAGCCCTGGAGAAGGCGGGAACTGCCCAAGGCCGAAAGATTTACGCCCGTCACGGGGTCGGCGAGAAGCAGTTCGGCGTGAGCACGGCGAACCTGAAGGCGCTGGCGAAGCGCATCAAGACGAACCACCTCCTCGCGGAGGACCTCTGGATGACGGGCAACCACGACGCCCGCATGCTGGCGGCGCTCATCGCAGACCCCTCGGCCGTCTCCGCCCGCCGCCTCGATCTCTGGGCCAAGGATCTCGACAACTACGTCCTGACGGACGCGTTCTCCCAGTTCGCGGCGCAGACGCCCTTCGTCCAGGCCAAGGCCAAAGTGTGGTCCGAGTCCCAGACCGAGTGGATCGGCCGCGCCGGCTGGAACCTCGTCGCGCGGCTGGCCATGGACGACAGGGACCTCGGAGACGACTGGTTCGCCCGCCAGCTCAAGACCATCGAGAAGGAGATCCACGGGCGGAAGAACCGCGTCAAGGAGGCCATGAACATGGCGCTCATCGCCATCGGCGTCCGCAACGACGCGCTCACGCGGCTCGCCCTCGAAGCGGCGATGCGCATCGGCAAGGTCGACGTGGACCACGGCGAGACGAGCTGCAAGACGCCGGACGCGGCCGAGTACATCGAGAAGACGCTCGCCCACCGCCGGAAGGTCCAGCGGGCCTGACGCCCCCCCGGGGCGGGCGCGGCGTCACAGGGCGATCCGGAGGCGCCGCGCCACAACGATCGCGTCCGGCGCCACGTCGCAGCCGTAGGCGAGGATCTCGACTCCGGCATCCCGCGCCGCCGCGAGGCCCTCGGCGTAGGCGGGATCGATCTCCGCGGCCGGACCGAAGGACCGGCAGTCGGCCCGCTGCACGATGAAGAGCATGGCTGCGCGGTGACCGGCCCGGCGGAGCGTCACGAGCTCCCGCAGGTGCTTCGCGCCGCGTTCCGTCACCGCGTCCGGAAAGAGTGCGCGGGTGCCGGCGCGCAGGGTCACGTTCTTCACTTCCACGAAGACCTCGCGGCCTCGCAGGGAGACCTGGAGGTCGAGGCGGCTTCCGCGCCCGCAGGGGACCTCCCGCCGGATCCCGGCGGCGCCGCGGAGAGGCGCGATCCGGCCCTCCAGGATGGCCTCCTCGGCGATCCGGTTCGTGCGGGCTGTGTTGACGCCGACGAGGGCGCCCTCCCGCGTCCGAACCAGTTCGAGAGTGAAGGGCAGCCGGCGTCCCGGCGCATCCGATCGCGAGAGGTGCACGGGAGATCCGGGATTGGAGCAGCCCTGCATGCTTCCCGAGTTCGGCGTGTGGGCCGTGACTTCCGAGCCGTCGTTGAGGCGCACGTCCGCGAGGAATCGCTTGTAGCGCCGGAGGAGGACCCCCGGGACGAGGGGAGCGGGAAGCCGCATCAGGGAAGGCGGGTCTCGCGACCCGGCTCTACCTCCGCGCGATCGTGCCCCCCCACGACGCGACCCCCTTCCAGGAACTCCACGCGGTACGTGCCCGGCAGGAGCTGGCCGACGGCCCATGTCCCGTCCGTCACCTTCTCCTCCCGGACGTCGGCATGCCCGTGGACGACCCGGACGACGCGGACGCTCCGGGGCGCATTCCGCCGGGATGGCTCGATCGCGGGCCAGTCTCCCGCCAGGGACCCCGGCGCCTGCACGACGAGGACCGGCGCAGGGTCACGCCCGGGGACGAAGTCGCGGAGGGTCTCGCCGATGCCATCCCGGGTCCGGACCCTGATGTCCATCGCCACCGGCGACAGCCCGCGGAGCGTGAACTGGCCTGACGGGTCCGTGGTCTCCGTGGAGTAGACGTGAAGCCCCGGCGCGGGGTTGGCAGTGGCGGACACGGCGACGCCGGCAGCGGGCGTGCCGTCTCCGCGGACGACGCGCCCCGTCACCTCCAGCGAATCATCGAGCCGGATCTCGATGCCCTCGATCTGCTGCCCGATCGAGACGCTCAGTGGCCGCTGTGCAACGGCGTAGCGTCCCGTCTCCGGAGCGGATTCGATCCAGTGGGGGTTCCAGGCATGGCTCGTGGAGGCCGAGGGGCGGGATTCGGCGTTCACGACGATGCGTGTGGCCACCACGGAGGAGATGGCGGCCGCTTCGCCCGCCGCGCCTCCCATCGAAATGACCCGCGCGGTCCTCAGGCTCGCGTAGCCGGCCCAGACCGTGCCGGAGGCCGTCGGGACCCCGCAGATCTCGAAGGTTCCGTCGTCATTCGTCGTCGCCGTCCAGTGCCGGCGCTTCCCCGGGCCCGGGTCGCCGGGCGCGAGCGCTTCGACGAACACCACGGTCGCACGCTCTAGCGTCTCGCCGGCGCGGCTCATGACGACGCCGCGGATCGTGGCGCCCCGGCGGAGGACGAAATCCACGCCGGAAGTTCCCGCCGGCACGGGACGGGCTCCGGGCTCGGGGACGCTTCCGGGCAGCATCACGCGGACGACATAGTCCCCGGGATTCAGCGCCGCCACCCTATACTGGCCGTCAGTACCGGTCGTGGTCGATCGCGCATCGGTCGATGCGCCCGCGGTGAGGATCCAGACGATCTCGGGGCCCGCCGGAGACTCGAGGTCCGCCATGGTCCGATCGTCGGCCTGCAACCGGACGCGGACGTTGGCTCCCGCGACGGGCTGGCCGTCCGCGTCCGTGACGCGACCCGTGATGGCGAGACCGCTTGGCAGAACCAGGTCCTCGACGACGTGCTCGCCCTCGGAGTAGGTGCGAGACGCGAGCCGGGCCGAGACGTACCCTTGCCTGTCGCCCCAGATGCAGAGTTCCGCCACGGTGGTCACGGGAAGCCGATACCGGCCCTCGGCATCCGTCGTCGTCTCGCCACCGAGCGGCGCCTTCATGCCCGCGGCCTGTGCCTCGACGATCTTCACGAGCATCCCCGCCGTTGCGTCGGACAGATCGCCGATGGGGACGAAGCGGCGCCGCCCCTCCGCGCCCGCGGTGACCGCCGCCCCGGCGATCGGCTCCCCCGATTCGTCGATCACGCGCCCGAGGACCACGGCGCCGTAGTCCTCGGCGTCGGGTTCCGTCTCCGCCGGCGGCGATTCCGCACCGGCGGCCATCGCCTCCTCCGGCTCAGCGCCCCGACTCTCCGCCACCGGTCCGGGTCCTCGCCGCCGCACGGGCAGGACCGGCGCGGGCGCCCGCGCCGCTCCGATTACGGGCGTCTCCGAGTCAGAGACCACCTCACTCGGCCGGGCAGCCCCTGGTCGTCGGATTCGCCCATGAAGCACACGAGTCCGGCGCCGGCCCCGACCGTGAGGAGAAGAAGGAGGGCTTTCGCCGTTCGAGTCATGGAGCGTCCCCTGTTCCCGGGCCGGGTCCCCCCCATCATACACCCTCCCGGCCGCCCTGCCGCCGGGGCGTTCCCCAGCGCGCTTCGCGCGCCGGGAAAATAGAAAAGGGAAAAGAGCAAAGGGAATTACGGGTCCATCGCGAGGCGCACACCGACGAAGACGTGCTCGAGATCCGGGGCGTTCCAGTTCCGGTTCGAGACGCGGCAGAACCTCGGGATGTAGAACCAGGACCCCCCGCGCAACAGGCGGTACTTTCCTCTGCGGGGCCCCTGAGGATCAGCCACTCCTCCCGCGCAGGACTCGTAGGCGTCCGCCGCGTACCAGTCCGAGCACCACTCCCAAACGCTTCCGATCATGTCGTGGAAACCCAGAGCGTTCGCGCGCTTCTCGCCGACCGGGTGCGTCGTGGAGCTGGAGTTCTTGCCGTGCCAGGCGACGTCGTCGAGGTTGCCGTATCGGGCAGCCGTCGTCCCCGCCCGGCCGGCGTACTCCCACTCCGCCTCCGCCGGCAGGCGGCAGCCGAGGCTGCGTGCGACCTCCGTCACGGTGGTGTGGCTGACAGTCTCGACAGGATGTCGATCCGAGGTCTTGAAGCAACTCGGATTCGACCCTCCCGTAGCCTTCTTCCACTCCCCCTGGGTCACCTCGTACCGCCCGAGGTAGAAGGCCTTCGTGATCCGGACGCGGTGAGCCGGCTTCTCGTCTTCGTCGGCTTCGCCGTCCCCCGGGCTCGCCCCCCGCATGTACTCCCCGGGCGGCACGAGGAGGAACTCCATGCCCGTCTTCGTCTCGCGGATCCGCCAGGGCCTTCCCGTCTGCTCGATGGCCTCTCGCAGCGTCGCATCCGTCACAACGGATGGGTCGGGGCGGGCCTCGATGACCTCGACGTCTGCGCGTCTCGGAGAGGGTTGGGATCGTGCAGGCTGCGGCCGCGGGGTGGGCGCGGGTGGAGCGGCCGTTTTCGGCGCGGCGGCTGGCCTCGCGGCTGGTTCCTCGCGCGTGGATCGGGAAGCCGGCGGCGCCGGCTCCAGCGCCTCCCGGATCGCGCCGGAGAGGGCTCGGGCGTCCCGGACGCGGTCCGCTCGCGGCTCGAAGCAGTTCACGAGGACGTCCAGAAGCGCCTCGTTCATGCCCCGCTCCCGGAGGTTCTTCATCCACTTCGTGCCGGTGGGAGCACCGAAGGAGAGGTCGCCGGTGAGGAGCTGGTGCCAGATGACTCCGAGGGCGTAGACGTCGTCCCGCGGATCCGGGGCTTCGCCGCGCATCTGTTCGGCCGAGGCGTAAAGCGGCGTCCCGCTCCCCCGCGCCATGCTGATCTGGGACGCGGCAAGGGAGACCGCGACGGTGGCTGCGCGCATCGCCTCCGCGGCCGCGACTCCGCCAATACCGAAATCGGCGATCTTGATCCCGAACTTGCCGTCCTCCGCCTTCGTCACGAGGATGTTGGCCGGCTTGAGGTCCCGGTGCACGATGGCGGGTTCCGCACCGTGCGCATGGGCAACGGGATCGCAGATGTCGCGCATCACGCGCGCCACAGCCTCCGGTGACGGCGGATTCCCGGACCCATGCCACCCGCGGATGACGTTCGTGAGCTCGCCGCCTTCCACGTACTCGTACTCGAGGCAGGGCACGTCGGCGCTCAGGTACGTCTTGAGGAGCCGGACGATCCCCGGATGGGCGCCGAGTCGCTCGACCCGATCGAGGAGCGCCGCCTCGCGGCGAAGGACGTTCGCCGAGGCTCCATCGAGGCAGAACTTGAGCACGACGGGCGGCGAGGAAGGTCGGTTCGGGTTCCGGGCGAGCCATACCTCGCCGAACCCCCCGGCGCCGAGGATCCGATCGAGGACACGGTCGACGCCCGGGAGAGGACTCTGTCCCGTCCGGAAGCGGGTCGGGCGCATCGGCAACCAGGCACCGATATCGATCTCGCTCCGAGGCAGGAGGTGACGCGACAGCGAGAGTCCGCGAGGATCCCCCGGCCGCCGGAGGCTCCGCTGCACGAGACCGGGCACCTGGACGAGGATCCGGGTCAGAGCCTCACGATCCTCGGGTGAGCGATCTGTCGCCTCCTCGCTGACCACAGCCTCGGCCATGGCCATGGCATCCGACGGGCTGACGGAGGTCAGCGCGGCCACTCTTTCGGCTCCAGCCTTCCCGAGCTTCGCCCAGGATTCCCAGAGGCGGCGGCGGACGAGCGGCAGGGCATCGACGAGGCCCTCGCCAAGGACGCGCACCAGCGGCGCAACTCCGGCCACTTCGAGGCAGGCCTTCGCGGCCATCCGGAGCAGGATCTTCGCCCCTTCGTTCACGATGCGCGTACCTCTCCTGGATCCGCCGCTGGTTGTGGAAACTATACGATCCGGCGGCCGGAGTTTGAAGCCAACGCAGGCCCGGAGTCGGCCATCCGCCACGGCCGATCCCTCCTCGCCCCCTCCGAGAGATCTCCCGCCCGGATTCCACGAGTCTGCCCGATAGACGCGGAACTCGCGGTCCCTGCAGCCAGCGACATCCGTCCAAGGTGGCGGTCGACGACATTCCGGAAAGGTAGCTGTCGGGCGAAAGGAGCGATCGCATGGCCGAG
>CAYQRN010000005.1:0-46520 GCA_964419995.1 uncultured Planctomycetia bacterium
GGATCGTCCCGGCCGTGGCGAAGGCGAGGAGCGCCACCGTCACGACCATGTACGTGAGGTGGTGCCAGAGCACGACCGCCATGATGCGGACGTGGACGACCTCGAGGGCCAGGACGCCCGCCGAGACGAGGAAGACGCCGGGTGCTCCGGCGCCGCGCGTCGCGGCGCCGCTTCCGGCTCCCGGCCCCGAGTCCTTCGGGCCCGGCACCTCGCGCACATCCGCCATGAGGGTGCTCCTCCGGTGTCGCGCCCGGAAAGTCGCGATTGTAAGAGCGCGCCGGCACCGGCCAAGCGGCGCTCCGAGCATTTCCGCTTCCTATCGGACGGTCCCGGGTCCGCGCCTGAACGGATCGGCCACGGCATCGAGGAGCAGCGCCAGGTGGGCGCGGACCAGCGGAATCCGGCTCGTTCCGCCAGCGAACGCCTCCGGGCGGAAGATGCGCCCCGGTTCCCGCGGGTCCGCATACCCCCTGAAGACCTCCGCCAGAGCCAGGCGCTGGATCGCTCCGAACGCCGGGTGGTCATCGGGCACGTCGCGGAACGGGAACAACATGGAGCGGTTCTCGAGCAGCACGGCCTGGATGTCCCGGACGGGTACGCGGCGGGGCTCGATACCTTTCGCGGCCGCGATGGCGGCAGCAACCCCCGCCGCCTGTCCGGCGAGCATGCAGGGGGGATGGAGTCTCGTCACGCCATTGGCGACATGCGTCACGGAGATGTTCTTCTCCGTGGCAAGCAGGCCGTCCACGGACTCGGGGACGAGCGCTCCGTACGGAATGCCATAGGGCGGCGGCCGCGGAAAGGTCTCGTCCACCACGGAGGGGTCCTCGTCCGGAATCCGCGCGCGATGGTGGTGGTCGATGAGCATGTACTCGCCGACGGCGACGGAGTCCCGCCAGAGCGGCCGCTCCGGATCGCCGAGCGGATCGAGGATGTCCCGCTCGCCGAGCGTGACCACGCCCCGGAGCCGTACGCTCTCACGAACGTAGGGAAGCCACGGGAGGTAATCCTCCGTGTCGAACTCGTCGTCGGCGAGTCCGAGCTCCGGATGTCCGAGACCTGTCTGGATCCAGTGGACGAGGCCCAGCGTGAGGTCCTTGGCGGCGCGGAAGACTCCCTCGCGTGCGGCGGTCTCGAGGAGCGGAATCGCGGTGTCGGCATGCCAGTCGTTGCCGCAGAGTCCCCAGTTGAGGATGAACTTGCCTCGCGGGAGCCTGCGGTACGTGATGAAGCGGTTCCAGTCGTAGATGCGGTGCGTATGACGTCCCGGATCAACGCAACCCACGGCGCAGGCAAAGTCGGCGGCTTCATAGCCCGGCGGCGCCGGCACGGGCCGGTGCGCGCCCGCCGGATACTCCTTGAGGATAGCGCACCACGTGAAGTCCTGGAGCATGAGATCGGCCTTCGCGGGCGCCCCGGGCTCGCCGGTCTCGCCGCGGGACTCGCGTCCGATGCGGTACGGGACGCCGCCCTTCACGATGACGTCCCCGTACTCCGTGGCGTCGATGGTCACCGCCGCCCGATACTCCAGGGCCGGTCCGTCTCCCCGTACGGGAGCCGCGACGACGCCGAGGACCCGCCGTCCGTCCCGGAGGACGCGCTCGACCCGCTCACCGAACCGCAGAGTGAGGGTCGGTTCCGCCGCAGTCATGGATCTCAGGATCCCGGCACCCACGGCGGGTTCGAAGGCGAGGCGGCTCACCCATCCGGTCGCGGTGGCCGCCGGTCCGCCGTAGTGCGCGCGCACGCGCTCCGCGAACTCGCGGAAGAGGCCGGTCTCGAAGGGGGGCGGGTTCCCGTCGGTGGCGCTCACGCCCGCCGAGGTGAGCTGCCCTCCGAGCCACGGGGATTCCTCGAGGATGACCGTCCTGGCTCCGGTCCGCGCCGCCGCGATCCCGGCACAGACGCCAGCCGCGCCGCCACCCGCCACGAGAACGTCGAACCGCTCCTGCCCGGGGAGCCGCCCGGCGGATCCGGTAAGGACAAGGGCGGCGAGAAGGGAAGAAGCGTGGCGGCGCCACGGGCCGCCACCCGTAGCGCCGCGCAGCCCGAGCCGGCGGCGCGTCCCGGCGCGGGCCGCGCGCGGCTCAGCCAATGGCCTCGGCGACGGCCTGCGAGATGGCATCGAGCGCCTTCCGGTACCGGCGCAGCTCCTCCACCGCGGAGTTGAGCCCGTCGATGACGCCGGACATCCCCGCGCCCGTCGCCACGGCGGCCCGGCGGCCACGTGTCGCGGGTGCGGTCCTGGTCCCGGCCCGGCGGCCGGAGCCCGCCGGGCGGCCCGGCTTCTTCGCGGCCCCGCGCTTCTTACCCTTGTTGATTCCGAGCATGGTCTGGGCGCGCCCGTAGAGGATCGGCCAGATCTTGTAGCCGCGGGCGGCGGCGGCGGCCTGCACTTCGGAGTACTCTGCCGTCTTCTTCTTCGTCAGATAGTCGACCACGAACTTCATGGCCGGCTTGCTGGCACCCTTTTTTGCCATTGTGTCCTTCCTTCAGTCAGACTGGGCTACGGCGAACCAGGAACGCCGGGATTGTGCCATGGCATCGGCTCGCCCGCAACATGTGGGGCGCGGCGGGCCGCGGAGACCGGACTCCGCGGACCCTGTGGCAAGAGGGGCGTTCCCCCGTGTATGATCGTCGGCGGCAATGACACACGTCAGAGGCTACGCCATGCGCACGCCCGCCGCCCTCGTCACGATCCTCCTCCTGAGCCTCGTCCCGGACTCCGTTCTACACGCACAGACGGGTCCCGACGACCCAGCCAGGGTGCTGGTCGTCTACCGGGCCAACGCGGCGGATACGGACGGTAACGGAATCTCCGACTCCCTCGACATCGCCACCCTCTATGCCGCGCGGCGGGGCATCCCCCCCGGAAACCTCCTTGGCGTCACCTGCTCGCCTGCGGGATCAGGCTACTCCCTGGTCTCAGGCTGGACGACCTGTTGGAACGAGGTCGTGAACCCCATCCGGACCCGCCTTTCGCAGCTCGGACCGACATCCATCGACATGATCGTCCTCTGCCACCGGTTGCCATGGCGCCTCGATTTCCCCGACCTCGTCCCCGGTGATCCGACACGGAGTCTCGATCAGATCATTGCGACGATCTGGTACGCCCTCACGCCGGCGAGCCCCGGCATCACGACGTACTGGTATGGCAACACATACCACGAGCCTTCACCCACCGTGGGTATCGACAAGGGGCGCTTCACGCACGCCAATTCCAACTTCATCAACACGACGTCCTACCTCGTCTGCCGCATCGACGGGCCCGACCTGCAGTCCTCGAAGGACCTCGTCGACAGGGCGTGGTACGCCGACACCTACGTCTTCGATCTCCCGGGCCACTACAACGGCCGCGCCTACGTCGACACGCGGTTCCAGCTCTACACCGACGCCTACCTCATCGCGGGCTATCCCTTCGGCTACAACGCCTACGCCGACGGCGACAGGTCCATGGCCTTCGCGAAGATCGTCTGCCAGATGCGGGGCTACGCACCGTACTGGGAGCCGTTCGAGACGGAGATCGGCGAGGCCTCCGCGCTCTTCTCCGACGCGACCTCGGCCGCCTTCGCCCCCCGCGCCCTCTTCTACGGAGGCTGGTACAACTACAACACTTATCACGACGGATGGGAGTGGCTCCCGGGCTCCGTGGCCTGCGACGTGGACTCGAATTCGGGCGCCAACCCGTGGAATCCGTCTCCCGCGAACTTCCTCCCGAGCGCATTCCTCCGGGGCCTCACCTGCGGCGCCGGGTGCATCGCCGAGCCGTACCTTTCCGGCCACCCCCGACCGGAGGTCCTCCTTCACTACATCCTCGGCGGCTTCACCTTCGCCGAAGCGGCGATGCTCTCCGACCCCACCGCCCGCTGGACGTCCATCTACCTTGGCGACGGCATGTACAACCCGTTCCGGCAGGGGAAGATCCCCGCGCTCGATGTCGCGGATCCGGCGATCGGGGAGATCCGGATCCTCCGGGGTCCTCTGGGGACCGATCGGACGATCCGGCTCACCCTCGCCGACGCCGGCGCCCCGGAGGTCGTCGTGGCGTCCGTGAACTACGGCCCGACGCAGGTCCCCGCAGTCGCAGCCGGAGGCGGATCGCGATGGAGCCGGCGCCCGGAGATCGTCCTGCCGGGGCTTCCACCCTCCTCCGTCATCCGGTTCGTCGCGACCGTCACCGATCCGGTGAGCCGGACCGCGACCTCTCCGCTCCATTTCACCTTCACGGAGACGCCGGCGCCCACGCTCGCCCGCGCTCTCCCCTCCTCCCAGTCCGTGACCGCCGGCAATGCGGCGGACATCACGCTCGTCCACGCCCGGACCGACGTCCTCGATCCCATCCTCGCCGCGACGCTCCTCCTCGACGCGCCGGCGCTCGGCGTCACGGGGCTCGATGTCACGGCCGCGGTTCCGGCCCTCGCCACGGAGACGCTCACGTCGCCGGACTTCACCGAGTTCCTGGTCCGCCTCACGATCCCGACGGCCGGGCTGCCACCGGGGACCTACACCCTCGCTCTCGGAGTCCAGACCGTGTCAGGCCAGGCCTCGGCGGCGGCATCTTTCGACGTCACGCCCTGACGGTCACGTCGTGAGCGCCGCCCAGCCGAGCTGGGCGAGCCCGATGGCGAAGCCGAGGATGGCCCCCGAAACCTCGATGAAACGGAGCTCGCGCCGCGCCACGGAGAGGGCGATGCGTTCGAGCCTGTCGAGGTCGAAGTCGATGATCCGCTGCCGCACGATGGCCCGGAGATCGAGCTGGCGGTCCAGGGCCTCTGCCACCTTCTCGACGATCTCGCGACCCGCCGCCACGAGCTCCGCCATGAGGATCTCCCGGACGGTGGCTGCGACGCTGCCGCCGAGGAACGCCGCAATCATGGGCATCCGCCGGCCGAGCCCCGCGATGACGGCGTCGATCTTCCTCGCGGATGCCTCCTCGATCATGCCACCCACGGACGGGTCCTCGAGAAGCCGGCGCACGTCGTCCCGGCTGAAGAGATGCTCCTCGACGGTCGAGCCGATGTTGTCGGCGAAGGCCTCCTTGCGCCTCGGCAGAACGCCCTGGAAGGCGAGGAAACCGAACCCCACGCGCCGGCGCGGCCGGAAGAGCATGCGGATGGCCAGGTAGTTCGTGCCGAAACCGATGGCGGCTCCGATGACGGGCGAGGCCCAGAGGGATGGGTTCATGGAACGGGGTGCCTCCTCACGCCGGACGCCACGAGTCGCCGGATGTCCTCCCGGCGGGGAAGGGACGGGATCGCGCCCGGCCGGGTCGTCGCGAGAGCGCCCGCCGCGCAGGCCTCATCGAGGGCCGCCTCGAGACTCCCGCCGCGGACCAGCGCCGCGGCGAGGGCGCCGGTGAAGGCATCTCCCGCCGCGACGGTGTCCACCGGATCCACCGCGAAGGCGGGACAGGTGGAGAAGAAGCCCGGCCCCGCCGCCGCAGCGCCCCGTGCCCCGAGGGTCACGACGACTCGGCACGAGCCCAGGCCGAGGAGGGCCTCCGCGACTTCCCGGACGTCCGGCGTCACGTTCCCGGGCTCTCCTCCCGTCAGGATCGCGGCCTCGGTCTCGTTGACGACGAGAACGTCGACGTTTCGGAGGATCGAGCGCACGGCATCGTCGGGCGGAACGCCGGGCGCCGCGTTGAGGACGACGCGCCCGCCCGCCGCCCGGGCAGCCGCGAACGCCAGTGCGAGGCCCGGCAGCGGGGTCTCGAACTGGGCGAGCAGGATGTCGGCGCCGCCGGGTTTCCCGAGAGCCGTCTCCACGCGCGCTGCGTCGAGGCACGCATTGGCGCCGGACGCGACGACGATCGTGTTCTCGCCCGACGCCGCCACCGTGATGAGCCCGACCCCCGTGGGCGTCCCCGGCACGACCGCCAGAGACGACACGTCGATGCCCTCGGCCGTGAGAGCATCCACGAGCTCGCCACCGAAGGCATCGTCGCCCACGCAGCCGATCATGCGGACCCGGGCCCCGGCGCGCCGGGCCGCCACGGCCTGATTCGCCCCCTTGCCGCCGGGATGGACGGCAAACGTCCGTCCGATGAGCGTCTCGCCGGCGGCGGGCAGCCGCGAAGCCGTGACCACGAGGTCCATGTTGAGCGAGCCGAGGACGATGACGGTCGGTTCCGGGCCGCTCACGGCGCCTCCCTCCGGTGGACGCGGGCCCAGACCTCGCGCCGCGCGTCGAGGTCCCGCGGCTCCTTCCGCCCCTCCACGATGTCGAGGACGAAGGTCGCCACCTCCCTCGGGCGAAGCGTCGCCCGCAGGACGCTCGTCGCTCCCGGGAAGGTCGCGCCCGCCGTCACGGCGACGTCGACCGCGTCCAGGGTCTCCCCGAGGAGGTTCGTCTTCACGGCCCGAGCGACGTGCCCCGCCACCCGGACGACGGCCTCGTCGCCGGCCCCGTCCCACTCGACGAGGCGCAGGACGAACGGATGCCCGAGCCCCCGCCCCGCGAAGGACGGGAAGTCCCGTCCGACGGCTTCGGCCTCGCGGTGGAAAGCCGTGGCCAGGATGCTCCGGGACTCCACGGTCACGGGGGCAAAGCGGTCCGGCAGCGCGCCCGGCGCGACTCCGGCGATCTCGAGGGGTCGCATGGCCTCCCAGTGGAACTCCTGCGCCACGCGCCAGCGCTCCGTGTGACGAAGCGGCCCGTGGGGCATGAGCAGGATCCGGGCCGTGAAGTGGTCGGTGAACTCGTCTCCGTCCCAGGGATCGTACATCGTGAGAAGCTGCTCGACGCCCCCCGGAACCCGGAAGAACTGCTGGCTCCCGTTGTGGGCGAGGAGGAGCCCTTCGCCCCCGAAGTCGAAATCGAGGAGCGAGAGAGCGTTCAGCGGGTTCTCGAGGTTCTCGAAGACCTGGGGGGACGTCATCCAGTCGCCCGTCGGGTACTTCCGGACGCGGCGGGAGACACCGGTCACGCCGTCCACCGCGAAAGGCGTGTCATGGACCAGGGTGAAGTCCCGGCCAGGACGGACGGGCATCCGGAGCCCCGCGTTCATCCCCCCGTCGGGGCGGCCGAGCCTGGCGCCTCCGATGAAGATCTCGACGGCCCCGCGGATCGGCGAGAGCCGGACGCCCATCTGGATCTCGCCGCCGGAGGGCAGGTCCTTCACGATGCGGATCGAGGCCTCGGGACCGCGGAGGACGCGAACGTCGCGGAGCACGGCGGCCGCCTCGGCGCCATCCTTCGTGAGCCGGAGCTCCCCGAGGGGCGAGGCCGCGTCGAAGAGCGTTCCCCGAACGGCGGGCGACCGGATCGCGGTGATGACCCCGCGTTCCCCATCCACGAGGACGGAGACGCCGCCCCGGGTCAGCGTGACCTGCCGCCCCTCCTCGACGACCTCCACGGGCGGAGGCTCAGCCGCCGCGAGGGCGGCTCGGGAGAAGATCCGGAAGCCGAAGCCGGGAACGTCCGCGGCGCGCCCCCCGGCGACGTCGATGTCCCGTGGGAATCCGAGGGGATTGAACACGAGGACGTGGTCGCCCCCGGCGCCGGATCGGCGCCGCAGGTGGCGAAGCGTCCGCTCCGTGACCTCGTGCGCCATCTTCGCCGCCTTCTCGTAGGCGCGGTCGCCCACGAAACCGCACAGTCCCTCGCACTCGTCGTTGTCGTGGTGCTGGGCCGCGAGGAGCTCCCGCCAGGCCTCGTCGATCTCCCATGCCGGATAGACATCCCAGCTCGCGTAGGGCCTCCCAAGCAGCCCCGCAGCGGCGGAGAGCGCCTCCGCGGCCAGGATGAACCGCTCGCCGTTGGCCGAGGCCCGCCGCTTCCGGTCGCCGTTCTTGCCGAGACTCATGCCGTGGAAGACGTCATCCATCGTGAGCCGGCGGACGGCGAGCGACCCGCCGGCGAAGCGCTCGAGGAGGCCGCCGAGCGTGACGCTGCGCACGCGGAAGCGCGGATCGGAGAGGAGCTCCCGGAGACGCGGCAGGAGCAACTCGCTCCGGCACATCCAGTCGGGGGATGGCATGAGCTCGAGCCACTGGACCACGGCGGCCCCCTTCCCCTCCCTGATCTCCGGCGACTCGAGCAGGACGTCGAAGTCCTCGGGCCACTGGTGGAGACAGAAGGCCGTCCGCGCGGCCGTGGGAATCCGGGTGCCGTCGATGCCCTCCCAGAGGATCACCGGATCGGTTTCGAGGGGAACCGCAGGCGTATGCCACGTCCACTGGAAGAAGAGCGACGCCCCCGTGTATCCCGCCCCGGCGAGGAGCTGCGGGAGCTGGGGGAAGAACCAGAACTCCTCTTCCCAGAAGGTCCGCGGCCGGACGTCGAGGAGCCGGCGCACGGCCCGGACGCCGAAGACGAACTGCCGCACGTTGGACTCGCCGCCGTGGAAGAGGCCATAGGGCTGGCCCCAGCTCCCCCCCACGATCTCGAGCGTGCCGTCCGCCACCGCGGCGCGCAGCGCCGCGAGGGTCGCAGGCGCCTCGGCCGCCAGCTTGTGGAAGCCGACGCCGTCGAAGTTCACGTTGCCCCGGACCCCCGCGTCCCGCGCCAGACGGATCATGTCGTCCACGGAGCCCGGCAGCGCGTCGTAGCCCCAGAGCCACTCCATGTCCACCCAGTGCATGTGGTTGCCGAAGGTGTAGAGAAGCTCGGGTCGGGAGTCCGGCGCGGTCATGGCGCGAGGAATAGCACGGCGTTCGGGAGCGGAAAAAGCAGGGTCGGGCGGGACCGGATCCGTGACCGCGTTACCGTGAGGGCGTCCCCTTCACGGAGTCCTGCGACATGAAGTCCATTCTCGCCGCCTGCGTCGCCCTCGTCGCCCTTCTCGCCGTGCCCGGATGCTGAGGCCGCTGCGAGACCCCGGTGGGGTCTGCCAGCGCCGAGGAAACGAAGTGCACGTCCTGCAGCACGGCCCTCGTCACCGAGGCCGGTCGCAAGGTGTGCCCGAAGTGCGCGCCCGCTCCGCGATGAACGCCCGGGGAGGCGCGCCGGCGCCGGTCGTCGAGCTCAGGGGCCGATGACGCGGACCACGAGGTTCGTGAGCGACCCCCCCGGTGGCGTGGCCGGCGGTGTCAGAACCCAGGCCTGCCATGCCAGCGCGAGGCCCTGGAGCGCCGGGATCGCCGGCACGTCGAGAGAGATGTGCGCGGCTCCTGCGCCATCGAGGATCCCCGTCGCCAGCTCGAAACCGAGGGCGAGGTCGATGAGGACGTTGCCGAAGGGCGGCACCGCCACGTAGCCCGTCCCGAGGCTCACCCAGAGCCCGAAGCTCCCGCCGGCGGGTCCTGCCGTGGTGTCTGCAGCTCCGCTCTGCCCGAGCGAGAGCGGCGTCACGGCAAGGCTCGCGGCCGGAGGCGAGTTCGACACCCACGTCACGGCGAGAGACGGTCCCTCGCCGCTCCCCGCGGCGGAATCCCTGAATCCGTAGTAGCGCCCGGCGCCGAGGGTCCCCTCCGTGAGGACGAACCCGATCCGTTGTCCGATGTTCCAGTCGGGGCGATCCACGATGTGCTGGACGAGAGGGACGAGGGACGGCGTCCCATGGACGGTCCCCGGCTGCCAGGCCGTCCCCGCAGCCCAGGGCACCATGGCCGGCGCCACGGGATGGTGGTCGAAAAGGTCGATGGGCTCCTGATCGACGAAGGGATCGGCGTCGGCGACATCATAGACGCGGATGCTCATGGCTCCCGCGGGATCGGGGTTCTGCCAGTTGCCGGCCTTCACGGTCACGACGGCCGAGAGAATCGTGGCCCCGGGGGGCACCGGCAGTGCGAAGATCATCCCGGCCGATTCGACCTCGAAGTCGTTGGACACGTAGTCGGCCCGATCCGACGGGCTGTAGCCCCCGACGCGCACGACGTCGAGGACGGACGTCGCGTCGAACGCGTCGGCGGCAATGGTCAGCGTGGCCCCACCCTGCCCCGTCGCCGTGGCCGTCGCGACCGGCGAGTCGCCGCTCTCCTGCGCGAGGTCGTAAGCCCTGACGACCCAGGACCAGGTGGAGCCGTTGACCACGGTGAAGTCCGTGAAGGACGTGGCGATCCCCGTGCCCGCGACGATCGCCCACGGTCCCGCACCCGTGATGCTCCGGTAGATTCGGTAGCCCCGGAGATCGGGCGCCGCGACCGCCGCCCAGGAGAGGGCCACCGAGTGGTGCCCCGGGACGGCCGTGAGGGAGGCCGGCGGCGGCGGCGGATCATCGAGCGGCAGGGCGCAGGCGACAGGCGAATCGCTGCTCTCTTGCGTCGCATCGCGGGAGCGGACGACATAGCAGTAGGACGTCCCGTTCGCGACTGTCGTGTCGGTATGGGCCGTGGCGGGACCGCCGTCATGGATGAGCTGCCAGGGACCCGTGGGGCCCGTGGAACGGTAGATGCGATAGCCGGACAGGTCGGGGACCGCCACGGCGCTCCACGACAGAACCACCGTACCGGCGCCCGCCAGAGCCGTGAGGCTCGCGGGCGGAGGAGGAGGATCGTCGCCCGTGGTGGCGGCAGCCGGCGCCGACGGAGGGCCCTCGAGGCCGCCTCCGTTCAGGGCCCGGACCGTGTACGTGAAGGGCTGGTTCGGCGGAAGGCCGGAGTCGGTGAAGACGAGCGCGTTGCCCACGGTCGCATGGAGCGCCGCGGCGCCGGCGCCGGAGGCCCGGTAGATCCGGTACCCCGCGATGCCGGACTCCGGATCGGACGCGGGATCCCACGAGAGTCCGATGGTCTGTCCGGCGGCCGTGGCGCTGAGCGACGAGGGCGCGGTCGGCGGCGTGGCATCGGGAAGGACGGTGACGCTCGCCGTGGTCGTGGCGGGGCGGTGCTTCCCGTCGTCCACGATGAGCTGGAAGACGAGCTGGCCCTCGGCCGCCGATGCCACCTGGGGCGCCGTGAAACCGGCCACCGCCGATCCGGCCCCGGAGAGGATCACACGCTTCCCCGCGATCTGGAACCATCGGAAGGCGGGAACGTCATCGGGATCGCTGCTCTGCGAGCCGTCGAGCAGCACGGCGGCACCCGCCGCTACGACCTGCGGTGCCGGCGGAACCGCCACGGGCGGCGCATTCGCGACTCCGGGCAGGAGCCGGCGCGTTGCGAAACCCCTGGCCGGCACTGTCACGCCCGATGACCCCTCGCAGGCCATCGTCGCTCCCTGATCGCGCTCGAGCAGGTCGGTGGAGCGACAGGCGCCGGCCTCGAGGGCCCCCGCCGAGACGGTCACGGCCGCGCCCTGCAGGCCTGCATCCCAGAGGCGGACGATGAAGCCGCCCGCGGGCCCCTCCTCCGCGACCTTGAGCGCCGTGACGAGGGCGGCGTCATCCACGGCGACGAACTGCATGCGATCGGCGGGCAGCGATCCGTTCTGATCCGCCGGAAGGAACCGGGCCACGGGTTCACGGACATGCGTGAGAGCGAACCGCGCCGCCGCCGGGCCGTCGAAGGGGCCGGCATAGCCCGCGAGCGCGAAGCGAAAAACGAAGTCGGTCTCGTCCGCCTGGTCGCCAAGGCCGAGATTCCCGTTGGCCGGCGCGTTGTCGTAGCCGAGGAAGGTGAGCCGCGGCGAGGCCACGGCGGGGTCGTTCCAGGAGGGCGACGTGCCGGGAAAGAAGAGATAGGAATCGGGGCCGCTCACGCGCACACCCCCCGGGGCGCCAAGAGCATCGACGCCCGTGGTGTCCACCCAGCGCTGGCAGGCGAAGTAGTTCTGCGTGCTTCCGGGCAGGTGATCCCCCGGCGGTGACTGGTCCGGGCGCCCGGGACGCGTGATGGCCGCACCCGCCTCGTAGCGGTGCTGGACCGAGGACAGGTTCCATTCGAATCCGAATTGCACGGCGCCGGCGGGATCCGACCCCTGCGGGCGCGTGACGTCGTTCCGGACATCGATGCGATCCACGCCGGCATGCAGCGTGATCGTGGCCGTGCACGTGTGGCCGAGCACCGCGGTGGCGATCCGGAGCGATCCGGAGACGGGGCCGACCTCGAAGGCCGTGATCTGGGCGGACGTCGGGACCTGCCCATTCACGTCGAGGCGGTTCGCCCCCGGCGCGCCGCCCCCCGACGCCAGGAGTTCGCGCGGACCCCGTGTCTTGTCGAGGATCGCCGTCATCGCCCCCGTGACGGGGCTCACGGTGACCCGGTAGAACTCGTTCTCGATGACGCCGAGGACGGGGTCCACCTGGACTCCGGGCGGCCCGCCCGCCCCGCCGCCGGCCACGCGGAACGTCCGGTACCCGAAGCCCGGCAGATCCGGCGCCCTGAACCGGACGCGGAGCCCGCCGGTCGGGCCGACGATCTGCGAGGGCAAGACGACCCCCGACACGGGATCGAGAACGACCCTGTCCCCGGGGGTCGGCACAGGCGCCTCGACGAGAGCGGCACCGGTGTGCTGCCCCGGATTGAGGACGAGGAGCGTCTCGCCCTCGAGCGCATCGCCGGTCTTCACGGCCGCTCCGAGGAGCGCCGCCGACTGGGAAAGCACCGTGGCGGCGTGGGCTTCCGCGAGGCTCGCGCAGTCCTTCTTGAGCGCGGCCACCGGTCCCGCGTCGAAGGCCGTTCCGAAGGTCCCCGTGTTGGCCGCCGTATGTTCGACGAGGATCATGAGGCGTCGCCAGGCCTCCGCGACAAGCGCCTGGTGCGCCGCCACGTGCCCCGGATCGAGCGTCGCCGCAAGGGCCGAGAGACTCTCCGCGGACGCAAGGGCCTCCCGCGCCGCCCTGCCACGCGCGTACGCGGCGGCGTGGTAGAGCATCCAGACCTCCCAGTCCGCGCCAAAGCAGCCGGACACGGCCGGAACGGCCGTCCCGTGGGACTGGAGCGAAGCCTCGGCGGCAGCGAAGAACTCGTCGGCGCGGCTGTTCCGGAGCTTCGGATACTCATGACCCGCGGCGGCACGGGCGGCATTCCACGCGCGGATGGTCGCCGTGAGCCGCCCGGGACCGACCGTCCAGAAATCCCACCCGAGTCCGTAGAGCATGACGTGATCGAGAGGGTAGGCGCCGCCTGTCGCCTCGAAGCGGGCGATCGTCGCGAGGATGTCCTGCTCCTGGGCCGGAGTCACGCCTCCGAGGTCGTTGCCATCCGCCCAGAGCCGGTAGCACTCGGCGTAACCGCCGAAGAACTGGCTGTCGCTGAACGCATCCCACTTGAGAAGCACCGATGCCCCGTCGGGACCCGTCCAGCGGAAGAGGGGCACGGCCCCGAGCCCGGCACCCGGCGCGACCTGGCCCGCGCACGCACAGAGCCCCTTCACCATGAAGGACACACCGGCGCCGGCGGCGACGGTCGCAAGTCCCCAGGGGATCGAGTCGGTCTCCATGGGAACGGCCACACGAACGTCGATGCCGAAGGAGCGCTCGAGGGCGCGGGCCGGATAGAGGGCGCGGATCATCTCCTCCGTCCCGAGACAGCCCGTCAGCAGCACGGCGTACAGCGCGCCCACGCCAAGGTGCCCCGTGGCTTCGGCGGCCGCGAGACGTCCCTCTTCGGCCGGCCGTTCGAGCTTCCACGCGTCCCACCAGATCGTCTGGTCGAGGGAGAAGTGCGTCTGCTCGTGCGCGGGGAACAGAGCCGACGCCTTGTCCGTTTCGATGGCATCGAGGTACTGATCGAGGAGCGTCTCCATCGCGTCCCGTGTCGCCGCCTCCGTGGGATACTGCCAGACCCAGTCGAGGTGCTTGTCCATGACGATGTGGATCGTGAAGGGGCGGTGCACCCCGAGGGTCATGGACGGGAGCGACGTCACCGCGGCTCCCACCTGGAGTGAGACCACGGCCTGAGGATCGGCAGCCGCCGGCCAGATGGCCCTGAAGTCGGCCTCGTATGTTGCGGTTCCCGCCGCCAGGTTGACGGCGGTGGTCACGATCTCGCCACCGGCGGCGACGTGGAACTGTCCGGTCACGGCGCCGCCCGAATTCGTGACCGTGACGGCGACGATGCCCCGGAGCGTCCCCCCCGCGGTCCGGAAGAAGACGGTCTCCGTGGCGCCAGCGAGGGTGACGCCCGGGATCTGGGCCGAGACGGCGGCCGCCCCGGCCAGAGCCCACACGACGAGGAGGACCGCAGTCGATCCGGCGGCACGCCTCATCGCGGTTCCCTCCCCGACTTCAGCGACTCCGCGGGCGCTGCCGTGCGGAGGATCAGCGACGACGGAAACCTCCGTGCCCCGATCTTCCAGCGCCCCGACGGCTCGCGGGCGAACTCCATCTCGAAGGCGCCATCCCGGTCAGCGTCCGTGTGGACGACTTCGAATCGGCCGTCGTCGTCGAAGTCGAGGCGCTCCGTCTCGAGGCTTCCGTCGCCGTCGAGGTCGAGACGTTCGAACCCGAGCCCGCGGCTGACCGCGTGGTCGAGGGTCAGGACGCGGCTCAGAACGTCTGCCGGCGCGGCCGCGGCAGGCCGCGGAGTCGCGGCGGGCGCCCCGGTCCTCCCGGCGCGCAGGAACTCGTGGGCCGTCATGGGCAGGATGCCGTTCTTGCCGCGGGGCGTCCGGGCGACGACGTCAGGATCGCCGTGGATCGCATCGTGCGCCAGAGCGAAACAGCCTTCGCAGCGGAGCACGCCGTGCTGGCGCGCGCCCGGTTCCGAGGCTCCATCGGCCAGGTGACGGAGGACGTGCGCCACGAGATCGATCTGGCCCCGATCCGCCCAGGCGAGGAGGCGACGTGCGACGGCCCCCGCCTCCGGCATCGGACCACCGGCGCATGATTCCTCGCGGATTCTTCGCTCCACGGCGGCGAGGGCCACGGCTCCGCCCTTGCTCCGGAGGAACTCCCGCGCGCGCTGCGTGAACACCCAGAGAGGGAGCTTCCGGTGGGGATGGACCGCGGTCCGGCCGGGCGACGAAGGCGCCATGGCCGCCAGGAACGCGACGCCGCAAGCCAGCGCCAGGACCCGCATCATCCGAACACGTCTCATCGTTGGCTCTCCGATGGCGCGATCCGCCGGCAGCTCCATGGTCTCCGCGATGGGTTGAACGGGAATCGGCGGGAGGGGACACGACCCCGCCATCCGGGGCTTCGCATGCCGAAAGCGCGTCGCATCCACACCGGTCCAGGGTGTGACTCTGCCTGACGATTCTCGGTTCCTGAGCCCGGCATGTCCACGATTCCCCACTTGGGACCGTGCCGTCCGGCGACGTCCCCCGGGACCGGCGCAAGGTCGGCCCCCGGGGCACGCCGGCTCCGCTCAGCCGAGGAGCGCCGGAACGACAGCAGCGCACCAGAGGGCGGCGGTCACGGCGGCGGCGAGATCGAGAACGGCGCCGGATCGCGCCATCTTCGGCACCGTGAGGTATCCGCTGCCGAAGACGATCGCGTTGGGCGGCGTGCCGGCGGGAAGCGCGAAGTCGCAGGACGACGCGATGGTCGCGGCGAAGAGCACCGTCGTCATCTGTCCGGCGGGCACCGCGCCGCGCAGGACATTGAGCATCACGGCGATGGTGGCCGTGTTGGACGCCACGGCGGAGAGAGCCACCGTGGCGACCGTGGCGGCGACGACCTGGATGAGCGGCGGAACGTCCCTCAGCACGAGCATCCGCTCCGCCATCCAGTCCGAGAGACCCGATCTCTGGATGGCCTCCGCCATGGAGAAACCACCGCCGAGAAGCAGAAGCGTCGGCCATGGGACGAGGCGGAGCGATGAGAGGCCGAGCACCTGCCGGCCCCCGACCCGCAACACCATGAGCAGGAGAGCCGCCGCCATGGCGACGCCGCCTTCGACATGGGCGACCGTGAGCCGGTGGAGCCCCGGAAGAGCCCGGAGCCCCTCCGCGAGGGGCTGACCGAGGATCCACAGGACCGCGGCGGCGGCGAACGCCGACAGCACCACGCGTTCGCCCCGGCGGACGGGACCGAGCCTCGCGGACTCCTCGCGGAGGGCCTCGGCGCCCGCGCCGGACGCCGGAGCATCCCGACGGCCGAGGCGCCAGAGCAGAGCGAAGGCCATCGGAAGGAAGAGGACGACGAATCCGAGACCCACGGCGGAGAACCGGAGGAACGTGATCTGGAGGCCCTGCCGCTCCATGAAGCCCGCGAACTGGGCGTTGGGCGCCGTTCCGATCTTCGTTCCGACGCCGCCGATGTTGGCGCCCCACGCCACCGCGAGCATGAGCGCCGCTCCGAACTCGGGAAGGCGGTTTCCGCCGCCCTGGCGCTCGATCTCCCGGATCACCGAGAGCGCGATGGGCACCATCATGGTCGCGGTCGCCGTATTCGAGATCCAGAGGGAGATGCACGCCGTCGCGAGGAGGACCCCGAGAAGGAGCCGCCGCGGCCCTGTCCCGATGCGCCGCATGATGCCGAGCGCGATGCGGCGATGGAGATTCCACTGCTGCATCGCCGCCGCGATGCCCATGCCCCCCATGAAGAGGAAGATGTACGGATGGACGTAGGGAAGCGCCGCCTCGCGGAGATTGGCGACGCCTCCGCCCTGGAACGGGCGGAAGACAGGGAAGAGGACCAGGGGGAGGCAGGCCGTCGCGTAGATCGGCAGCGCCTCCGTGAGCCAGAGGATGGCCATGAGCGCCGTCACGGCGGCGGCGGCCGCTGCCCGCCGCTCCACCTCGGGCTCACCGATGCCTGCGATGCCGCCGACGATCAGACCTGCGAAGACCGCGAGTCCGGCGGCGAGTCCGCCGAGCTTCCATCGCGTCATGCGCATCCGATCACGCCCTCGCGCCAACCGGCCCGGCGCGGCGCGCATGCCCTGCCGTCATGAAGTCGGGGAGGGTTCTCCCGCGTCCTCCGGAGGCCCCCACAGGTCCCCGGTCCGACTCAGAGGAAGGTCACGGCAAGGGCGTTCGACAGCTCGAAGTCGTGGCTTACTCCGAACGTCACGTAGTGGTTCGCTCCCTGGGCGTAGAGCGTGAGGGGAACGGGGACGGAGGGCGCCAGCGCGAAGGTCCATGTGCTTCCGAGGTAGGCCGGGGTGTCGAGGATCACATCCGGCGACACGAGGAGCGCACACCCCTGGCCCACGGCAGGAACCGGGATGTTCGCGGCCGAGGCGCCGACGACGAGGATCCGGCCGATGAGGAACGTGTTGCAGCACCCCGGGAATCCCGTGAGGGTGAGCGAGACCGTGCAGCTCGAGGGCGACCATGTTCCCGCCAGCGCGGGAACGTTGCCGAACACCGTGTTGCAGCCCGTGCCGAAGGACTGGAATGTCAGCGATGCGACTCCGCACTGGGCGTCCGCGCGCGCCGCGAGGGCGAGCCCGGGCAGTGTCGCCATGATGGCCACGCAGATCGTCTTCATCGACAGCCTCCTCCAGAGGACATGGGCAGCGCGAGTCTACGCCGGCCACGGAGGAAGTTCCACGAAGCCGGCGATTCCACATGTCTGCGGCGCCGGACTTCGACGGACCGCGGCGACCGGCTCCGATCCGCCGCGCCTCGTCAGTAGACGAGCCGGAGCGCGAGACCGAAGAACGGAGCAAACACGCGGTCGAACACGAGCCACGCAAGCAGCAGTCCGACGATGCCGAGATGGGACTCCATGAGGAAGCGACGCCAGCGGCGGGCCGCGTTGAGGGGCAGGAAGAGAGCGATGGCCCCGCTCCCGTCGAGCGGTGGGAACGGGATGAGGTTCAGGACGAAGAGGACGAGATTCAGCGTGAAGAGGATGCTCACGGCCACGGCGACACCCGTCCAGATTCCCTCGGATGCGGACTCGGTGATGCGGTGAGCTGCGAACGAGAACGGCGGGCGGAAGACGCCGGCCCCGACGCCGGCCCGGATGAGGAGCGCGGCGAGGAGAACCAGCAGGAGGTTCGCTCCCGGACCCGCGAGGGACATGAGCGCGGCGCGGCGCGGATGCCTCTCCGCCCAGAACGGGTCGTACGGAGCGCTTGCGAAACCGATGGGCCAGCCCGAGAGCAGGATCGAGAACACCGGCAGGACGACCATCCCGAAGGGTTCGCGCCGGATGTGCGGCATGGGGTCGAGAGTCACCTGCCCGCCCTGGTATGCCGTCAGGTCTCCGCCCTTCTTCGCGGCCAGCGCGTGCGCCGCCTCGTGCAGGACCGTCGAGACCACGAAACCCACGTACCAGAGGATCTTGAGTGCGACGTCGCCCATGCCCGGGCTTATAGCACTCGCCCGGCGGCCCCCCCCGCTGCCCCTACAGCCTCCCGCGACCGCGGCCGATCTAGTGTGGTGCGTCACACAGATGCGAACATATTCGCCGAGAGATTCTCGTGCGGGGCGAGGCGCGAGCCCGGAAGCAACCCTGGATGGGTTGTGGGGAGGGCGAGCAACGAAGCCCCGCGCGAGAAGATCCGGCGAGATGGAGCAAGTGAATCTGGTCCTCGTCGGGATATGTAACGGTATGTGTGACGCACCACACCAGGACGAAGGCGTCCCGCGTCGCGCCCGACGGCCGCCCGGCAAGGGCGGCCCCTTCGCGGCGGATGTCGTTTCGAGGTCCCGGCTTCCGGGCGGGCGTCCCCCCGCGCCGAGTCCGGGGCAAGATCTGACAGGCAAGTTTCCGTGGCAGGGAGAACCATGATGCGGACGTGCTCTATCGTCCTTCTGTGCCTCGTGTCCGGGGGAGTCGCGGCAGCGCAGGGCTCGAGCGGCGCGACCCTCACCGGCAGGACCTTCTCGATCCTTCCGGCGGGCGAAGCGCCGGTCTACGCGCCGGTCCCCGGAACCGAGGGTCTCTTCGAGATCACGAACGCGGTCGTCTACGCCTTCTACCAGAAGCCGGACGTCTGGTGCTGCGCCAACGCCATCTGGTACGTCGCGCAGTCCACGTCGGGCCCCTGGGCCCTCGCCGAGCGGATCCCGGCAGGCATCGTGAACGCGGGCGACGGGTCGTCCGCTGCGAGCGCGGCCGACTGGGTTCCCGACGTCGAGGTCACGTACGTCGCAGGTGCGCCGTACTACGCCATCCCGCCGCTCTATACGACCGCCGCGGGGACCGTGGTCTGCATGTCCGCGGCCGCCTGGACGGCGATCTACCTCGATGAGTACTGGAACGACTACGTGGTCTGCTACAGCAGCGAGGCCGTGAGCTGCTACACGACGGCCGAGTGCGTCGCATCCGGGTCCATCAGCTACAGCTCCACGACGACGTCGGCGGGAGGAAGCGTCACGACGACCACCGGCACGACGGCGGGCGGCACGACGGTGACGCAGGCAACCGGCCCCGCCGGCGGCAGCGTCACGACGGTCCAAGGGCAGGCGGGCTCGGGAGCGGTCGCCACCGGGCCCGGCGGCGGCAAGGCCGGCGCCTGGAACGGGACGTATGTGGACGGTGCGGCCGTGAAGGGACCCGGGGGCGCCAGCGCCGGCGCCGTCTCGACACCGAACCACGACGTCGGCTGGGTGACCAACGGCCAGGGAGACGGATACGTCGCCGTGGACGGGAACGTGTACCAGGTCGAGGACGGCCAGTGGTACAACTCCTCCGGCGAGCCCGTGTCCACGCCGACGCCCGAGACCACGGGTTCCGTGGCCCAGGGCAACTCCGACGCGGCCCGCACGCAGAGCCGCAGCAACGCGGACAAGGCGCGAACCGAGGGCAAGACCTACGCCAGCGCCGACGCGGCCCGGAAGAGCGGGCGGTCGGGCGCAGCATCCGGCGGCGCCGGCGGAACCTCCGGGGCCGCCGCCAGCCCGTCGGCGCGCGGCGGATCCGCGGCCAGCGGCGCCGCCCCCGGTCAGAGTGCGCCAGGGCAGTCTCCGTCGAGCTCGGCGCCCGGGCAGGCACGGCCGGGGTCGTCCGGACAGGGACGGGCCGGCGATGCCGGCACGGCACGGACCGGCCGCGGACCCGGCAGCAGCCAGGGTGCGGCCCGCACGGGCCGCGGACCCGGCAGCGGTTGGACGACGGGCGGCGCACAATCGGGCGGCGCTCGGGGACTCCGCGGCCAGTCGTCGTCAGGCTCTCCGCTCTTCGGCGGATCGCAGGGATCCGCCGCCGGCCCCGCCGGTCGCGGGCAGGGAATCGCCACCGGCCGCTCCTCGGGATCGACGCGCGGCGGATTCGAATCGGCAAGCTTCGGCGGAGCCTCGAACCGCGCGCGGACGACAGGTTCCCACCCCTTCGGCGGGCGCAGCGGGAGCCCCTCCCTCGGCATGGGCGCCGGGGGCTCCCACGGACCGAAACTCGGCGGCGGCCGGCGGCGGTAGACCGCCGCGACGCGCCCGCGCCGGCTCCGCACCCGACGGATGGCCGAGACGGGGGCCGCCTCCGAGGCGGTCCCCGGCCCCGCTCCCGACGCCCCCCGGCGGGGTGTTGCTAAGCTCGTCCGGGCATCTCGAGCCCGCGCCCCCCCCGAGCATGGACCGCCCCGATCCCCGTGACCCGAGGGACCACGTCCCCTCCGGGATCCGCCCCCGGCCGGAGCTTCTGGCCCCGGCCGGATGCCCGGAGGCCCTCGCGGCCGCCCTCGCCGGCGGCGCCGACGCCGTCTACTTCGGCCTCGAGGAGGGATTCAACGCCCGAGCCAGGGCCTCCAATTTCCGCCTCGAACAGCTCGGGGACACGGTCCGTTCGATTCACGCCCGTGGCGTCCGCGCCTTCCTCGCGCTCAACACCCTCGTCTTCGAACCCGAGCTCGAAGCCGTCGAGGTGGCGATTCGAGCCGCGGCGGAAGCCGGCGTGGACGCTATCCTCGTCCAGGATCCCGCCGTCGCCCTCCTCGCGTCGGCGGCGGCTCCCGCCCTCGCAATCCACGGAAGCACGCAGATGACGGTGTCGAGCGCCGAAGGGGCGGCGTTCGCCCGGAGCCTCGGCGTCGTCCGGGTCGTGCTGCCCCGGGAGCTCAGTGTCGCGGAGATCGCGAGGCTCGCCGGCCAGACGGATCTCGAGCTCGAGGTCTTCGTCCATGGCGCGCTCTGCGTCTCCTGGAGCGGACAGTGCCTGACGAGCGAGGCCGCCGGGGGCCGCTCCGCCAATCGCGGCCAGTGCGCCCAATCCTGCCGCATGCCCTGGGATCCCGTCGTGGACGGCGATGTCCGGAATGCAGAGGGTGCACCCCACCTCCTCAGTCCCGGGGATCTGGCGGGCGCGGGCGCGGTCCCGGAGCTCCTGCGCCTCGGCGTCCGCGCCTTCAAGATCGAAGGACGGCAGAAGAACGCGCAGTACGTCGCCACGGCCACCGCCGGATACAGGCAACTCCTCGACGATCTGGCAGCCGGGCGAGCGGAACACGAGGCGACCGCGCGCTTCGCCGAGGCCGCGCGGGACATGGCCCTTTCCTACTCCCGTGGGTTCACGACGGGATTCCTCGGCGGAGCGGACCACCAGTCCCTCGTGGACGGACTCTCGCCGGCCCACCGGGGCCTTCTCCTCGGCCACGTCGTCTCGGTGGAGGGCCGGGATGTCCTGCTGCGGCCTGCGGCGCCCCCGGCACGGCCCGGCCCGGAGCCCGCGCCGCCGGAGCCCCGGCCCGGACTCGGAATCGTCCTCGACGACGGATCGTCGGCCGAGCACGAGGCCCCCGGGGGACCGATCTTCCGCGCGACGCGGGAAGGCGCCCTCTGGCGCCTCGGCTTCGGCGCGCCGGGACCGGATCTCGCCCGGGTGCGGCCCGGCGCCGCCGTGTCCGCGACGCAGGATCCTGCCGTGAGCCGGCGCGTGCGGAGCCTCCTCCGGTCGGAGCCCCGCGAGGGACGCATGGACGTCCACCTGACGGTGTCAGGCGACGCCGGAGCGCCGCTCACCGTGACGGCCACGTGCCGGGCCGGCTCGGCCACGGCCACGACATCTGAATCTCTCGCCCTCGCCCGCGGAGCCGGCCTCGACCACCCGCTCCTGGCCGGGAAGCTCGGCGCTTTCGGGGGCACGCCGTTCCGCCTCGCATCCCTCGCGAAGGACCGTCTTGCCGAGGGGCTCTTCGTTCCGGTGTCGGAGCTCAAGGACCTGCGGCGACGGATCGTGGCGGAGCTCGAAGCCCTCGTCCACCGCTCGCCACAGCCCGCCGGAGAGGGCCCCACGGCGCCGGCGCTCCGCGCCCGGCTCTTCGCCGCCGTCCGGCACGAAGCGCCGCCTCCGTCCGCCACCGCCGTCGTGCCGCTCTGCCGCACCGGAGCGCAGCTCGCGGCGGCCCTCGATCTCGGTTTCCGCGAGGTCGAGCTCGACTGGATGGAGATGGTCGGACTCGGCCGCGCCGTGGCGTTGGCCCGGAGCCGGGGCGCCACGGTCGTCGTGGCCACGGTCCGCGTCCAGAAGCCCGGAGAGGAGGGATACGACAGCCGCATCGCCGCGCTCGCCCCCGACGGCGTCCTCGTGCGCCACTGGGGAGCCTTCATGCATTTCGCCGGCTGCCCGCGACCCGACGGACGTCCCGTGGTCCACGGCGACTTCTCCCTCAACGTCACGAACTCGATCACGGCCCTCCATCTCCTCTCGCGGGGGCTCGACACGGTCACGGCGGCCCACGATCTCGATGAGGCCCAGCTCCTCGCGCTCCTCGACCACGTCCCGCCCCATCGCATCGCCGTGACCGTGCACCACCACATCCCGGCGTTCCACACGGAGCACTGCGTCTACGCACACATCCTCTCGTCGGGCCGGGATCACAGGACGTGCGGCCGCCCCTGCGAAGCCCACGAAGTGGGGCTCCGGGACCACACGGGTGTCGTCCACCCCGTCATCGTGGACGTGGGCTGCCGGAACACGATCTTCCACGGCCGCGCCCAGTGCGCGGCACACCTCGCGCCACGTCTCATCGAGCGGGGCGTCCGACGCCTCAGGGTCGAGCTCGTCCGCGAGGACGCCGCGGAGACGGCGGCGGTGCTCGGCGCCTGGTCGGGCCTCGCCGCCGGCCGCATCACGCCCGGCGAGCTCCTCGGCCGCGTCGCGGCGCACGAGCAGTTCGGCGTGACCCGGGGCACCCTCGCCATCCGCGTCTGACGCCGGTTGCGACGGGGGGACGGCAGGCATATCGTCGCGCCCCGGAGGAGTCACGTCGCATGACGAGGAAGCCGAAGCGCAGTTCGCGGGCCCCGCGTCCGTCGCCCCGCACCGTGGATCCCCCGCGCATCACGGGAGCCGAATCCGTGCGCGCCGTGGTGGAATCCTGCTTCCCGGCCTTCGCCGGCCGCGGCGTGCGGGAGGCGCACCGCCTCATGCGCCAGAGCCTCCTCGAGAACCACACGGTCTTCCTGACGCTGAGCGGCGCCATGACGCCGGCGGGGCTCCACCAGTCCGCGATCATCCCGCTCGTCGAGTCCGGCGCCGTCTCATGCCTCACGACGACCGGGGCGAACCTCTACCACGACCTCCACCGGACCCTCGGATTCGCCCTGCGGGAAGTGAATCCCCACGGAGACGACCGGGAGTACCGGCGCCGCGGGGTCATCCGGATCTACGACGTGGGTTTCGACGAGGATGTCCTCCTCGACACGGACCGGTTCTTCTGCGAAGTCCTGAAGACGCGGCCCTTCCAGCGCTCCATGACGACCCCGGAGCTCCATCACGAGCTCGGCCGCGTCGTGGCCAGGATCGAGGACGAGCGCCGGATCACGCACCGGTCGCTCCTGTCCACGTGCTTCCACCACGAGGTCCCCGTGTTCGTCGGAGCACCCCAGGACGGAAGCATCTTCCTGAACGTCGTGAAGCTCGCCCGGGAGGACCCGCGGGGCTTCCGGTTCCGCCTCGACGCCGCGGGAGACGTCTACACGATGGCGGCGCTCCAGCACCGGGCGCGTCGCGACGGGGGCCAGGCCTCGATCTGGATCCTCGGTGGCGGCGTGCCCAAGAACTACACGCTGCAGGGCGAACCGCTCCTGTCCCAGATCCTCGGGGTGGAGGCCCGGGGCTTCGACATCGACGTGCAGATCTGCGTCGATGTCGCGGACAACGGCGCCCTTTCCCCCTGCACGGCGGGCGAGGGGCACACCTGGGGGAAGACATCGATCGAGTGCGTGGAGTCGCGGAGCGTCTATCTCCGGACCGACGTGACCGTCGCCCTGCCCTTCCTGGCCGCCGCGCTCCTCTCGGATCCGGCGCTCCGGCGGGAGCCGCAGCGCCTCGGCCGCGCCATGGGCGCGGCCGTCCGGGACCTCGACGCCGCCTGGATGCCGGGCCGGCGGTCGTCGTAGCGTTCTCCGGATCCTCAGCGCGCGACCTGGCTCTGCCCTCCCGATGCCCACCAGGTGTCGAAGAGGCGATGCAGAGCTTCCGCCGCCTCCCGGTACTTCTGGACCTTCTCGAGCCTCGCGCCGTGCTCGAGGAGCGCGGCGCCCCAGATGGCTCCGGGCTGCCGGTTCCCGGGGAGTCCGCGAAACGTCCGCGGATCGTCGTTCGCGAGTTCGCGGAGACGGGTCCTCCAGAGGCTGTACACACGACTGCCCTTGAGCCGGGCGACGTAGACGTTCGCCTCGGCGAGGAAGGCATCGAGCGTCATGCCGCTCCCCGAGATCACAGGACGACGCTGCTCCGCCGCCATGACGAGCTCACGGCCTCCGGACGCCCACCAGGACTCGAAGAGCGCGTGGAGAGCCTCCGCGGCCTCGAGCTTCGCCTGTTCCCTCGGGTTCCTGAGCCGCGCATTGTGCTCGATCCAGGCGCGGTTCCAGTGGCAGTCCCCCTCCCGGCGGCCCGGCAGGGCCCGAGCGGCGGCCATGTTGCCCTGATCGAGATCCCGGACGAGAGCGATCCAGGCGCTGTAGAGGCGGGAGCCCTTGAGCCGGTCGAGGATGACGCAGGCCTTCGCCAGGTAGTCCTCTATCGTCATGGGCGATGCGCCCGGCGCGGAAACCGGACGGCCGTCGGACGCCGGCGCCGCCGGGGCGCCTGGTGTCCGGTCACCCGCCGCCGGATGGGTGGTCCGACCTGGCGCAGGCGGGCCGAGGGTCACGAGGAGCACGTCGCTGTCCGAGGGCCCGTCCCATCGTTCGAACGGCCGCTGCTGGAAGTTCGGGTGATCGAGGGCGAAGGCGCGCATCTTCTCGCCGACGAAGAGTCCGAGCTCGCGGAACGTGACGCAGCCGTCGCCGTTGGCCTCGGCCTCGCCCGCGAGACCCGCGAGCAGATAGTGCGTGAAGATCCCGTTTCGGATCTCCCGGCGCCCGTCGTCGAGGAGTCCCGCCGAGGGCTCGAAGGAACGTGACCCGGGTGCCGTGGAATAGAGGTGGCCGATTCCCGGCGAGGCGGCCAGTTCGAGCCGTTCGAAGCCCCGGAGGAGCGATCCGCGGGCCCCCGGCTGGCTCCGGCAGGCGTCGACCCAGAGGAGCTTCCGAGGTGCGGCGCAATCCCGACTCGAGAGGATGTCGGAGATCTCCTCGAGCGAGATGGCCGTGGCCGGGAGATTCCCGGGATCGGTGGCGATCGGACAGATCCAGTTCCGGGTGCCTCCTGCCTCGCCGCTGGCGAAGCCGTGCCCCGAGAAGTAGACGAGGATCGTGTCCTCCCGCCCGGTGCTCGTCGCGAGCTTGACGATCTCGTCCCGAATCATGGCCGCCGTGAGGGGCTGCATGCCCTCGGCGTCCGCCGTCATGCGGCGGACGAGGAAGTCCGCGGCCGTCAGACGCTCGGCGAGATCGCGGGCGTCCTTCTCGGCGAACATGAGCGGCGGCAGCGCTTCCGACTGGTTGTACCGGTTGACGCCGATGACCAGCGCGACGCGGCGCCCCTCCGGCCGCCTCCCGGCCGGCATGGGGCCGATGTCCCGACCCCTCTGGGCCCGAACCCCGGAAGCGACGCAGACAAGCCCGAGAACGGCAATGAGACGCCTCAGCCAGACGACGCGGTTCATGGAACAGCTCCGCTCCCTCACCGACGGTTGCCCCGCGCGCCGCACGTCGGTTCGCGGCGCGAACGGTTCCTGGTCAAGGGTCATAGACGTCGCGAAGGCGCGATTACGAAAGAGCAGCGTTGCGGGCGGCACGGGAGGCCCCCGCGAACGGAAGGTCGCTCGGCGTCCCTTCTTCGGGCGCTCGGAACACGGCGTGGCAACAGGGGTTTGAGATGAACCGCGTCTACGAGGTCACCAGTATGCGGACTGCCATCCTCCTCCTCGCGATTCTCCTCGAAGTTGCCGCCGCCCAGACCCCCGGAACCGTGAAGTGGATGACGCCCATCACGGGCGAGGGGTGGGGCAATCCGACGGTGGCGCCGGACGGAACGATCTACTACGCCACGCACCGCTTCGGCGGCATCCTCTACCGCATCCGCGGGTCCGACGGGGCGATCCTCGCCGCGGCGCCGGCTCCAGGCCTCGTCGAGCATTCGGCGGCCCTTGGCGACAACGGCATCCTCTACATCAACACGCTGGCCGGCCCCATGGCCGGCGGGCTCGCCGGCCAGAAGTACGCGGCGGCATTCCGGGCCGACACCCTGGCCCCTGTCTGGCAGACTCAGCTCCAGAATGGAGCCGACACATCGCCGATCCTCGGCCGCAACAACCGCGTCTACCTCGGTCTCGTGTCGAGCCCCGCGTCGCCGAACCCCTTCGCGGGCAGGAAGTACCACAGCTTCGACGCCACGACCGGTCAGATGATCGTCGACATGTTCGTCGAGGGATGGGCCGCGACGCCGGGAGCCGTCGACGAGACCGGCCGCATCTTCTTCGGCGTCGAGGATCTCTCCGGATGGCCCGCACCCGGGCCCTCCGGCATCTGGCCCGGCGTCTTCTACGCTCTGACGCCCGACGATCCGCCTCCGGGCGGCACGACGCCGGCGCTCGCGTGGCCGCCGTTCCACGCGGCGGGGGATTTCGGCAGTCCCGTGAGCTGCGCCGATGGTGTCGTGTACACGACGTGCCGGGACGGGAACCTCTATGGCTTCGCCGCCTTCGACGGGACGGTCGTCTTCCAGCGCAGCCTCGGCGCGCCCTCCTGGTGCGGCATCGCCATCGGGCGCAACCCCGCCACGGGCCGCAAAGTGCTCTACACGGGAACCCAGAACATCGACATCGGCCAGGGCGGTCAGGGACGGATCTTCGCCATCGAGGACGACGGCACGCCCTCGGGCCAGCTCCTCTGGTCTCACCCCGTGCCGGGGGGCTTCGCCTTCGGCTGTCCCGCGCTCGATGATCTCGGCAACATCTACGCCACGACCTCCGTGGGGCTTCTCCAGTGCCGTTCCTCCGGCGGAACCCTGCTCTGGTCGTACATGCTCCCTGCCGGCGCTTCCCTGGGCGGAATCGGTGGTCCGACGATCCTGAACGACGGAGCCGTCGTGACGGGATCCAACGGGGGGTTCCTCGTGGCGCTCTTCGGGAGCGGAAACCACCTCGCCGACGACGTTCCGTGGCCGAAGTACAAGCATGACCTCCGGAACACCGCCAACGTGCTCACGCCGATCCGGGACGCCGGTCCGCCGATCACGGGCGTCTCGGCGACGGATGCGGCCGTGGCGGGGATCGTCACGATCCGGGGGTCCTTCTTCACGGCGCCGAACACCGTCCTCTTCGATGGCGTCCCCGCCGCCGTCGCATCGGAGTCCTTCGACACGATCACCGTGACGACTCAGGCCGGCGTGCCGCGGTTCGCCAACGTCACCTTGCAGAATGCCCTCGGCTCCGTCACGGCCGGGGGCGCCGCCGAGTTCCTTCCGACGCTCCGCGTCACGACGACGGGTCTCGGCGGCAGCGCGGACGTCCGTCTCAACACGGGCGGCCCGGGCCCCTGTGTCGTGGCCGCCGGCACCGGCGTCCTCGGCGCCCCGATCCCGGTCCCCGGCGTCTCCTTCGGCCTGTTCCTCGATCTCGCCGCGCCGTGGGCCGTCCTCGCGACGGGAGTCCTCCCCGACGCGACTCCCCTCGTGCTCTCGTTCCCCGTGGCCAACAATCCCGCCTTCGCAGGCCTCACGTTCCACGTCCAGGGCGTCGCGCAGAAGGGACTCGACCCCCTCACGGCCACGGTCTCGTTTACGAATGCAGCATCCGTGACGTTCTGACGGGCGGCGCCCCGGTCCGCGGCGGCCCCGGAGCCGGTCACCCTCCCGCGCCGGCCTCCGCGGTCACCGGATCGAACACGACGCGCAGCGCATCGTCGACGGTCTCGAGCCAGACGAACGTCACGGCCTCCCGGACGTGGGGGGGGATGTCCTCGAGGTCCTTCCGGTTGCGGGCGGGCAGGAGCAGGGTCCGGATGCCCGCACGGTAGGCCGCGAGGACCTTCTCCTTGATGCCGCCGACCTGCAGGACGAGCCCCCTCAGGCTCACCTCTCCCGTCATGGCGATATCGCTCCGGACGGTGCGCCGCACGAAGAGCGAGACGAGGGAGACGAACATCGTGACGCCGGCGCTCGGGCCATCCTTCGGGATGGCGCCCGAGGGCACGTGGATGTGGATATCCGTCCGCTCGAGGCTCTCCCCCGGGACTCCGAGCTCGGCGCTGCGCGACTTGAGGAGGCTCAGCGAGGCTCGGGCGCTCTCCTTCATGACATCCCCGAGCTGGCCCGTAAGGATGAGATCGCCCTTGCCCGGCATCCGGGTGGACTCGACGAAGAGGATCTCGCCGCCCACGGGCGTCCAGGCGAGCCCCGTCGCCACGCCCGGCACGCTGGTGCGCTGAGCCAGCTCGCTCTCGAACTTCCTCGGGCCGAGGATGGCCCCGACGTCGCCGGCGTCGATCCGCGCCGTCTTGAGCTCCCCGGTGGCGACATGGGTCGCCACGCGACGGAGGATCGCGCCGATCTCCCGCTCGAGACTGCGGCAGCCGGCCTCCCGCGTGTAGTGGCGGATGACCTCGAGGAGCGCCCCGTCCGCGAGCGTGATCGCCTCGGGACTGAGACCGTTGGCGGCGAGCTGTCTCGCCGTGAGGTAGCGACGGGCGATCTCGATCTTCTCCTCCTCGGTGTATCCGGAGAGCTCGATGATCTCGCAGCGGTCCCTGAGCGCGCCCGGAACGTTGTCGATGACGTTGGCCGTGCCGATGAACATGACCCGCGAGAGGTCGAAGGGCACGCCGAGATAGTTGTCGCGGAAGGTGGCGTTCTGCTCGGGGTCGAGGACTTCGAGAAGCGCCGAGGACGGATCTCCCTGGAAGCTCGCCGAGAGCTTGTCCATCTCGTCGAGCATGAAGACGGGATTGCGGGTTCCGGCCTTCCGGATGCCCTGGATGATGTTGCCCGGGAGCGCGCCCACGTAGGTGCGGCGATGCCCCCGGATCTCGGCCTCATCGTGGACGCCGCCGAGGCTCACCCGGACGAACTTCCGCCCCATGGCGCGCGCGATGCTCAGGCCGAGGGAGGTCTTCCCGACGCCGGGCGGCCCCGTGAGGCAGAGGATCGGGCTCTTCCCCTCGGGGTTGAGCTTGCGCACGGCGAGGAACTCGACGATCCGCTTCTTGACCTTCTCGAGCCCCCAGTGGTCCTCGTCGAGGATCTTCCGCGCCGCCACGATGTCGAGGGAATCGGGCGTCAGGCGGTTCCAGGGCAGTTCGATGAGCCAGTCGATGTACGTCCGCGTGACGCTGTACTCCGCCGAGGCGTCGGACATGCGCTCGAGGCGCGCCAGTTCCTTCCGCGCCTCCTTCTCCACCTCCGGCGGCATGCCGGCCTCGCCCACGGCGCGGGTCAGGTCCTGCATCTCCGAGGGTCGATCCTCGCCGAGCTCCTTCTGGATCGTCTTGAGCTGTTCGCGGAGGTAGTACTCCCGCTGCGCCTTGTCCATGGTCCCCTTGGTGCTCTGGCGGATGTCCCGCGAGAGCTTGAGAACCTCCGTGAGGCGCCTGAGCTTCTCGGTCACCTTGTCCATCCGCTCGACGAGATCGACGGTCTCCAGGATCTCCTGCTTCTCCTCCTGCCGGAGATCCATGAACGTCGCCGTCATGTCCGTGAGCATGGACGGCGAGGTCGCGGCCTTCACGGCGGCGTCGAGCCCTTCGGCCCGCTCCGGGAGCAGCTCGATGGCGTCGAGGGCGAGTTGCTTCAGATTGAGGAACCTCGCCTCGACACCGGTGGACCGCGCCTCGACCTCGCTCGTCTCCTCGATGGGCTCGATCCGGGCCGCGATGTACGGAAGCCCCTCGACGAATTCCCTCACGCGGAAGCGCTGCTGGCCCTGCACGATGATGTGGTGCGTGCCATCCTGGGCCGAGATGTAGCGGACGATCTCCGCCAGCGTTCCGACGCGATAGAGATCCGCAGGAGCGGGGTCGTCGTTCTCGGCGTCCTTCTGGAGGAGGATGCCGATGGGGCTCTGGGCCTTGAGGGCGGCCTTGAGCGCCTCCGAGGAGCGCTGCCGGCCGACGCCGATGGGCAGGACCATGCCGGGAAAGAGGACGATCTGCCGGACGGCGAGGATGATCATCGGGTCCGGAAGACGCGGATTCCGCGCCGCGGAGGGACGGGCCGGATCCCTCGGCGTCCGCTCCCCGGGAGCGCCACCGGCTTTCCGCGTCACCCTCCGGGCCGGCGGCCGTCCGGACGTCCGGCGCGGGCCCGCCGCGTTCCGGCCCTTTCCCGTCTTCCGCGCCTGTCGCGCCACGGGTCAGGCGCCCTTCTTCCGGAGCCGGATGAGCAGGCAGCCGTGATCCATGTCGCGGCGCTGGATGACCGCGCACGGCGCGGGAAGCGGGATCGTCCGTTCGAACCGTCCGTGGGGGATCTCCATCCTCGCGACGGAGACGTCCTTCCGCGTCACGGGCGCCCGGCGCACTCCGGACACCACGAGCGAAGCCTCGTCGAATTCGACCTCCACGTGGGACGGGTCCACGCCGGGGAGCGCCACGAGGACGATGACCTCCCCCGCGGTCTCGAAGACGTCGGCCGGCGGCTCCCACGAGGGTCTCCGCCGAGCCGCACCCGCGATGTGGAAGAACTGCCTCTGCAGCCGGTCCACCTCCTCGAGGAGCGACCAGGCCCGCTGCCACATCCACGTTTCGGAAAGGTCTCTCGGCATGAGCGTCACCTGTCGGCAGAGTGGCGGGTTCCCCGGCGTCCTGCGCGTCCGCGATCCCGGGCCCCGGCTGCGATCATACCCCCCCGCGGCGGACCGGGCCAGTCCCTGACGCCGCCGGCGCATGGTGCGTCGCCGGACCTCGCTGCGCGCGCGGATCCGGCTCCCGCGAGCCGGAGCCTGCGGGATCGCCGCCGCGTCAGGGAGCCGATGTCTCCGGCCCTCCGCGCGGGTCGCTCTCCGTGTGGACGGCCCGGAGGAAGGCCTCGATGTCGGCCGACGAACCGAGGAGGATCCACCCGTCGCCGGGCCGGGCGACGTACTCCGGCTCCGGCACGAAGCGTTCCTCCCGACCCTCCGAGCGGCGCGTGACGGCGACGAGGTTCACTTGGAAGCGCCGGCGGAGGTCGAAGGCCCCGAAGGGACGGCCGAGCGCCGCAGCGGGCGCTGCGCACGCCTCGACGCGGTACTCCGCCGGCAGCTCGAAAGCCTCGTCGATGCCGCTGGCGGCGGGAGGGCGGGATCCGAAGAGCGCCGCGTCGCGCTTCAGGGCCTCGCGGTCCATGGCCCCGAGCAGATCGCGCCGCGAGACGATGCCCCGGAAGGTCGGGTCGGTGGCCGAGGACACCACGGGAATGACCTCGTGCGCTTCGAGCCAGAATCTCTCGCTCGCCTCGACGAGATCGTCTCCGGGCGTCACGAAGGCGGAAGGTTTCTCCATGAGATCCTCGGCCACCACGAGATGGCCGATGTCGGCGCCGCCCTCGAGGTGCTCCTTGATCGCGTGGAGGTCGACCATGCCGCGGAGCTCCCCCCGGGCTCCGACCACGGAGACGAGGTCGATGCGCGTCGTGAGGAAGAGGCGGGCGATGTCCACGAGGGGCGTGCCGGGCGAGATCTGGGCGGCCGCAGGCCGGACGATGTCCGCGACCTTGATGGACCGGAGGGCGCGCTCTCCCGCGCCCGATTCCCACGGGATGCCGCGGCGGCGGAACTCCTCCGTGTAGACGGAGCCGGGCAGCAGTCGTCTCGAGACGGCGGCCGCGAGGCTGCACGCGAGCAGGAGGGGCACGATGATCTCGTAGTCGTGCGTGAGCTCGAAGATCATCATGGAGGACATCAGCGGCGCGTGGGTCGTGGCCGCGAGCATCGCACCCATCCCCACGAGCGCGTAGGCGCCGCTGTCGCCGACGGGCATGGGCGCCACGGCCCGGACACCGAATCCGACGAGGCCGCCGAGCGTGGCGCCGAGGAGCAGCGTCGGCGTGAACACGCCGCCGATGCCGCCCGTGGACGCGCTGATGACCGTGGCCGCAAGCTTCGCGGCGAACAGGAGAACGAGGACGTCGGGCGCGTGGTGGGCGTTGAGCGTGCTCCGCGTGGCCTCGAACCCGTTGCCGAGCACCCAGGGCATCCGGAGGGCGACGGCGCCGAGAAGGAGCCCTCCCGCGGTCTGGACGAGGAGACCGGGCAGGCGGATCCGCCGGACGGCCGCCGTCGCGACGCGGAGGAGGAGGAGGAATCCGCAGCCGACGAACGCCGCCACGGGTCCGATCGCCACGTGCGGCACGAGCTCGGCGAAAGAGACGATCTGGAACCGCGGAACGCCGTAGACCGGATCCGCCAGGGCTTCGCCGTGAAGGAGGGTCGAGACGATCGTGGCCGTGACCGAGGCGACGATGACGGGTCCGAGGACCCGGGCCGCGAAGGTGCCCGCGATGATCTCGAGGACGAAGAGCGTGCCGGCGATGGGCGTCCGGTAGGCCGCGGCCATGCCCGCCGCCGCGCCCGCGGCCACGAGGATCCGGAGCTGATCCTCGGAGAGCCGCCCCGCGAGCCCGAGCCGCGATGCCGCAGAGGCGGAAGTGTGGATGATCGCGCCCTCCCGCCCGAGCGAGCTGCCGGAGCCGATGGCGACGACGGAGGCGAGCGATCGGAAGACCGCGGGGCGGAGGGACAGCCGTCCCCGCCCGAGGGAAACGGCCTCCATGATCTCGGGCATGGCGGCCTTGGGGCGCGCCGCACGGAAGAGGATCCGGGTCGTCACCGCGGCCAGGAAGGCTCCGGCCGCCGGAGCGAGCAGCCACTGGAGCATCGGAAGAGGCGGATCCGGAACGTGGGTCGCGCGGCCGTAGAAGGCCCGGGTCACTTCGGCGAGGACGACGCGCACGGCGAAGCTGGCCGCCGCCGCCACGACGCCGGCCGTGGCCGCCAGCGCGAAGAAGCGCGCGTGGGGATCGCGGAGGGCCCGCTGCAGGAGGCCGGCGAAGATCCGGAGCGGCCGACCCGGCCCGGATGCGCCATCCATCCCGCGCTGACCCATGGGAGTTCCTCCCGGGGACAGGACGTCCCCCGGCCGCTCCGATTCCACCGTCCTGCCGGCAGAAAAGGCGATTATGCGCCCGTCCGGGTTCCGCCCAAGTTCGGAGGGCCGGCGCAACGCGCGGAGGGAACCCCGGATCCCGTCGCGGCCGCGGTGCGAGGAACCACGGTACGGCCGCCGGATTCAAGGCCCCGGAGTCACCCCATGCGACCGACGACCGTCCTCGCCGCCGTCATCTGCCTCCTCCTGACCCCCGCGCCTCCACCTCCGGCCCAGGCGATCTCCGTCCTCGTCCACGAGGTCGAGCGCCTCGCGGACGGGAGCACGCTCATCACCGACGGCGGCAGCGTCACGGGCTCGATCCCCTCGAAATCCCCCGCGCGGGGACCGCCGTCTGGCACTTCGGAACCACCGGAGTTCCCGGATCGGGCGTCTCGGCGCTCGACGGGCCCCACAACGCGGACCGCCCTCCGAACGGCAACACGCCACGACCTTCACGAGTCAACTACTGCGCGAAGGTGGCCACGAGCTCAAGAGCGGTATTGCCAAGCGGCACAACCTCGAACCTCAGGACGATCGAATAGTATTGGCCTGCGCCAAGCGCAAGATTGCTTATCGTGAACTGCCCTGCGCCCGTTATGGTCGCGATTGCCCCCGAAACGACCTCATCCGCTGCATTCAAGACATAGACGTTCGTTATGGCGTTCGAAGGAGTGCCGAATGAGTAGGTCCCCTGAACTTGGATCAGGTCCGGGCTGTCCTCTTGATTCAGGTTCTGAACTTTGGCCAGCGCACCAGAATCACCTTGGACCCTGAACTCTCTCGACACCTCGAATGGTCCGTTCCCGCTGAAGGAGAAGACCTCGAATACGTCCACATCTCCCTCGTAGACCTTCGCATTCACGGAAGGCGTCATATAGACCTTGAACGTCGTGCACGGATCATCTGCAGGCGCATTCAGATTCAGGGCACATGATCCGCTTTCGTCATGCCCGATGGGATGGTCTCCCAGTCCGACCCTCAGCGAGTTGTTGCCCCCATTCGATGTACCAACGATCGGGTCCTGCGCACCCGGGGGCTTCACGCTTCCACCGACGAGCGCAGGAAGGTTCGTCCCGGGCGGGCTCGGGTCGGCAACTCGGAAGGTCATGTCCGTTACGTTCTTGCCCAGCTTGTTCAGCAGTGTGCCGATAATCGAAGGGTAGTTGCCCACGCCATACGGAACGCCGGAGTACTCGAATGTGCCGGCTTCCGAGCCTCCATCCATGCTCACGGTGCCCAGGGTTGCGCTGACGCGCAGCGGGGGCATCGACATCGTCCGCTCGGTCCTGTTCCCTAAAGCGAGCCAACTGACACTGACGGATAAGAGCAACGCGAAGCCAAGACCGCAGAGCGCACGCAGCCTGTTGGACACGTCACCTTCTCCCATGGAGACCTCGCGCGGCAGGCGACGGGATTCTCGTCTCAAGGGCCCGCTCTGTCAAGGACTTCGCTCCGCCAGACTCTCCGGGCTGACCGAAGCCATCTGGTCCGGAATGACGTCAAGGGCCGGACTCGGGATGCAAACCCCTGCAGTCATGACTGATATGGACGTCGGGATAGCGACTCGGGCATCCACAGATCTTCGATCGCGACGAGACGATGCCTCAACGCCCCTCGATGGCCCGCCTCAGTTGCTCCTCTCGGCGGGCCACAGCCCCACGGCGGTGACGGGCGGCGCCGCGATCGATCTCACCATCGACGACATCGTCACGGTCACGGCGCGCACCGGAATCCTCGACGGCGGCGGACTCGCCACCGAGAGCTGGGCCCTCCCTTTCACGGCGTCCCTGTCGGGCATCGCGCTGTGCGGCCAAGCGGCCGTCCTGACGCTGGAGCTGCCTCTCCTCTACGCCCTTTCGCCCGCGGCAACGATCGTCTTCCCCTGACGGCGCCGGCCCGGCGCTCTCACTCCGGCGCTCAGGTGTCCGGGAGCGCCATGCCGGGAACGGGCGCTGCGCCCGGGGCGGCGGCCCTCGCCGCGCGGCGGCGCCGGGCGCGCAGCTTCACGGTCGCGTAGAAGAGCACGAACACGCCGACCGCCCCCAGCGCGAAGCCGCTTCCCACGGCGGTCGTCGCCCCCTTGAGCCACTCCCGGCCCTTCCAGGACGCGAGGCACCCGAGGAGCAGCCAGCAGGGCACGCTGACGAGGCAGCCGAGGAAGTCGAAGAAGATGAAACGGGAGAGCGGCATGCGGACGGCGCCCGCCGAGAAGAAGGTCACGAAGCGCACGCCCGCGACCTGGCGTCCGAGGAAGACCGTGAAGTTCCCGTAGTCGCGGAACCAGCAGCGCACGCGGGCGAGACGCGGCTCCGTGATGACCCGCCGGAGGAAGGGCAGGCGGTCCCGGATCTCGAGGCCGAAGCGGCGGCCCAGCGTCCACGCCCCGATGTCGCCGAGGAGGATCGGGATCACGACGAGGATGTAGGTGAGGACGAGGTCCGCGAGGACGATCCTGTCCCCGGCCTGCTTGTGGGTCGTGAAACCGGCCAGCGTGAGGGGGATGTCCTCGGGAATGGGAAGGCCGAATCCCGCGAGGAACAGGGTCCCGACGATGGCCGACCAGATGACGCCGCGGTTGGCGATGTTCCAGGCCGGATCGAAGACGGAGTCGAGGATGCGCGTGATCACGGAGACCCCGCCCGCGGAGGCGGCCTCGGCGAGGGCGGCGACGCATGCGGCGAGGATCGGGATCAAGGGGCCGGCGTTCTGCGGGATCCGCGGCAGAGGGGTGAAAGGGGATCATGACATCCTTCGGCCGCGGGTTCGACCCTTCTGTGGAATTTCGCGCGCGGGTCCGTCGCACCGGCGGTCCGCGACCTCCGGCGCCCTGCGCGGGATGGTATAGTGGCGGCATCCCGGGCGGTGCCCGGTGGATCCCGCGCACGCCCGGATCCCGAGACGGAAGGACCCCTCCCATGGCCGATTCCGACGCGACCGACGACCGGCGGGCCGATTTCAGCCGCCGCGCATTCCTGAAGGGCACGGGCGCCGTCATCGCCGGCGGCATCGTGGCCCCCGCCGCGGCGGCGGGAGCGGCACGGGACGGAGCGCCCGCGGTGGCCGGACCCGGCGCGACCCCCGTCACGCTCCGCGTGAACGGCGTCGAGACCAGGATCGAGGCGGAGCCCCGGGCCACGCTCCTCGACGTCCTCCGGGACCGTCTCGATCTCACGGGCGCGAAGCAGGTCTGCGACCGCGGATCCTGCGGCGCCTGCACGGTCCTCGTGGACGGACAGCCGGTCTGCTCGTGCATGATGCTTGCGCTCGACGCCGAGGGACGCGCGATCACGACGATCGAGGGGCTCTCGAAGGACGGCTCGCTGACGCCGCTCCAGGAGGCCTTCGTGAAACACGACGCCCTGCAGTGCGGCTACTGCACATCGGGGATGGTCATGGCTGGCACGGCGCTCCTCGCGAGCAACCCCGCACCCTCCGGCGCGGAGATCCGCGCGGGCATCGCAGGCAACATCTGCCGCTGCGGCAGCTACGTGGGCATCTTCCGCGCCATCGACGAGGCCGCGCGGACGGGAAGGAAGTAGGCCATGGCCGCCGACGACAGGACCGTGAAGCTGCGGCTCGGGTTCCCGGGCCATGAGAAGATCGTCGAGGCGAAGGTGCCGGCGGACGAGCCCGTGCCGTGGCACCTCGACGACACGCTCCGGACCGCCGGCAGGCCCCACTCCCGCGTGGATGCCGTGCTCAAGGTGACGGGACGGGCGAAGTTCGCGAGCGACATCCGCCCGAAGGGCCTGCTCCACGGGAAGTTCCTCCGCTGCCCCCACGCCCACGCGAAGGTCCGCTCGATCGATGCGTCCGCGGCCGAGACGCTGCCCGGCGTCAGGGCCGTGGAGATCTTCCCAGGGAAGGAGGTCCGCTACGCCTGGGATTTCGTCGCGGTGGTCGCTGCCGACACCGAGGACATCGTTCGCGACGCCCTCGAGAGGATCCGGGTCGAGTACGACGTGCTTCCCTTCGTCGTCGGCACGGAAGCCGCCATGGCCGCCGGCGCTCCCCCGGTGTTCCAGGACCGCCCCGACAACGTCCGGGAGATGTCCCGGGACCGCAGCGACGGAGACGACACGGAACGACAGGTCGAGGAGGCCCTCCGGGGGGCCGCGCGCACCGTGGAAGCGGTCTGCCGCACGCAGGTGCAGACCCACACCTGCCTCGAGACCCACGGCGCCGTGGCGAGCTTCGAGGGCGACACGCTCACGGTCTGGGCCTCCACCCAGGCCACCTTCGGCGTGCGCGGCGACCTGGCCGAGATCTTCGGCATCCCCGCCTCGTCGGTGCGGGTCATCACGGAGCACATGGGCGGCGGCTTCGGATCCAAGTTCGGCGCGGATGCGGCCATCGCCTGGGCGGCGCGCCTCTCGAAGAAGACGGGCCGACCCGTGAAGCTCATGCTGGACCGGCGCGAGGAGCACACATCGACGGGCAACCGGCCGGACTCGGTCCAGAAGATGCGGCTCGCCGTCGGCGAGGACGGGAAGCTCGGCGCCTACCGGATCCGCACCCTCGGCACCGGCGGGATCGCCGGGAACGGGGCCGGCGCGCGCAACCCGATGATCTACCGGTTCGGAAAGGTGGACAAGCGGGAGTTCGCGGTCCTCACGAACGCGGGTCCCCTCGCGGCCATGCGCGCTCCGGGGCACCCTCAGGGCTCGTTCGCCCTCGAGACGATCATCGACATGGCCGCCGAGGCCGCCGGCCTCGACCCCCTCGAGTTCCGGCGGCGGAACGACGACCACCCGATCCGCAGCGTCCAGTACGGGATCGGCGCGGAGCGTATCGGCTGGGATCGGCGCGCCGCCACTCCGGCCCGAGGCCCCGTCCGGCGCGGACTCGGCATGGCCGCGACGCGCTGGGGGAATCCGGGCGGTCCTCCGGCCGAGGTCATCGTCCGCATCTCCCGCGACGGCTCCGTGGAGGTCCGGAACGGCTGCCAGGACATCGGCACCGGTACTCGAACGGTCATGGGCCTCGTCGTTGCGGAGGAACTCGGTCTTCCGCTTCCGGCCGTGAAGGTCTTCCTCGGCGACACCCGCGATCCCGTGGGTCCGGGAAGCGGCGGCAGCATGACGATCGGCTCCGTGACGCCCGCCGCGCGCCAGGGCGCCTGGCTCGCCCGCCGTGAGCTCCTCGCTCTGGCCGCGGAGGCGCTCGGCGTCCCGGCGGAGACGCTCGATCTCCGGGACGGCCGGGTCGTTTCCACGGCGGACCCCGCAAAGGTCATGAGCTTCGCCGAGGCGTGCCGCCTCATCCGCACCGACGTCATCTCCGCCACGGGCCGGCGGCGGCGCGACCGCTATCCGGGCTTCTCGGGAGAGAACGGCGGCGTGCAGTTCGTTGAGGTGGAGGTGGACACGGATCTCGGCCAGGTCCGCGTCGTCAAGGTCGTCGCCGTCCATGACGCCGGACGCATCATCGACCCGCTGACGGCCGAGTCGCAGGTCTTCGGTGGCGTGATCCAGGGGATCTCCTACGCCCTCCACGAGCAGCGCATCCTCGACCGCCAGACGGGGCGCATGGTCAACGCCGACATGGAGTTCTACAAGATCGCGGGCTCCCTCGACGTGCCCGAGATCGACTGTGTGCTCACGGACGTCGCGAACGGCATCAACAGCACAGGCGTGCTCGGCCTCGGCGAGCCCACCGTCATCCCCACGGCTGCGGCCGTGGCCAACGCCGTCTGCAACGCCATCGGCGCCCGCGTCTTCGAACTCCCCATCACGCCCGACCGCGTGCTGCTGGCCCTGGCCAACAAGGAGAGCGGCCGATGAACGCCTTCAAGTACGCCCGGCCCGAGAGCCTCGCCGCCGCCCGGAGCCTCTTCGCCTCTTCCGGCGCGCGGGTCGATCTCAAGGCCGGCGGCACCGACCTCCTCGGGCGGCTCAAGGAGGGAACGGCCCGTCCCGACATGGTGATCCACCTCGGCGCCATCCGCGACCTCGGCGCCGACATCGTCCTCGCGGCCGACGGTTCCCTCGCGATCGGCGCCCTCGCGACCCTCGCCTCCGTCGCCGCGCATCGGGGTCTCCGCGGCCCCTTCCGCGCCGTGGCCGAGGCCGCCGACCAGGCCGCAACCCCCCAGATCCGCAACGTCGGCACGGTCGGGGGAAACCTCGGCCAGCGGCCGCGGTGCTGGTACTTCCGCGACGCCACGTTCCACTGCCTCAAGAAGGGCGGAGAGATGTGCTACGCGGTGGACGGCGAGAACCGGTACCACGCCATCTTCGGCAACGCGACGTGCAACATCGTCCACCCGAGCAATCTCGCCCCTGCGCTCCTCGCCCTGGACGCCACGGTCCACATCGCCACCGCGAAGGAGACCCGCTCCGTTCCTCTTTCCGGCTTCTTCGTGCGGCCGGAGGAAGACGTGACGCGGGAGTGCATCCTCCGCGACGGCGACATCCTGACACGGGTCACCGTCCCGGCGCCGGCCGCCGGGACCCGCAGCAGCTACTTCGAGGCCCGGGAGAAGCTCACCTTCGACTGGGCCCTCGCGGCCTGCGCCGCGGCGGTGACCCTCGAGGGCGGAAAGGTCGCCGCCGCGCGCATCGTTCTGACGGCGGTCTCGCCGGTGCCGGTGCGTCTGCGGCGCGTCGAGGAGGCGCTCGTCGGGAAGCCGCTCGCGGAGGAGACCATCGCGGCCGCGGCGGCCTTCGCCGCCGAAGGCGCGACGCCGCTCCGCGACAACGTCTACAAGGTGGAGCTCGTCAAGGCCGTCACGCGACGCGCGCTGTCCGCGTGTCGCTTCGAGTGAGGAACAGAAGCATGTCGAGCGACGCCCTCCCCGCCGACCGTTCCGAGCCCGTGCTGCACCGGTCCCGCGTACCGGCGGGCATCTGCGGAGCGTTCCGGACGAAGACTCTCTACCTCTCGGTCATCGAGCGCGACCTCCTCGAGGAAGATCCGCGATGCCACACGGCAGCCTTCTGGTGCCTCCGGACGCACGCGCCCGTGGGGCCCGACAACGCAGAAGTGGCCCCCGAGTCATGCCAGAGCGGACGGACCTGCTGGGCGGTGTGACCGCCGGCCCGCTTCCGCATCCTTCGTAACCGGCCGCCCCGGCAGAGGCGGCCAGAGAACAGGAGTGAATCATGCGACTCATGATCGCGGGGCTCATCGCAGCTCTCGCCGCGGGCGCCGCGCCGGCGCAGGACAAGACCCCCGATACGGCCGATGCGCTCAAGACGCTCATCCAGGACATCCTGGCGGCGACCCAGGCCGGCGAGACGGCGAAGGTCGAGACGATGGTGAAGGCCCTCGTGCTCCCGAAGGCCGACGAGTGGTTCCGGAACGTCTTCGGCGACGAGGTCGGCGCGCGGGTCGCCGCCGAATACGCGAAGATGTCCGAGGAACTCGTTCCCCAGGTCACGAAGATCTTCAGGGACCGCGTCGAGAAGAAGCAGACGACCGTCGAAGTGAAGCGCATCACGAGCGCCGACGACAAGGAGGGGACGGGGCTCCAGCGCGCCGCGATCGGCGCCATGAAGAAACCCGTCGCCCTCTACCACGTGAGCTTCGGCGGTTTCAGCCTCTGGTCCTTCGTCCACACGGACGAGGGGTTCCGGCTCGCCGGCAAGATGCGTGCCCTCAGGGCCGATGGACGCCCCGAATCCCGCTGAGACGGCCGCAACGCTGATGACGCCCGAACCGAGCCTTCAGGACCGCCACGCCCCGGAGGGCCGCTGCTTCGGCTGCGGCCCGGCCAACCTCCTCGGGCTCAGGGTGAAGAGCCTTCCGTCGGACGGAGAGGTCGTCGCCGACTGGACGCCGGAGCCTCACCACGAGGCCTTCCCCGGCGTCCTGTCGGGCGGCATCATCGGCACGCTGCTCGACTGCCACTCGAACTGGACTGCGGCCCACGCGCTCATGGTCCGGTCCCGGGCCGCCTCGCCCCCCTGCACCGTCACGGCGGAATACGCCGTGAAGCTCCTCCGCCCGACGCCGACATCGGGTCCCGTCCACCTCGCCGCCCGGGTCGTCGAATCCTCTGACGACCGGGCCGTCATCGAAGCCCGCCTCGAGGCCGGCGGGCGCGTCACGGCCACCTGCCGCGGCATCTTCGTCGCCGTGAAGCCGGGCCACCCGGCCTTCGGACGGTGGTGATGCCGGTCGATCCGGCCCGGCGCCCCCTTGCGGGGGCCTCCGGAGGAGCCTCCGTGACGCACCATCAGATCCTCGTCGCGGACGAGCTCACGCCCGAGGGCATCGACCTCCTGCGGACCGCGGGGGAGGTCACCGTCCGCCGCGGCCTCGACGCCGGCGAGCTCCGCCGCGTCCTCCCCGACTACGACGCCCTCGTCGTCCGGTCCTCAACCCGGGTCACGGCGGACGCTCTCGCCGGCGCCCGCCGGCTCCGGATCATCGGCCGGGCGGGCATCGGCATCGACAACGTCGACGTCGCCGCAGCCACGGAGCGCGGCATCGTCGTCATGAACACGCCCGAGTCCGGGGCCGTGACGACGGCCGAGCTGGCCATCGGGCTCATGCTCGCCCTCGCGCGCCGGATCCCTGCCGCCGACCGCTCCATGCGGGAGGGACGCTGGGAGAAGTCCGCGCTCACGGGCGTCGAGCTCACCGGAAAGACCCTCGGACTCATCGGTCTCGGACGCATCGGCCGGGTCGTGGCCGACCGCGCCACGGGTCTCCGAATGCGCGTCATCGCCCACGATCCCCACGTGCCGTCGGACAGCGTCCCCGCGGGGGTCACCCTCGTACCCTTCGAGAGATGCCTTTCCGAGAGCGACTTCATCTCGGTCCATGTCCCGCTCACCGACACGACGCGCCACCTCGTCGACGAGCGCGCCTTCGATCTCATGATGCCCGGGGCGCGGCTCGTCCATTGCGCCCGCGGCGGCATCGTGAAGGAGGCCGCCCTCCTCGCGGCCCTCGCGGACGGCCGCATCGCCGGCGCGGCCGTGGACGTCTTCGAGGAGGAGCCGCCGCCCGCCGATCATCCGCTGCGGCGCCTCCCCAACGTGATCCTGACGCCGCACCTCGGCGCCTCGACGGAGGAGGCGCGCCGGGCCGTGGCTCTGGACATCGCCCGCCAGGTCGTCGAGTACCTGCGGACGGGCCTCGTCCTGAACGGCGTCAACGTCCCCCGCGTGGCCCCCGCCGACGCAGCGTTCCTGAGCCCCTTCCTGACTCTGGCCGGCCGCCTCGCCTTCCTCCTCGTCCGGCTCTTCCCCGGCGCCCTCTCGCGGATCCGGATCCTGACGCAGGGCGATGTGGCCGAACGCAGCCAGGATCCGGTGCGCGTGGCCGCCCTCGTGGGCGCGCTCCGCGCCTCGGGACTCGATCGGGTCACGCCGGTGAACGCGGAACGGCTCGCTCGGGAAGCCGGAGTCGCCTTCCAGCTCGACCGCTCCGTCGTCAAGAAGGACTTCGTGAACCTCGTCCGCGTCGAAGTCACCGTGGACGGAGGAACCCACGCCGCGTCGGGCACGCTCATCGGGAGCAGCCATATCCGCATGGTGGAGCTCGACCGCTTCCTCCTCGACGCCATTCCGGAAGGCCACATGCTCTTCACCTGGCATCGGGACCGCCCGGGCGTCATCGGCCGGATCGGCACGCTGCTCGGCGACGCCGGCATCAACATCTCGAGGCTCCAGCTCGGACTCGCCCGCGAGCAGAGCGGGGAGGCCGTGGGCGTGCTCAACCTCGACGCGGCGGTGCCGCCGCCGGTCCTCGAGGCGCTCCAGGGCCTTCCCGACATCGTCCGGGCCGTCACCGTCGCCCTGTGACCCTCCCCTTCCGGACCATCGTCTTCGACTGCGACTCCACGCTCTCGCGGATCGAGGGCATCGACGAGCTGTCCCGCGGCGACGCCCACGTCGCGGAGCTCACGCGGCTCGCGATGGCGGGCGCGGTGTCCCTCGACCGCGTGTGGGCGATCCGGATGGACCTCGTCCGCCCGCGGCAGAGGGACGTCGTCGCCCTCGGAGCGCGCTACGTCGAGACCCTCGTGGCGGACGCCGTCGAGGTCATCCGCGCGCTCCGGGATCTCGGACGGAGCGTCCATATCGTGTCCGGAGGGCTCAGGCCGGCGGTCCTCGATCTCGCAAGCCACCTCGGCCTCCCTCTCGACCAGGTCCACGCCGTGGACGTCAGCTTCGACGCGGAGGGCGCCTACGTCGACTTCGACCGCGGGAGCCCCCTCGTGCGCCCGGGCGGCAAGGCCGAGGTCGTCCGCCGGCTCCGCGCGGGGGGGCCCGTCGCCCTGATCGGGGACGGCGCGTCGGATCTCGAAGCCGCCAGGGAGACCGACCTGTTCGTGGGTTTCGGAGGCGTGGTGGACCGGCCGGAAGTCCGCCGGAGGAGCCCCGTCTGGATCGGAGCGCCCAGCCTCGCGCCCCTCCTGCTCGCCCTTCTCGCCGAGGAGGAACGCATGGAGCTCGAGGGCATGGGGCGCCACGGCGCCGTCCTGGCGCGCGCACGGGAACTCTCAGGATCCCTCATCCGCCATGAGCCATGACATTCTCTTCCTCCCCGGTCCCACGGAGGTCCGCCCCGAGGTTCTCGCCGCCATGGCGAAGCCGCTCATCGGCCACCGCTCGGCGGCGATGAAGGACCTCGTCGCACGGATCCGCCGGCGACTCTCTCCCGTCTTCGGCACGGAGGGCGCGGTCCTCTTCGAATCCTGCCCAGCCACGGCTCTCATGGAGGCCGGACTCCGCAACCTCGTCGCGAAACGGGCCCTCATCCTCACGAACGGCGCCTTTTCGGAGCGGTGGGCCGGCATCGCGGCAGCCGCCGGCGTCGAGACCGAGACGCTGGCCGTCCCGTGGGGCCGCGCCCACGACGCCGCGGATCTCGAGGCAGCGCTGCGCTCCGGCCGCTTCGACGCCGTCACCGTGACCCACAGCGAGACGTCCACGGGGATCCTGAACCCTCTCCCGGAGCTGGCGGCCGTGGTCCGGCGATTCCCCGACATCCTCCTTCTCGTGGACGTCGTGAGCAGTCTCGCCGGCGTGCCGGTGGACTTCGACCGCAACGGCCTCGACTTCGCCTTCGCCGGGACCCAGAAGTGCCTGGCGGCCCCGCCGGGCATCACGGTTTTCGCCCTGTCGGAACGGGCCCTCGGGCGGGCCGGTTCCCTGGCCCGGCGTGGCTTTCTCCTCGACTTTCCCGGAGCGCTCCGGAGCCTCGATCGCGGGGAGACCCTCGCGACCCCGGCCATCCCCCAGCTCTTCGCCCTCGACGTGCAGCTCGATCACATCCTCGGCGAGGGCCTTCCGGCGCGGTACGCACGCCACACGAGGATGGCCGAACGCACGCGGGCCTGGGCCGGCTCCCGTGACTTCGCCATGTTCGGCGACACGGCGCGGCTCTCCCCCGCCGTGGGGACTATCGTCCCTCGCGGGGAAACGGGCGGCGACGTCGTCGCGCGGGCCGCCGCCGCCGGATTCGCCGTGAGCAACGGCTACGGGCAGCTTCGCGACCGGACGTTCCGCATCGGCCACATGGGCGACCACGACGAGGAGACTCTCGACCGCCTCCTCACCGCGTTGTGAGAAACTCCCCATTCCGCCGCGAAACAGCCGGCACCCGCGAAGACCCGGCGCCACGCCATGGACGAGCCGTGTGATGCAGCATGTTGTCCGGTCGGTCGTTGCGAACGCGGCGCGGCAGGATCCCGCGATGGCGAGGCGAGCCCCGGGTGCCGGCGCGCACGGCACGGCCTTCGCATGGTCCGTCCCCGTGCGGGCGGGGACGCCGCCTCCAGGTAACCCGGAGAAGAACCCATGCGCCTTCAGGACATCATGACTCGTGACGTGGCGACGGTGGCGGCCGATGACAAGGCGGAGGCCGCCTGGACGCTCATGCAGGCCCGGCGGATCCGCCATCTCGTCGTGAAGAGCGGGAAGGACGTGGTCGGGATCCTTTCGGACCGGGATCTCGGCGGCCGCGGCGGCGTGACGCTGCGCCGGGGAAAGACCATCCGCGATCTCATGACCACGGGCGCCGTCACGGCTCCGCCCGAAACGACCGTCCGCCGGGCCGCGAATATCTTCCGGGGCCGCACCATCGGATGTCTCCCGGTGACGAGCAACGGGCGGGTCGTGGGCATCGTGACGACGGCCGATCTCCTCGAGCTCCTTGGCCGGGGAGTGGAGAAGCCCATCGTGAGCACCCGCCGCTGGACCCTCAAGCACCGCGGTCCAAGGCGGCCGGCCGGCCGCGGGGCCACGATCGCGCGATAGCCGTTCAGGCGGTCTTCGCGGGCTTCTCGGCCTTCTCGTCCCTGATGCCGCCCGAGTACTGCGGGAAGCGATCCTTCACGAGGGCGTCGAGCTCGGCGATCTGCTCGCCCGTGCCGGTGACCTTCACGATGCTCGCATCCTCGTGGAGCCCGCACTTCCGGCCCGCCCACTCCCGGACGGCGGCGAGCAGTCCGGGGATGCACTCGGATGTGTACTTCTTGAAGGTCCGGCAGACCTTCGGAAACGCTTCCTGGCTCATGGCGACGGCGATCTCCGGCTCCGGCAGCGCGGGCGGTCGGACGGTGCCGTCCGGCGGCCGCGGACCCGTCTGATAACAGACGGGTCCGGCTCCGGCAATCGCGGGACGCTCAGCAGATCCGCGGGAGCTGCTCCCCGGCGGGCATGTCGAGGATCGTGTCCGTCCCGACGACGCTCCGCCTGACGACGAGGCCCCGGCCGTCGTGTCCCGTCACGCGCCCGATCCGTGCGGCCCCGGCGGACACCGGATCCCGCCTGAGCCGTTCGAGAGCCTCCGCCGCGGCGTCCTCGGGCACGAAGGCGATGAATCGTCCCTCGCAGGCCACGGAGAAGGGGTCGAGGCCGAGAAGCTCGCAGGCGCCGCGAACGCCCTCGCAGAGCGGCACGGTGGCCTCGTCCACGTGGAAGCGCCAGCGGCCAGCCTCGGCGATCTCGATGAGGGCGGCGGCGAGCCCGCCGCGGGTGAGATCGCGCAGACACCGCACAGGGACGCCCGCTTCGAGGAGACCGAGCACGGGTGCGGCGAGGGGCGCCGCGTCGCTCTCCACGACCGAGCCGAAGCCCAGTCCCTCGCGCACGGACATGACTGCCACGCCGTGGCGCGCGATATCCCCGCTCACGAGGATCGCGTCGCCCTCGCGGACCGAGTCCGGATGGATCGGCGTCGGACTCACGACCTCGCCAATCCCCGCCGTGTTCATGAAGAGCCCATCCCCGCCTCGCCGTTCGACGACCTTCGTGTCGCCCGTCACGATCGACACGCCGGCCCGCCGGGCCATCGCGCCCGCGGAGGCGAGCACGCGCCGGAGGACCTCGAGGGGCAGCCCCTCCTCGAGGATCAGGGAGAGGCTCAGATGGAGCGGGCGCGCACCGCACATGGCGAGGTCGTTCACGGTGCCCGCGACAGCGAGCGAGCCGATGTCGCCTCCCGGGAACTCG
>CAYQRN010000006.1:0-43804 GCA_964419995.1 uncultured Planctomycetia bacterium
AGCCGGGGAACGTCGTCGTGGGCCCCATCATCGGGCCCCTCGAGTACGTGAGCGCATCGGGGATCACCAACACGGCCGTGCTCACCTCGGCGCCACCGAGCGGCATCGCCGGACAGAAGTTCTTCCGATTCGAGGTGGAATTCACCTCGAACACGACGACCAACGGCCAGCCGACGATCACCTCGATGATCATGGGGTACGCCTTCTGACCTCCGGGGCGAGCCTCGACTGACTCCTTGGCGGGCGGCCCCCGGTGGCCGCCCGCAGTCTTCTGTGCCGACCCAGGGCGCGGGGTGGGGCCAGCGCGACCGCGCCTGCGACGACTCCGTTTCTCCTGTCTTTTCGCTTGCACGAATGCAACACGTCGGGTAGCATCGCAACCTGTCCCGGGGTCGGACCCGCTCCTCGGCCCCATCTTGTGGTCTGTCACTTCTCGGGCTCCGTTCGGTCAAGCGGCGGTGCGGGGCCGTACGGGAGGCTCGCCATGGGGTCGAGGGGCCTGTGCCTCCTCGCCGCGGTCGGGGTTCTCGGCGCGTGCATCGGAAGTTTCCTGAACGCCGTCATCTACCGTCTGCCGCGCGAGTGCCTCTCCATCGTCCGGCCGCGATCGCTCTGCCCGCGCTGCGGCGGCCGGATCGCGTGGTACGACAACCTTCCCGTGATCTCCTGGCTCCTGCTCCGGGGAGCCTGCCGCCGGTGCCGCGCGCGAATTCCTGTCCGCTATCCGCTCATCGAGATCGGAACCTCCGTCGCCTTCGTGGCCCTGGCGCTCCACGTCGTCGGAACCGATGGTCTCGAGGATCCGGCGCCCGCCGTCCGGCGGTGGCTGTACTTCTTCATCCATGCGAGCATCCTCTCGACGCTCATCGCTCTCACGTTCATCGACATCGACCATCGGATCCTGCCGGACGAGCTCACGAAGGGCGGCCTCGTCGTGGGGCTGGCCTTCGCGACGTTCGTCCCGGAGATCCTCCCCCCGCCGGTGCTCACCCGGATCGAGATCCTCGGCAAGCCCATCGCGGCCCATGTCGGTCAGAGCATCGCGGGGCTCCTCGAAGGGACCGCCGGCGCGGTTCTCGGCGGCGGTGCGCTCTGGGCTATCGGATGGATCGGCTCCCGCGTCGCGCGGAAACCCGCGATGGGGTTCGGCGATGTGAAGCTCCTCGCCGCCATCGGAGCGGTGACGGGGATCTGGTGCTTTCTCGCGCTCATGCTGGCGAGCGTGCTCGGAGCCGTCATCGGCCTTGCGCTGCGCGTCGCGGGCGGCGACCGGTACGTTCCCTTCGGACCCTTCCTGGCGGCCGGCGCCCTGCTCACCCTGCATGCGGGGCCGGCGATCCTCGAGGGCTGGATGGGGCTGTTCGGACACGGATGACCACGGAACCCAATTCCTGAACGAGGAGGTCTCTCACATGGCACGGCTCTCCCTGGCGGCGGCGGCTTTCCTCGCCGCGGTATTCGCCGGCTGCGCATCGACCGATGACGTCCTGGACGACAAGGAACGGATGCTCGCCGGCAAAGAGGACGAGAATTCGGCGATGCAGCGGCAGATCGCTGACCAGCAGGCCAGCGAGGGCATCCTGACGAAGCAGCTCGAGACCGAGCGCGACAAGGTTCGCGACCTCGAGGCGCGGAATCAGAAGCTCCAGGAGGAGCGCGACGCCCTCGCGCGGGATCTTTCGTCCGCGAAGACGGTGTCGAGGCCCGACGTCCGGAACACCGATCCGGACATCGAAGTCCTGACCCGGCCCAACGGCGATGTCGTCCTCCGGATCCCCGACCGCGTCACCTTCGCGTCGGGCCAGGCGACCCTCACGAACGAGGGAAAAGCCGTTCTCGGCCGCGTCGCGGCCATCCTGAACCGCAATCCTGAGAATGGCATCAGCATCGAAGGGCACACGGATGACACCCCCGTCGTGAGCACGAAGAAGACGTGGGAGAACAACGTCACGCTCTCCGTCGCACGGGCTCTGGCCGTCCGGAAGTACCTCGTGACTTCGGGCAAGGTGGCCGAGAACCGGTGCCGCGTCGTCGGCTGGGGCGAATGGCACCCCGCGGCGGACGGCAAGTCGAAGGATGTGCGTGCGAAGAACCGGCGCGTGGAGATCGTCCTCTACCGCGGAGACTGAGACCGCATCGCGCCGCCGTGGGGAGGGAATCGCGGACGGCGCGATCGAGGGTGGAGGCTCCGCGCGCCGGCGACGGAAGTTCTCGAGAAGGTGGAAACGTGACGCCGGGGGGGCGTGCCGCCGCGCGGGTCGGTGCGCCCCCCTTCTTTTCGCCCCTCACCGTGACGGGCTCATGAGCGTGCCGATGACGCCGAGGATTGCGCGGATCAGGACCTGGAGCCGGCTCACGGCGATCGTCCTTGCCGTGCTTCTCCTCCGACTGGCCGACCTGCAGCTCCGGAGGGGAGCGGAGTTCCGCGGCAGGGCGGACCACGGGTTCACGGAGGAGGCGGTCCCTCCGCTCCGCGGAGCGCTTCTCGACCGCAACGGCGTGGTTCTGGCGCAGTCGGAGCCCGTCTTCACGCTCGAGGTCCGGCCTCTCGCCTTCCGCGACCGCAATGTCCTCGATGCGCTCGGCGACCTCGCGGCGGCCGCGGGCCTCCGGCGAGGGGAGGGAGATGCGTCGTCCCCGCCGGCCGGACCCGAAGCGCGCCTGCGGGAGCGCGGAGACCTGCGGGCAGATGCGGCCGCCCTGGTACGGCCCCTGCTCGCGGCGCCAGCCGCGAGGATCCTCGGAGGGGGTGGAGCGGCGGCCTCCCGGCTGGGCCGGCGAAACGGCGCCCAGGGCGGACTCTTCTGGCCGCCCGGCGAACTCGAGACCCGGATCCTCGATGCGGCCGGCGTCCTCGGCGGCGCCACGGGGCGGGATGTCGCGCGCCGCGCCGGGGAGGCGGGCGCCTCCGCGCTCGACACGACCCTTGGCGCCCTCCTCGGCGTGGACGCGGAGTCCGTCCTCGAGCGGATCGAGGCCGAGGAACGGGATCTCTCCGAAGCCGCCGCGCGGCTCGGTTTCGATGACGCCGGCGACTTCCTGCTGCGGCTCTTCGAGCTCGAGCGGATCGAGGCGGAGCACATCGATGCCCTCGTGGAGCGTCGCATCGACGAGGAGATCGTCTTCCGCGAGCACGGCGTCTACGCCATCACTCCCGCTGCGGTCGGCTTCCAGACCTGGTCGGGACTCACCGGTGAAGCCGCTGTTCCCCTCGATGCCGCCGAGGACTTCGACGCGGCCCTCTACCTCCGGCACCGCTGGCTCTCCGGCTCGGGCCAGGCGACCGCGGCGGCCCGGGCGGAGTTCGTCCGAGGGCTTCGATCGCTCCCGTGCCGCCGGGAGACGGCTGATCGCCGCATCGCGGCGCGGCGCCTCGGTCTCCTGGCCGCGGATCCGGACCTTCTTCTCCGGCATGCCGCCGGCGGTCGCCGCGGCCGGGCCTCGCGTCTCGCGCTGAGTCCGGTCAAGGAGGCGCGCCTGCGCCTCGAGCGCCGCGCCGACCGGTCTCTCGACGTGGGGGAGGGCGGCGATTTCCGCCTGCCGTGCCTCGTCCACCGCCAGGACGGTCTCCATCGCCTCGGTTTCAGCGTCCGAACGGACGCCGGGAGGATCCTTGCCGGAGACCTTCCGGGCTCCCTCGCCGCTCTGCTCGGCGTGCCGGCCCGGTCAGGAGAGCCTCTCGGCGGGATCGAGCTGGCCCTCGCCCGCGATGCCTCGGGGGACGGAGCCCGGTTCCGGGGGCGGCCGGGACGCGTGCGGCGCCCGGTCCGATCCGCGGGACCTCCCGAGGTCGTCGAGCCCGTTGCGGACGGCGGCGATGTGCGCCTCACGCTCGATGCGAACCTCACGGCGCGGATCGAGCCCCTCGTCGACCGCTGCGGAGCCGTGGCCGTTCTCGATATCGCCACCGGGGGTCTCCTCGCTCTCGTCACCAACCCCTCCGCCGCCGCGCCCGATCTCGTGACCGAGGAGCGGCGGCTTCTTCTGCTCTCCGCGGATGCGGAGCGCGCCGACATGGCGCGCGCCCGCGGCGTGGAGGATGGCCCGACAGCGGCCGAAGCGCGGGCGCTCCTCCGCGAGGCGCTGCGGAACTCGCCGGCGGTCCACCGGGCGGTCACGGGGCCCGGGCAGATGCCGCCGGGGTCCGTCGTCAAGGTCTGCGTGGCGGCGGCCGCCGTGGAGGAGGGCCTCGTCGATCCGGACACGACGATCGTCCGATGCGTTCCCCGCGGTACCCGCTTCTTCAACGACGGACACCACGGCTCCGTGGGACTCCACGCCGCCATCGCGCGTTCGTGCAACGCCTTCTTCTGGGACACGGCGTCCCGCCTCGGCACGGAGCGACTCCTCGCGTGGTACGAGCGCTTCGGTCTCTTCCGGGACATTCCGTTCCTCCCCGCCGGAGGCGAGGCCCGGCTTCGCCTCATCGGGCCCGGCGAGGATCCGCGGAACCTCGGGATCGGGCAGGGATCGCTGTCGGTCCCTCCGGCCCAGATCGCTGCGGCCGTGGCGATCTTCGGGCGGGACGGCGTCGACATCCCGCCCCACGTCGTCACCTCCATCGGCGGATCCCCGCCGGCGGCCGCGGGGTCTCCGATGCGGATCGTGAGCCCCGCCACGTCCCGCCGCATCCTCGACGCCATGCGGGATGTGGCGCGGACGGGGACTGCGGTCGGTGTCCCGGGCCTCGTCGAGCTCGATGTCGCCGGGAAGACGGGAACGGCGCAGTGGACTCTCGACCCCTCCTCGGAGGACGGGTACTTCGCATGGTTTGCCGGCGTGGCTCCGGCGACGAAGCCCCGGATCGCCGTGGCCGTCATGCTCGAGCGCGCCGATCTGTCGGGGCGCGAGGCGGCGCGCATCGCGGCCGACGTCATCCGCACCTGTCTCGATGTCCTCGGGACGTGACGTCGTGACCCTGCGCCTGCCCAATCCGGTCGTTCCCGTCCTTGCCCTTCTCCTCACCGCCACCGGCGTGGCGCTCATCGCCGTCGCCTCGGAGCGGATGATGATCGACTGCGAGGTCCTCCAGCTCCGCTGGCTCGCTGTCGCGCTCGCGGCGGGTCTCGTCGCCTTCGCGGTCCCCTACGGCACCATCATCCGGCATGCGCCCGTGATCTGGCTCCTTCTCGTCGCCAGCCTCGTCGCGATCCTCGTCGTGGCACCGCCCATCAACGGCTCGCGACGGTGGCTTCCGCTCGGCGGCTTCCGGTTCCAGGGATCGGAGTTCATGAAGTTCGGGCTCGTCATCACCCTGGCCCGGGTCCTGCGCTTCGAGCGGAGGATGGACCGCGCCGCCGCCCTCCTCCGTCCCGCGGCCATCGTCGCGATCCCCGCGGTCCTCGTCCTCCTCGAGCCCAACCTGTCGAGCGCGCTCCTCTACGTCCCCGTGGGCCTTGCGGCGGTCCATGCCCAGGGCGCCCGCCGGCGGCACCTCGCCGCCGTGGCTCTCCTCGGCGCGCTCGTGGCGGCGGTGGCGGTCCCCCTGCTTCTCCGCCCTTATCAGCAGGAGCGCATCCTCTCGACCTTCCTGACGTCGCGGCTCCCGCCCTCGGAAAGGGCCGCCGCCGGCTGGCAGCTCTCGCGGGCACTCGAGGCCGTCGGATCCGGCGGCGTGGCCGGACGGCCGGTGGCGGAGGGCGAGCCGTCCCTGTCCGACCGCGTGCCCGAGCGGCACAACGACTTCATCCTCTGCGTGCTCGGCGAGAAGACGGGCTTCCTCGGCACGGCCGCCGTCCTCGCGCTGCTCGGCGCCTTCGGTCTCGCCGTCCTGGCGACGGCGCGGCGCACCCGTGAGCCCGCCGGCCGGCTCGTCGCCTGCATGGTCGGCGTGCTCTTCGTGACGCAGGTCGCGGTCAACGCCGGCGTCACCCTCGGCCTCCTGCCCACGACGGGCATCCCGCTGCCGTTCCTGTCCTACGGCGGCGCCTCCCTCATCCTCTGGTGGATGCTCACGGGGCTCGTCCTCAATGTCTCCCTGCGGCGCCCGCCGGTCCTGGCCCGCGACGCTGGCGCGGCGTGAGATTGCGGCCGGCCCCGAGGGCGGTAGAATCGCCGCACCGGAGATCCTCCGGACGGGGAATGGTCCGCCGCCACCGCGACAGCCGGCGGGGCCGGAGGCCGCGGGGAACCCCGATCGCGCCCGACACCGACGCCGCCCCTCGAGCCCCATGGACGCCGATCTCCGCTCCATCCACGACGCACGCCGGTGCGTGACGGCCGCCCGCGCGGCGGCGGAGACGTTCCGGTCCTTCGACCAGGAGGGTGCGGATCGCATCGCCGGAGCCGTGGCCGCGGCCGGCAGCCGCGAGAGCGAGCGGCTCGCCCGGCTCGCGGTCGAGGACTCCGGCTTCGGCTCGGTGCCCGGGAAGACGGCGAAGAACCGCTTCGCCACGACCGGACTCTGGGAACGCATCCGGGACTGGAAGACCTGCGGTCTCATCCGCACCGACGAGGCGCGGCGGATCCGCGAGTACGCCGAGCCTGCCGGCGTCATCGCCGCGATCATCCCCATCACGAATCCCACGTCCACGGCGCTCTACACGGCCATCATCGCGCTCAAGTCCCGTAACTCCGTGGTCGTGAGCCCCCATCCTCGGGGCGTCCGGTGCGTCCGGGAAGCCGTGGCGGTGGCGCGGGCGGCCGCCGAATCCGCCGGGGCGCCCCCCGGCGTGATCCAGTGCCTCGACACCGTGACGATCGAGGGTACGGGCGCCCTGCTGCGCCACCCCGACGTGGACCTCATCGTCGCCACCGGAGGAGCGGGCCTCGTGACGGCGGCGTACTCCTCGGGGAAGCCGGCCTTCGGCGTCGGACCCGGCAATGTGCCGTGCTTCGTGGACCGGTCGGCCGACCCCGCCGCCGCGGCCCGCGCCATCGTGGAGAGCCAGACCTTCGACAACGGCACGATCTGCTGCTCGGAGCAGGCGCTGATCTGCGAAGCTGCGGTCCGAGACCGACTGCTTCCCGAGCTGGCGGCCCGCCGCGCCCACATCTGCACCCCCGAGGAGGCGGGCCGCCTCGGCGGCGTCGTGAGCCGGCGCGGCGCCATGAACCCGGACATCACGGGGCGTTTCCCGCGGGACCTGGCGGCCATGGCCGGCTTCGCGGTGCCCGCCGACACGACCGTTCTCATCGCGGCCGTGGACGGCGTGGGGCCGGACCATCCCCTCTCGATGGAGAAGCTGGCGCCGATCCTCGCCCTTTACGTCGTCAGGGACCGTGCCGAGGCGGCGGAGCGCTGCCGCGAGATCCTCGAGTACGGCGGTCTCGGCCATACCGTGGCGATCCACGCGACGGATGAGGCGGCGGTCCTCGAGATCTCCGCGCGGTGCCCGGCCAGCCGGGTCATCGTCAACGCTCCGTCGAGCCAGGGCGCCGTGGGGTTCGCGACGGAGCTCGTCCCCGCCATGACGCTCGGGTGCGGAACCTGGGGCGGCAATATCAGCTCGGACAACCTCGGTCCCCTCCATCTCGTCAACGTGAAGCGCGTGGCGTGGGTGCGGAGCGACTGGCCTGCGGCCGACCCGCCCCCGGCGTCGCCGGCGGTGGTCGCCGCCCCGGGCGACCCCGACCGCGTCGTACGGGAGATCCTCGCCTCGCGACAGGCGGGACACCCCCTCGGCAGAACCTGGCGCGGGACGGGGCGGCGGGACCACCGGGGTGGATCCCGATGACGGGGCCCGAAAGCCGTGTCGCGGGGCGGAACCGCCGGCTTTCAGCCGGGCGCCGCCGGGTTTTTGGCGGAGATCCGTGCAACGGGGGCTCGGTTTGGCTACCGTGTTGCGCCCTCTCCGGCGCGCCCGGACAGCAGGCCTGTCCGACCGGCGCGGCGCCAGTGGAGTCGCATGGGAGTCAGTGAGGCATGAGCAAGATCGCACTCGGCATGATCGAGACGCGGGGACTCGTCGGCTCCATCGAGGCTGCCGATGCCATGGTGAAGGCCGCCAAGGTCACGCTCATCGGCAAGGAGAAGATCGGCGGCGGCTTCGTCACCGTGATGGTGCGCGGCGAAGTGGGTGCCGTGAAGGCCGCCACCGACGCCGGCGCCGCTGCGGCGCGACGCGTCGGCGAACTCGTGTCCGTCCACGTCATTCCCCGGCCCCACGAGCAGGTCGAATCGATCCTGCCGGCGCCTCCCGAGGGCGCCGCGGAGGCCGACGCCTGAGCGGCCGGACGTCCACGGGGGGCGGAAGCGGCCCGCGCACCATGGCCGGCATCGAGCTCAGGACGCATGTCTTCCTCGACTCGATGCAGCCGCAATTCGCGTCCTACGTCGCCACGACGTCCCGCGGGTTCCTTCCCGTCGCCGGCCAGGCCTCGCTCTTCGTCGAGGTGGCGCCCGGCATCGAGATCAACCGCGTCACGGACGTGGCGCTCAAGGGCAACGACGTCCGTCCGGGACTCCAGGTCGTCGAACGGTCCTACGGACTTCTCGAAATCCACTCCGACTCCCAGGCGGAGGTCCTCTCCGCCGGGCAGCGCATCCTCGACGTGCTGGGGCTTTCGGAGGACGACCGGCTGAAGCCGCGGATCCTCTCCTCCCAGACCATCACGCACGTGACGGATGATCAGGCACAACTCATCAACAGGACCCGGTACGGCAACATGCTCCTCGGAGGTCAGACCCTCTACATCCTCGAGGTGCACCCGGCCGGCTATGCGACGCTCGCAGCCAACGAGGCGGAGAAGACCGCCCCCGTGAGCCTCATCGAGATGCAGCCCTTCGGCGCATTCGGCAGGCTCTACCTCGGCGGTACCGAGGCCGTGATCGCCGAGGCGGTCCGCGCCGTGCATCTCGCCCTCGAGGGGTTGAGCGGTCGCGAGAACAAGGAGACGAGATCGAGCTAGATCGTGCGTCGAGTCCTCCGGTGCCGATCGAGGGCGGCACCGGGTTTCGGATCCCGGCCGGACGAAATCCGCCCCGCCCAAGTGCGCGGGAGCGGGACCGGCACCGGGGTTCTGTGTCCGCGGCGCGTCCGTCGCGCGGCGGGACGACCCGTGGAACGGATTCCACGGCGTCCAGCCCGGCGGAGCGCCCTTCGATTCGGAGTCCATCCGCATGTTTGTAGGTCAGGTCGTCGGAGAAGTCTGGGTCGGGAAGAAGATCGATGCCCTGGAGGATCAGCGGCTCCTCCTCGTCGATCCCGTCATCCGTGAACAGGGCCGCACAGCCGCATCCATCTCGGAGCTCGTCGTCGCGGCGGACTTCGTCGGCGCGGAAGTGGGGGAGCGCGTGCTCGTGGGCCGCTCCCTCGATCTGCGCGAGGGCGGGAGGCGGGCCGGATCGGCTCCCGTCGAGTCCGCGATCATCGCCGTCGTCGACACGGTGACGGGCGACGTCCCCACGGGTCGGCCGGAGCGGCCGCTGTTCCGCCGCCCGGAGGGACCGCGCCAGCAGGGGCGCGAATTCCGTGGCGAAGGTGGCGGCGAGCGCCGCGGCGGAGACCGCCCGGCGCCGCGCGAGGGCGATGCCCGTGGCGACCGCTTCGGCGGGCGCCGGGATGGCGGCGGACGCGGGCCCGACGACCGGGGGCCCCGCCGCGATCATCGGGATCAGCGGGACGTGCGCGATCGCGGTCAGCAGGACGACCGTGGCGGACCGCGGGAGCGCGACGAGCACCGCGGGCGCGATCAGGGCCCCGGGCCGCGGGATGAGGGCGCCGGCCGCCGCGAGGGTGGGGGCGAGGGCCAGGAAGGCGGCTTCGACCGGCGCCGGCGAGGTCGGGGCGGCCGGGGTCGGGGTCGGGGTCGGGGTGGCGAACGGGACATGGGCGAGACGCGCCGTCCCGGGGGGGAGGAACTCGAGGTCGGAGGCCCCGGGGCGGGTGGCTTCGCTCCCGGAGACGCAGGACCGCCGAGGGACTTCCGCGGCTTCGATGACGAGGTCGACGTCGTGGAGGATATCGAGGATCGGTATGCCGCCGGCCCGGAGCGCCAGGCGGATCGGGGCGACGAACGTCCGACGGGCCGCGGCGAGGATCGCCCGCGGGCCGAGGCCGAGCCCCGCGCCGCGGAACCGGCGCCCGAATCCGAGGATGACGACTTCATCGAGGGCGCCGGTCCCGATGACGAGCCGGACATCATCTGGGAGAACACGGCCGAGTCCGCCCGCGACACGGACATGTCCGACATTCCCGGCCGCCCCGGGCTCAAGCGCCGCAGGGGCCGGCGTCGCTGAGCGGTCCCACACCGATCTCCGCCGGGCGATCCTCCGCCCGGCGCGGATCGGCGGGAGGATGAGTCGCCATGAGCGGGACAGGGCGGATCTTCGATCGCTGCATCGGCGGGCTCGAGCTCGATTCCGTGGCCCAGGGCTTCGTCGCCGCTGACGCGGCGGCCAAGGAAGCGTCGATCCGCATCCTCGTGTCGCGCCCCATCGAGCCCGGCCGCTGGCTCGTCCTCTTCGACGGCGAGGTCGAGGACGTGGAAGCCGCTCTTCGCCGCGGGACGTCGGAGGCGGGCGGCCATCTCGTCGACAGCCTGATCCTCCGGAATCCGCATCCCGGCCTCGGGCCCGCCCTCAACGCCCGGGGCACATCCCGGGTCGGGGAGGCCCTCGGCGTCATCGAGACGCTGACAGCGTGCACGGCTGTCGCGGCGGCGGACACGGCCGCCAAGACCGCTGAAGTCTCGCTTCTCGAAATCCGCCTCGCCATGGGGCTATCGGGCAAGAGCTTCGTCACACTCTCGGGCGAGGTCGCGGCCGTCGGCTCCTCCGTGGAGTGCGGCGCCGCCCTGGCCGCCGCGCGCGGCCGGCTCGTGCGACATGTCGTGATCCCGCAACCCGACGAAGCCCTGAGGCGATGGATCCAGAAGCCCGTCCCCCCCTTCTCCGAGATGGACTGGACGGCGTAAGTCCGGGTGCCGGAAGGGTTGCCGATGCCCGTGGAACCGCCGGCCGGGAACCCTGTCTAAGGGAGCGAGGTGTGAGCGAAGGCGCCGCTTCCGACTGGCAGCTCGTGCGGGACTGCCTCGACCGGGGGCGCCGGGAGGCCTTCGATGACCTCGTCGAAAGGTACCAGGACCGGGTCCATGGGCTCATCGCACGACTCGTGCAGGACCGGGAGCGCGCCGCGGACCTCGCGCAGGAGGCCTTCGTGAAGGCCTGGCGGGCGCTGCACCGTTTCCGGGGCGACTCGGCGTTCTTCACCTGGCTCTACAGGATCGCGCTGAACGTGGCGCGAACGGAACAGCGGAAGGCGGGCGGCGGAGCTCGGGCTCTGCGCCTCGTGGCGGCGGGCGAGGCCGGACCCGGCGCCGTGGCCTGCGATCTTCCCGATCGGGGCGCGGGTCCCGAGGACAGGACGCTCCGAGCCGAGGACCGTGCGCGGATCGAGTCCGCCGTGGGCCGGCTCCCTTCGGACTTCCGGGAGGTCGTGGTGCTCAGGGATATCGAGGATCGCTCCTACGAGGAGATCGCCGGCATTCTCGAGATTCCTGTCGGAACGGTCCGCTCCCGCCTGCACCGGGCGCGGCTCATGCTCCGGTCGGAGCTCGGAGATCTCCTGTGACGCCGGGCCGGGATATGGACTGCTCCGCCGATCCTGAGCTCCTGAGCGCATGGATCGACGGCACTCTGCCGCCTCCGGAGGCCTCGACGGTGGCTCGTCATGCGGAATCCTGCGGGACCTGCCGCGACGAGGCCGCGCGTCTCCGGCGGACGCGCGAACTTCTCGGCGCGCTTCCGCCGATTCCCGCGCCGGACGCCCTTCGCGAGCGGATCCGCCTCGCCGTGGCGCAGGAGCCTCCCGCGTCGCCGGAGTCCGCGACGTGGTCGAAGCCCCGCCTCGGGTTCCTCCGTGCTGCCGCCCTCATCGCCGTCGCCGGCGCCGCAGTGGCGATCGTGGCAAGCCACGAGCTCGGGATCCGGAACGGATCCCGCCGGTCGCCGGAGCAAGGATCCTCCGTGGCCACATCGGATCGCGTGGGGCAGAACGAGGCCCGGCGCCCCGGGGAGCTCAAGGGCGTCACGGGCGGAGCGCCCGAGGGGACCGTGGCGGGGAGCGATGCGGATGCCCGACGGTGGGCGGAGTCCCGGCGGGCCGTGGCGAGAGCGGGACGCGCGAGGCGCGACGGCGGCGACGCGCCGGCGGAGAAGGAGCGGCGGCTCGACGAGGGCGTGCCGGCCGCGGGTCCGCCGGCGGCCGGAGCTCCGGGACACCCGGAGCCCGCGAGTTTGGCCCCGGCTGCCGCCAAGGCTCCCCGGCGGGCCGAGTCGATGTCGGACCTGATGGCTGCTGAGGAGGCTTCGGACGACCCCGATACAACGACGGGAAGCGCACCTTCGGAGGAACGGGATCGGAAGTCCCGCAGTACCCCTCCCGCGGATCGTGCTCGCGTACCCCTCATCGTCGTCCTCGCCGCGCCAGCGTCCTCCTGGATCGAATTGCGCGACGAGGCCTCGAAGCGCGGCGAGGCCCTGATCGCCGGATCGCCGCCGGTCGCCGGACACCCCGAGACCGGCGGCGCAGGCCTGGCCTGGACGGCCGCCGTCCCACCGGCCCCCGGTGCGCCGGCCTCCGTACCCGCCGTCCGTTTCTCCGCGGCGGTTCCGGAGAGCCTCGCCCTCGAGATCGCCGGGACCGGCGCCGGGAAGGCGCTCGAATCGGCGCTGGTGTCGGCCGGGCTTCGCGCGCCTCCCGCGGCATTCCCGGGGAACGAACGCCGTCGCGGGGCGGAGCCCGTGGGCGGGGCCACGCCGGACCTCGGCTACCGCCGCGGGACGATCTCCGAGCCCGATCTTCTCGCCCTCATGGCCGGGCTCGCTGCCGCCGGTTTCCACCTGCGGGCCAGCCCGCCTCCGCCCGAGGGCGGACCCGTGGCGGCCGGTGCCGGCGGCGGCGCCGCGGCGGGCGAGGAGCAGAAGGCGCGGGACGGCCTCCCGTCCAGGTCGGATCGGAGCCGCGGCTCAGGCCCCCCCGCCATGACCGGCGGCGCCACGCGGCCGATCGACGTGCACTTCATCATCGTCGATCGCCGGCCCTGAGCCTCCCCCCGGGCTGCCGCCCGCCGCCGGCAGCGTCCGTACACTCCGCGCTTGACGCCCCCGGCACGGTGCCTAGAATGACGCACCGGAGTCCGGACTCCCCGGACGCTCCGCCGTCTTCACGGAGACAGCGGGCCCGCGTCGCGATCTTGGGAGCGGAGTGACATGGAAACGCCGGCGGAACAGGTGGGAGAGGTCGAGGGGCGACACGAGAAGGCACCGTCGCCGAAGACCCGGCGGGAGCCCGGCTCGCGCCGGGAGTATGACTTCGGCGTCATCCGGGCTCTCAGGAACCAGCGCGGCCTCACCATCGAGAAGTTCGCGAAGCTTTGCGGACTCTCCTACGCGCCGATCTCACGCATCGAGACGAACCAGATCAAGCCGAATCTCGAGACCCTCGACCGCATCGCGGAGGGGCTCGGCATCTCGACGCACAACCTCGTGGCCATGGCGGAGAGGCGTGACGCCTCGATCCTGCGGCCCAGGGAGCGCCGGTCGGGCGGGTTCTCAGTGCGCACGTTCGTCCTTCCGGGCATCGAGATCCGAGCCGTTCGGGGCGCCGGAGGAGCGGCCCTCGCGGAGGACGTCCCCGCGGATCGCGACGACGTGACCTACCTCGTGACGGCGGGATGCGTCGACATCACAGTGGCCGACGCGACGCACCGCATCGCGGCCGGAGAGGCCCTGTGCCTGAGCGGCCCCGTGCGGGCGTCGTGGACGGCGGTCGAGGATTCCGACGTCGTGGTGATCCTCCGCGGCGTCTCCGCCGCCGGGGCATGATTCCCGCTCCGGCCCGCCATAGAATCCCTCGGGAGGGGAGGGCGGGAGATACCGGCGCACCGCTACCGTCAACATCGTGGAGCCATCAGAAAGGGAATCCATCATGGCCAGAGGCCCGAGAACACCCGAGCTGCGGCGCAATGCCATCGTCGTCGGCACCGATCTCTCCCCCCGCTCCCGCGCGGCCGTGCGCCGGGCGACCGATCTCGCCGCCCGCACGGGCGGTCGGCTCGTCGTCGCGCACATCGTCCCCGAGGGCGCCTCGATGACGCCCCGGCCCCTTCCGACGACCTGGACGGGTGGTCTCGAGCGTGCGACGGGAGGCGGGAAGGCGGGTCGGGCCCGCGACGAACGCGGCGCACTCGCCCGGGCAGGCGAGGCCTCCGTCGCGGGGCTCGCCCGCCGCCTCGGAGACCGGGTGGAGTCGAAGGTGCGGGTCGGGAGCGCCTGGGAGGAAATCCTCGGAGTCGCCGAGGAGGAGGCGGCGCGCGTCATCGTCATGGGGGTGCACAAGCCGCGGGGCGTCTTCGAGAGCTTCTTCCTCGGATCCACCGCGGAACGCGTGCTGCGCATGGGCCGCGTCCCGGTTCTTCTCGTGAGGTCGTCCGGAGCCGGGACCTGCCGGAAGGCGCTGGTCGCCGTCGATCTCTCCGACGTGTCGGTACGCGTCCTCACGGTCGTCCGAGATCTCCTTCCCGAGGCGGCCATCACCGTGGCCCACGTGCTTCCGAAGGGGAAGATGAGTGCGGCCGAGTCGCGGGAACGGCGCGATCAGGCGCGGCGGGATCTCGAGGATCTCGTGAAGGCGGCGGGGCTCGACCCCTCGAGAACGTCCGTCCTGGCCGTGACAGGGGACCCCCGGACCGCCATCCTCGAGACGGCGGACTCCCTCGGCGTGGATCTCATCGCCATGGGCACCCAGGGCCGGACGGGACTCGCCCGCCTGCTGCTCGGCAGCGTGGCCGAGTACGTGATCCGCGCCGCGCCGATGGACATCCTGGCCGTTCCTCCCGCCCTGCGCTGATCGAAGGGGGGAGGTCGTGACGCGGGCGGCCTCCAGCGTCCGCGGGGGGGGCCGCCGCCGGGCCCCCGCGGACGGCGGTCAGGGAGCGTCCTGCGCGCAGCGGAAGCCGAGGTTCCGCGAGCGCTGGTAGACGCCGTTGTAGTGCCAGCGCCAGCGGCAGCTCACGGCGTCCGTGTCGTCGCCGAACGCACCGCCGCGGACGACAACGCTCTCCGTCGTGGCGACGTCCCCGACCACGGTCTGGCCGCCCTGGTAGGTGAGCGTCCACTCGCTGACATTGCCGGCGAGATGGAAGATCCCGAAGGCCGATCGGCCCTCGGGCATGGCATCCACCGGCATGGGGCCGCCGATGCCCGCGCGGACATCGTTGCAGCGACCGGGTTCCCAGCGCATGCCCCAGGGGTAGTCGAAATCCTTCGGTCCCGTCGCGGCTGCTTCCCATTCGTCCTCGGTGGGGATCCGCTTCCCCACGGCAGCCGCGTAGGCCATGGCGCTCACGAGGTTCACGCCGGTCACGGGGAGCGACATCTGGTCCTCGGCGGGCTCCCAGAGGCCGGTCTCCGGATTGCGGAGCCAGATCGGCTTCTTGTTGTCGTCGACGGGCAGATGCCGTTCCCGCTCCTCGTCCGTCGTGAGCTTCGCGTGGAAGTCCTTCCAGTAGCGCTCGTGCGCGACCTCGCGGAGATCGAGGAAGAACGTCCGGACGGTGGCCCGCGTCCGCTTCCGGTGGAATCCGTGCTTCTCGGCCCGCTCTCGGCTGCCCACGGCGTAGCTCCCGCCGGGGATCCTGGCCATGCCCGGCGGGGCGCCCGCCTGGAAACGGCGGAGCGGGTCCTTCTGGACCTCGAGCTCGAAAGACGCCGTGCGCAGGGCGGCCACGGCCTTCCGCCAGGTCTCGGCGGCGGCCAGGCGGCCTCTGAGCTCCGCGTTCCAGAGCGCCACGAAGGGCTGGCCGGAGCGGGCCAGCGCGCCGAGGGATGCATCGACGAGGGCGTCGGGCGTCGCCTCGAGGAGACGGGCCGCGTCGGGTTCGAGCCAGGGCTTCAGAGACTCCATGACGACGGGTTCGAGGGCCGTCACCACGCCGTCCCGCGCCCGGCGGAAGCCGTCGGCCGCCGCGGCCGCGAAGGCCCGGCGGATCTTCGGCGCGGCCCGCTTCGCGTTCGCATCGCCGGCACCTGCGCGTCGCGCCGCGGTCAGGGCCTCGTCGAGCACGGCGGCGAGTTCCTTCGCCGTCTCCGTCGGCGTGCCCTCCCGGATCCGGGCGAAGGTCGTCTCGATAGCCTCGTAGAGACGGCTCAGCTCGCTTCGCGCGCGCCGGACCTCGGCTTCCCGCGCGCGCACGTCGGCCTCTCGGGCCGCGATGGCCTCGTCCTGGGCCGCGGAGTACGGCGCCAGCGCCGCGAGGGCGAGGATCGCGAGGAGGGGGGGGCCGGACCTCTGCTCTGACCGCATGTCGGGATCCTCTTCTCCTCGATGTTCCCGGTTGCGACCATGTCGCAGGAGGAGCTTATGCCCGACCGCGGGAAACGTCAAAGCGGCCGTCGACCCGGAACCCCGGCGCCCGACCGGACCACCGGCATCGACGACGTCCTGAAAGCGCACCCCGGCGCCGCGGAGATCCTGCGGTCTTTTGGTCTTCGCTGCGAGTTCTGCGAGATCCGGTACTCGGAAACTCTCGAGGAAGGATGCCGGCCGCTCGGGATCGATCCGGAGGCCGTGCTCCGGAAGCTCCGCGAACTGCCGGCCGCGGGCCGCGGAGAGGGCGGGAGTTGACGGCTCCCGAGGCGGCGGCGGATCCCGCGGTCCTCCCCGTGTCCGCGCTTCCCGGCGTCGGTCCGGCCCGCCTCGCCGATCTGCGCATCGCCGGGATCGAGACGGTGCTGGACTTTCTCCGGCTCCTTCCCGCGCGAGTGCGAACTCCGGCGCCGCTCGTCGGGATCGCCGAGGCCCTCGGGCTTCCGGACGGCTCCCGCTGCAGCGTGGCCGGCGAAGCGAGGCGTGTCACGCGGCGCCGGGCGTGGCGCGGTCCGGGATCGGTGGAAGTCGTGCTCGGCGATGAGGGCTGCGACCTCGCCATCCGGTGGTTCGGCCAGCCCTACGTGGCGGATCGGGTGGCTCGGGGATCCCGGATCGCGGTCGAGGGGATTCTCCGGACCTTCCGCGGTCGGCAGCTCGTGGCGGGGCCATGGGCGATGCTGGCCGGAGGCGAGTCCGGAGCCTCGTTCGCGGCTCGGCTCCTCGTCGAGTACCCGAAGGTCGGCTCCATCCGCCCGGGGCACCTGGCGCGCCTCATCCGGGATGCGGCGCGGGAGCACGGCCCGGCCGTCGCGGATCCGCTTCCGGCGGAGATGCGGCGCCGGCTCAGGCTCCCCGATCTCGGGACGGCGCTCCTCGAGGCCCACGATCCGCCGGACCCGGAGAGCGCCGCCCGGGCCCGCGCACGCCTGCGCTTCGACGACCTTTTCGCCCTCGCCGTCCTCGCGGAGGTGCGGCGCCGGGGCCGGGGCTCGGAAGACGCGGAGGATCTCGCGCCGGACGCGGCGACCGAGGCGGAGATCCGCTCGCTCTTCCCCTTCGTCCTCACGGCGGCGCAGGGCCGCGCCATCCGGGACGTCGCCGGCGATCTGCGCGGCCCGAGGCCCATGCGGCGCCTCGTCCAGGGAGATGTGGGTTCCGGGAAGACTGCCGTGGCCGTCTTCGCGCTCCTCTGCGCCCTCGCGCGGCGGCGAGCCGCGGTGCTCCTCGCTCCGTCCGAGCCCCTCGCGCGCCAGCACCACGCCGTCATCTCGAAGCTCCTCGCCGGCCGCGGCGCCCCGGTCCGCCTCGTCACGGGGGCTCTCCGGACGCCACCGGGGGACGGCGGGCCCGGGATCGCCGTCGGGACCCACGCCCTGCTCGAGGACGAGGGGGCGCTCCGCCACGCGGCTCTCGTCGTCATCGACGAGCAGCATCGCTTCGGCGTTCTCCACAGGCTGCGTGCCGTGCGGCGCGGCGCCTCCCCGCACCTTCTCGCGCTATCGGCCACGCCGATCCCGCGGAGCCTCATGCTGACCGTGCTCGGGGATCTCGACGTCTCCGTCGTCGATGCGCCCCCGCCCGGGCGCCGCCCCGTGACGACGGAGATGCTCGGCGAGGCCCGGGTCGCCGCCTACGCGCGGCTTCGGGCCCGCGTGGAGGCCGGCGGGCGGGCGTTCGTCGTCTTCCCGAGGATCGAGGGCGAGGAGGATGACGCCCTGCTGAAGGCCCTGCCCCGCCTCCTGCGGGGCGGGCTTCGCGGCCTGCCCGTGGCCGCCGTGCACGGCCGGATGCCGGCGGGAGACCGGACGCGGGCGATCGAGGACTTCCGCTCGGGAGCCGCGCGCGTGCTCGTCGCGACGACGTTCATCGAGCTCGGCCTCGACGTGCCCGATGCCGACACGCTCCTCGTCGAGAACGCCCCGCGCTTCGGACTGGCCACGCTGCACCAGCTCCGCGGCCGGATCGGGCGCGGCGAACGGGGAGGAGAGTGCCTGCTCCTCGGGCGCCCGGCGACGCCCGAGGCGGAGGAGCGCCTCCGGCTCCTCGCACGGACGTCGGACGGATTCCTCATTGCGGAGGAGGACCTGCGGCTCCGGGGACCCGGCGAAGTTCTGGGCCTGCGCCAGCACGGCGGTTCCTGCTCCGCCGCCGGGATTGCCGCGGATCGGGCCCTCTTCGAGGCGGCGCGGGTCGAGGCCGTTGCCGCCGTGGCGGGAGGCCTCATGGACGGCCGGGCGATCGCGTACCATGAGCGGATCGCCGCCCGGCTCGGCGCCGCCGCCGTGGCGGCGGACGTCCTGGCGGCGGGCTGAGGCGACATGGCAGGACATCTGGATTTCCGGACGGGGCTCCCGGGGCGGCGGGCGCGCGGCGCCCTCATCGTCGCGCTCCTCGCCGCGTGCCCGGGTGCGTGCGGCTCGGATCCCCGTGTGGAGGAGGCCCGCGACCTGGCCGCGCGGTTCCGCCAGGCGGTCGTCGATCTCGACATCGACGGGGCCGTGTCCCTCATGACGTGGCCCGTGAAGGTTCGCCACCACGGCCAGCTCCGGACCTTCCCCGATCGAGCGTCGGTGCTCCGGTTCATGGCGGAGAATGTGAAGGACCTGTCGCAGCGCCTGCGCCCGCGCACGGGGATGGAGATCGTGTCCGAACGACGGCTCCTCGCGGGGGAGGCGATCTGGGGCCGGTCCCGGAGCCCGGAGGAGGCGGCCGCGTACTGCCGGGACCTCGGTGTTCCGGAGGGCGGATTCGTCGCGCGCCTCCACGAGACCGATCGGGAGGGCTCCTACGTCATCCTGAGCCCTGACGAGCACGGCCGCCTCGCCGTCACGGGGTATCACGAACACCGCTGACGCTTCCGGGCTGGATGCGATCCGAAGAGATGCTCCCGCGATGGGTTCCGATCACGTTCCGGGATTGCTGGCATCCTTGCCGGAACCGGGTGGGCTCCGCCGTTCAACGGTAGAATGGTGCCCCCCCCTGCCCGGATCGCGCGGTCCGCTCATCGGTCGAGGCCCGCCATGCGCATTGTCGTTTCCGTTCTGCTGTTCCTCCTGTCCTTCGTGATCGCCCTGCCGGCAGCGCCGCAGGACACCCGTCCCATCTTCTACCGTCCGCCCGGAGCTGCGGCACCCGAGAGCAGCCCCGTCGCTTCCCCCGAGGATCCGGAGGCGCGTCTCAGGGAGATTCTCCTCCGCTGGCCCGCGCCCGCGGCGCGAGCAGCGGCGGCGCGGCTTGCGGAGTCTCCGCCGACGGCGCTGGCGACGGCCCTGTCCCTCCTCGATCACAACGACTGGCGACTCAGGGCGGCGGGAGCGTTCGTGCTCGGGGAGATCGGGGCCGCGGGCGCCGTGGAAGCGCTGAAGCGTGGCGTCCGGGACGAGGGGAACCGTATCTGTCTCGCCGAGTTCCTGACGGCGCTCCAGCGGATTCGGCCCGAGGAGGGGCTCGACGCTCTCCTCGAGCTCGCGGCGTCGCCCTCGACGCGGGCCCGGCTGGCGGTCGCCGCCTGCCTTCCCGAGCGGGTGGACCCCCGTTTCCGCCCGCGGATCGTGGCGCTCCTCGGCTCGGAGCACGCCGACGTGCGGGAGGTGGCCTGCCGCCTCCTTGGCGCCATGCACGATGGCGCCCGCGGGCCCGAGCTTCCGGCGGCTCTCGGCGATCCGCGGCCGCGTGTGGCCATGACCGCGGCGCGGATCCTCGCGCAGTCGTCGGACTCCGGAATCGTCGCGGAGCTCCGGCGCCACGCGGAGTCGGGCACCGGACGCCGGGCCGCCTATGCGACCCTCGCTCTGGTTCTCGTCGAGGACCGGACCGGCGAGTCCGTCCTCCCCGCGGGCGAGGAGGTGCGGTCCCGCTGGTATCGGGACGTCTTCCGGGAGGATCGGGGCCTCGAACGAGGAGTCGCGGCCGTGGCTCTCGCGAACCTTGCCGCCTGGCACGACGACCCGCGGCTTCGGGAGCTCGGGGACGGCTATCTCGTGCCGATCCTCATCGAGACCGTGGCCGGTGGCGTGTACTTCCCGGACTACGAGTCCATCGAGGACCTCGCGTTCAGCCGCATGGAGCGGCTCACGGGCGTGAGCTTCGGGAAGAACGCAGCCCGCTGGAGGCAGTGGTGGAACGGCCTCGAGGGGCGCTTCACCGCTCGCCGCGTGCTCCGGGGTCTCGCCGCGGAGGACGCAGCGCGGATCCTCGTCACGCTGCGGCGCGCGGGGGCGGACGGCCGCGAGCGGCGCCTCGCTCTCGCCGGTCCCGACGCGGCCGATGCCCACCGGCAGCGGGCCGTTATCCTCCCGGGCGGGGATCTCGAACGGCTCGTCGGGATCCTCCGGGAATCCGGGATCTTCACGGCGCCCGCCGCGGCCGAATCCGCTCTCGACGCGGGGACGACCCTGCTTGCCGTGCGCGTCGGATCCGGCGAACGCAGCTGGCGCGTCCGGGGGGAGCCGCCGGAGGGGCTCCGCTGCGCCATCGCGGAGTTCGAGGAACTCCGGCGGAGCCAGGTCTGGCAGGCCTTCTGGGATCGCGATGCCTGGCCGGACCGGGCGGCCTGGTACGCGGCGAAGTCGGTCGAGTTTTCAGGACCCGGGGCCGAGTCCCGCGCGGATCTCCTGCTGGCGGCGGCGGTAGACGCGCTCGACGACATGGTTTCCGAGGAGGTGGAGGAGGCCGAACGGATCCTGCGTGCCGCGCCGGCGGGCTTCGCGGAGGCACGCTCGACGAAACTCCTCGCCGCACTCGAGGCCCAGCCGTCGACCGGCGCCGCGGCGCGGCTCGTCCTCGATCTCCTCGCGCCAGTCCCCGGGCCGCTCATCACCGGCGCCTGCGTCACGTTCGTCCTCGATCACCGCACGCCGGATGCCGCGGCCGTCCTCGCGGGGTTCCTCGCCCGCCGCCCCGTGGCGGAGGTCCTCGAACTCGCCGGGTCGCCCCGCGGGGAGGCACGGGCCGCCGCCGCGACAGCCCTCGGTGGTGTCCCGGGGGACCGGGGAACCATCGCGCGGCTCATCGACCTCCTCCGGGACTTCGAGCCTGCGGTGCGCTCGGCGGCTCTGGCGGCCCTCGCGCGGCACGAGGATCCCGTCGTGCTCCCGCTGCTCCGGGAGATCGTCGAACGGGGGGAGGACGGGAACCTCCGCATCGCGGCCATCGAGGCCCTCGGGGAGATCGGCGGTGCCGCCGAAGTGGCCCGGCTCACGGAGCTCCACCGGGAGGGCGAACGTGCCGTGCGCTTTGCCGCGCTCCGCGGACTCGGACGCACGCGGTCGCCGGAGGCCCACACGAACCTCATCGGCATCGTGACCGGCGCGGGCGAGCTCGAGGTGAGGGAGGAGGCCCTGCGTTCCCTCCTCGCTGCCGCCGACGCTGAAGTCCTCGATCGCCTCCGCAGCCTCCTCGTGTCCACCCGCGACGCGACGGTCGCGCGGATGCTCATGGGCGGGCTCGCGGCGACTCTCGGCCCGGCCTTCGCGTCCGATCTCGAGCCGCTCCTCGCCTCGCAGGACCCCGTGATCCGCCGTCTCGCGATCTTCGAGCTCGCGGCGATGCGCTCGCCCCTCTCGGTCCCGGCCCTCCTCGATCTGCTTCTCGACCGCAACCTCGCCCGACCCTCGCGCGAGGCCCTCGAACGGGTCGCGTGCCTGCGGATCGACGGAGAGGATCCCGCCCTCGTCGCCGAGTCCTGGCGGAACTGGTGGGCCGAGGCCTCGGGCGGCACGGAGCGGGGGTGGCTCCTGGCGGCCCTCGAGCGCGAGGGACGGACCGACTCGGCGCGCCTTCTCGCCCCATGGGTCTCCGGGTCGGCTCTCGACGCCGAGGGAGCCGGCGTCCTCGTGGCGGCCCTTGAGAGCTCTGCGTGGTTCGTTCGGGTGGCGGCCGCGGCGGCGCTGGAGGCCGCGTTCGGCGTCTCGTTCGGGGATGTCGACCGGCTCACGGATCCCGCGGAACTCCGGCGGATCGCATCCGCCTTCGCCGAGCGGGTGGCTGCGGGGGCCGAGTGCCGGAGATAGCGCCCGGACTCAGAGGTTCATGGACATGAGGAACTCGGCGTTCGTCCGCGTCTTGCGGAGCTTCTCCATGAGGAGCTCGAGGGCGTCCTGGGGGTTCGGCATGTCGTTCAGGACCTTGCGGAGGATGTAGATCCTCTTCAGCTCCTCGGGGTCGAGGAGCAGTTCCTCCTTCCGCGTCCCGGACCGGTTGATGTCGATGGCGGGGAAAACACGGCGGTCGGAGAGGCGGCGATCGAGCTGGAGCTCCAGGTTGCCCGTGCCCTTGAACTCCTCGAAGATGACCTCGTCCATCCGGCTGCCCGTCTCGATGAGCGCCGTCGCGAGGATCGTGAGACTGCCGCCCTCCTCGATGTTCCGGGCCGCGCCGAAGAACCGCTTCGGCTTCTGGAGGGCGGAGGCATCGATGCCGCCGCTCAGGATCTTGCCGGAGTGCGGGGCTTCCGAGTTGTAGGCGCGTCCGAGCCGTGTAATGGAGTCGAGGAGGATGACGACGTCCCGGCCTGCCTCCACCATGCGCCGCGCCCGCTCGATGACCATCTCCGCGACCTGGATGTGGCGGGAGGGGGGCTCGTCGAACGTGGAGCTCACGATCTCCGCCCGCGCCACGGATCGCTGCATGTCCGTCACCTCCTCCGGACGTTCGTCGATGAGGAGGATGATGAGGTCGCATTCGGGGCAGTTCGCGCCGATGGCGTTGGCGATCTTCTGGAGGAGGATCGTCTTTCCCGTCCGGGGCGGCGCGACGATGAGGCCGCGCTGGCCCTTGCCCACGGGGGCGATGAGATCCACGATCCGCATGCTGATCTCGTCGGGCGTGGTCTCGAGAATGAGCCTCCGGGTCGGGTAGAAGGGCGTGAGGGCGTCGAAGGAGCGGGGGGGCGGCGCGGTCTCGGGTGCGGCGCCGTTCACGAGCTCCACCTTGAGGAGCGCGAAGAACCTCTCGTTCTCCTTGGGCGGCCGGATGAGACCGGCCACGGTGGTCCCCGTCCGCAGATGGAAGCGCCGGACCTGGGACGGGGATACGTAGATGTCGTCGGGGGAGGGCAGGTAGCTGTACGCCGGAGACCGCAGGAATCCGAAGCCGTCCGGGAGGATCTCGAGCGTCCCCTCGCCGAAGACGCGGCCCGCGCGCCGCATGCGCTCCTTCAGGATCAGGAACACGAGATCCTGACGGCGGATGCCGATCGGATCGGGGATGCCCTCCCGGGCCGCGAGGGCGTAGAGCTCCGCCACCGTGAGGCGCTGGAGGTCCCGGATGTACGTGAGGGGTGCCCCGGAGGCGGCGTGTGCCGCCTCCGGACTCCTGTGACCCGGCCTGGCGGGGGAGGGGATGGCGGCCGCGGGTCCGGAGATGCCGGGGTCGGCGAACCCCTCGCCGTCTCCGTTTCCGCCGTCCGGGTCGTCACCGGCGTCCGTGTCCGGACGAACGTCCGGCGCATCCGGGTCATCATTGGCCTGGGCGGCTTGCTCCCGGTCGTCCCGGGGGATCCCGCGATGCGGACCGGCTCCGCCAGCGGGCTTGCGTCGAACCGGCCTAGCCATGCGGGGTTCCTCCCTCCCTCGGGTCTCCGGCAGGCGCGGCTCCGGCCTTCTGCCCGCCCCCGTGGATCCACTGGACGACGGCCCGGACCTCCGCCCGCAGCGTGTCGAGGCTGCCATCATTGACGATGACACGGTCGGCGAGGCGCCGCTTCTCCCCGGCGGGCATCTGGTGGGCGGCCCGGCGCTCCGTCTCCTGTCCGTTCCAGCCGCTTCGCGCCGCGAGCCGCCGGCGGCAGAGCTCCGGATCGGCATCGACGAAGAGCACGGCGTCGCAGAGACCGAGAAGCTCGGTTTCCGCGAGGAGCGGGGCGTCGATGACCGCAGGCGGACCCTCGCCCGATCGCGCCAGGCGCACGCCGTCCTCGATGCGGGCGAGGACGTGGGGGTGCACGATCCGGGTGAGCGCCGCGAGCTCGGCTCCGTGCCCCGGCGCGAAGACGCGGTCCGCGAGGAGCCGCCGTCCGACGGCGCCGGAGGCGTCGAGCACGGCCGCGCCGAAGCGCTCGACCACGCGAGCGCGGATGCCCGGATCCTCGAGCGCGTCGTGGGCGAGGGCGTCGGCGTCGAGGTGTCGGAACCCGGATTCCGCGAAGAGGGACGCCACCGTGCTCTTCCCGCTCCCCATGGCGCCGAGCAGTCCGAGGACGCGGATCCTGCCGGTCGGGGTCTGCCTTGCTGGCACGGTCATGGGGGGAAGGGGGGGTTCCGGGGTGGACGGGAGAATCAGGAGCGAACCGGGAGGTCGCGGGCCAGGTCGGATTCCGCGCCGGCCCGGACCACGGGGCGGCCGATGGCAGGGAGGGACGGCGCCGCGTCGCGCCGGTGCGCCGGCGGGGGCGTCGGGCGCGCCCCACGGAGTTTACCAGCCCGGGGACATCCATTCAACGCGTCCGTCGCGGGCGCCGCCCGAGGGGGGAGGCGGGCGGATTCGGCAACCCTTGACGTCCAAAGTCGGGCGTCGGTAAACTCCGCACCTTGCGGTGCACCCTGCGAAGATGGAAGCCCCGTGCGACCGCCCCTCACCCGGGGGCGCGCGGCGGCGTCACGGCACAGGTCCCGTACGGGGCCGGCACGGGACAGGAGATCTCCATGGATCGTGATCGTTCGGTCGGACGCGAGCGCGGCGCCGTCCACATCGGATTCGTCGTCGTCGCGGGCATCCTCGCGATCGGCGGCTGGTTCTTCTTCTACACGAAGAGCAAGGAATCCGATGAACTGGCCGGGAAGCTCGCCAGCGCCACGGCGGAGAAGTGGAAGGTCGAGGTCCAGCGCGACGCCGCGATCATCGCCTTCAAGAGCTACGCGACGCTCGTCCAGGGCGAGGGGATCACGCTCGAGTTCCCGGACGTCGCCGACGAAGCCACATGGGTCGCAGCGCGCGGCCCCTTCGAGACGAAGTACTCGAAGGCGGATCGCTTCAAGGCGGTCTCCGACCGCATGGGCGAGATCGTGGCGGCCACGGGCGCGAAGCTCGATGAGAACCAGACGCTCTTCGCCGTCATGAACACGGCCTTCACGAAGTACGAAGAGGCGCGGCGCAACGCCCAGACCGAGAAGGAAGCTGCCGCGGCCACGACCGCCCAGCTCGACGCGCTTCGCAAGGAGGCGGCGAAGAAGGACGAGACGTTCACCGAGAACGTCGGGAAGGCCAAGGCCGACGCCCAGAAGCAGCACACGGACGACGTGGCCGACCGGGAGCGCGTCGAGACGACGCTGGCCCAGGCCAATCGCGACCGCGACAAGTTCAAGCAGGACTCTGAGCAGGCGAAGAACGACCTGCAGGCCCGGACGCTCGATCTCAGCCAGAAGGTCGAGCAGCACAAGGCCGAGGCCCGGGTCGTCAACGAGAACCTCCGCATCGAGCGCGAACGCGATCTCCCCGACGGCCGGATCATCGCCGTGGACGAGCGGCTCGGCACGGCGTGGATCGATCTCGGCGCCCGGAACGTCCTGCGCCGCGGGACGCGCTTCAAGGTCTACGAGGTCGGCAAGGGTGCGGTGAAGATCCCGAAGGGCTTCGTCGTGGTCACGAACGTCGAGGCGGACATGGCCGAGTGCGCCGTCGAGGGCGGAGCCCCGGTCGCGCAGGGCGACTACATCACGAACCCCTACTACTCGAAGGATCGCCGGACGAAGTTCGTGTTCCTCGGGCAGCTCGTCGGGCGGTTCAACAACGAGATCGCGGGGCGGATGCTCGAGTCCGTGGGCGCCCTCGTGAGCGCCGCGGTCACCGCCGACACGGATTTCCTCGTCATCGGCGAGAAGGCCGACCCGGACGGCCCCGAGCTCACGGAGTCGCCGGAGTACCAGCGGGCGCGTGACTGGGGCATCGAGATCATCCGGTCGGTGGATCTCGAGACGTACCTCAGGATGTAGGACGCTTCCTCCCGGCCGTCCGGGGCGCGCCGCGCCGGACGGCCGGACCCGTCGCGCGGTCCGGGCTCGCGCCCGGGTGCCTCTCCCGCGCGGCGCCGCCGACGCCCGCCCGGACGCCGCGGAGGGCCGGCCCCCGGGCAGACAGGATCGTCATGTCGGAGGACCCGAAGGCATCGGACGGCGGACCCGAAGAGGTCCGGATGACCTTCGGTGAGCACCTCGAGGAGCTCCGGAGCCGGCTCCTCCGGGCGATCGTCGCCACGGTAGCCGCATTCATCGCGGCATTCTGCTTTGCCGACGCACTCATGGCGGTCGCGACGCGTCCCTACCGCGTCGTGACCGAGAGCCTGCGGCAGGATCCGTCGCTCAAAGCCATCGGCCCCGGTCAGGGCTTCTTCGCGTACATGCAGGTCTGTCTCGTCGCCGGCCTGGCCGTGGCGGGGCCTGTCTGGATCCATCAGCTCTGGGCCTTCATCGCCGCCGGTCTCTATTCCCGGGAACGCCGGTTCGTCTACCGGTTCTTCCCCCTCGCCCTCGTGCTGTTCGCGGCGGGCGTCGCGCTCGGCTACTTCGTCATGGTGCCGCTCGGACTCCGGTTCCTGCTCACCTTCGCCGACCCCGCTCTCGTCCAGAACTGGATCGGCCTTCCGGACTACCTCGCCTTTCTCGCGACCTTCACGCTGCTTCTCGGGGCCGCCTTCGAGCTGCCGGTCGTCATGCTCGTCCTCGCCCGCATCGGCGTCATCAGCGCGGAGGCCTTCGCCGCGCGGCGGAAGTTCTTCATCCTCGGGGCCGTGATCGTGGCCGCCGTCCTCACGCCGCCCGATCCCGTGAGCCAGCTTCTCCTGGCGACACCGCTCGTCGTCCTCTACGAGCTTGGCATCGTGCTTGCGCGGGCGGGGAGGAGCAGGGCCCCGGCGCCGCGCCCGGCGGGAACGCTCGGCCGGAGGCTGCGCGTGGCGGCGGTGGTCGTCCTCCTCGGCTTGCTGGGCATCCGGCTCGGCATCTCCGAGTACCGCACGCGCGAGGCCGACGGCCGCGTTCTCACGGAGGGTTCCGAGGACGATCCCATGGGGCGCTTCGCGATCCTGCGGGCGCTCATCGAGGGCGGACGACTCGTGGCGGCCGTGGACGTCGAGGACGCCGGTGGCTCCGGCGGGGACGACGGGCGGTTCTACGCGGTTCTCGTGGAGCGCGACGGCCGGGACCGCGTCGAGCTCTGGCGCGTCCACGAGGATCCCGCCCTCGTCCATCCCCTTCCCGAGGCGGACGGGTGGCGGAACGCGCTCCTAGGGCGCGGCCAGCTGCGTTTCGCCCGGGGACGGCCCCACGGCTCCGCGGCGGGACCCCGCGCGCTGGCTCCGGTCGAGGGGCGGCGTTTCCTCCCCTGCCTCCTCGAGACGGCGGGACGGGCGTCCGAGGAGCGTCGATCCCTCGCGGAGCGCATCCTTTCGACGCTGGCCGGGGCCGATGTCGCGGCCGGCGCCGCCGGGGAGGAGCGACTCCGGCGCCTCGGCGCGTGGTGCGATCGGGAAGCGGGCACGCTCTTCCCCCGCCCCGGCGTGGACTGAGCGTTCCGCCTCCGTCCCTCGTCGCCCGCCGCCCGGGTCGCTACCATGCTCCGCGACCCGTGCCGGCGGACCGGCGCGGCCGCCGGTCCGCATCGAGGGTTCCATGAAGGTCGGTTTCGTCGGGATGAAGGGTTCGGGCCGGACGACGCTCCTCCACGCGGTGTCCGGCTCGTCGGGCTCGGAATTCGAGCGGGAGATGGTCCGAACGGTGCCCGTGGCGGATCCGCGGATGGAGCGGCTCAGGGAGATGTACTCGCCGAAGAAGTTCACCCTTGCGAGGATCACGATCCTCGACTCCCGGGGGCTTCTGGGAGGCGGCGAGAAGGGCGACGCGGAGGCCCTCGGGGGCATCCGCGAGATGGACGCCGTGGCCGTCGTGCTCCGGGCTTTCCGCGACGGGGCGTCCCCCGCTCCTCCCGATCCGGGGGGGCAGCTCGACCACGTCCTCACCGCCTTCCAGCTCGCCGATCTCGATCTCGTCGAGACGCGGATCCAGAAGCTCGAGAAGGCGGTCCAGAAGCCGTCGAAGACGGCGGAGCGCGACCGGAAGGAGCTCGAGCTGCTCCTCCGGGCGCAGGCCGTCCTCTCCGGCGGAGGGCGCCTCGAGAGCCTCGAAGTCCGTTCGGGGGAGGACGAGCTCATCCGGGGCTACCGATTCCTGACGCAGAAGCCCGTCCTCGCGGTCCTCAATCTCGATGACAGCGGCACGGACGGCGACGTGTACCTTGCGGCGCTCCGCCCGAAGATTCCGAACGTCATCGCCATCCGGGGCCGCCTCGAGAAGGATCTCCAGGGTCTCGACGAGGCCGAGCGTGGCGCGTTCATGGCCGACTTCGGCGTCACGGAAAGCGCGGCGACGACGCTCGTGCGTGCTCTCTACGACCTCGTGGGCCTCTGTTCCTTCTTCACCGTCGGGGAGGACGAGGTCCGCGCATGGACCATCCGGCGCGGGGACAACGCCGTCACGTCGGCGGGCAAGGTCCATACCGACATCGCGCGGGGGTTCATCCGCGCCGAGGTCATCGCCTGCGACGATCTCCTCGCCGCGGGCGACATGCGGACGGCCAAGGCGCGCAATCTCCTCCGGCTCGAGGGGAAGGACTACGTCGTGCAGGACGGCGACATCATCAACTTCCGCCACGGGGGCTGAGGGCCCATGGACGCCTGGATCCTCTCGTCGGGGGAGGAGATCGTCAGCGGCCGTCTCACGGACACCAACGCGGGCTTCATCGCGCGGGCCTTGCGGGCCGAGGGGATCCCCGTGCGCCGCATCACGGCGGTGGGGGACGACCTCGCCCGGCTTGCCGCGCTCATCGGCGAGGCCCGGGCGTCGGCCCGCGTCGTCGTCATGACCGGCGGCCTCGGGCCGACCCGCGACGATCTCGCCCGCGAGGCCCTGTCCGCGGCGCTCGGGCGTCCCCTCGTCGAGAACTCCGCGGCCCTCGCACTCATCGAGGCCTTCTACGCAGGCATGGGCCGGCGGATGCCGGAGTCCGTACGCCGGGAGGCGCTCCTGCCCGAGGGGACCGAGCCCCTCCGGAATGCCTGCGGCACGGCTCCGGGCATCTGCCTTACCGGAGCGGACGGGATCCTCGCGGTCCTGCCCGGCGTGCCGCGGGAGATGGAGGTCATGCTTGCGGCGGAGGTCCTGCCGCGTCTCAGGTCTCTGGCCGGCCCGCGCCCCGTGCTCCGGGGCGGCACGCTGCGGGTGGCGGGCTTCACGGAATCGCGGGTCGGCGAGATTCTCTCGGATCTCATGGTCCGGGGCCGCAACCCGGAGATCGGCGTCACGGTCCGCGGCGGCCTCGTCGCCATCCGCATCGAGGCCGGGGCGGCGAGCGAGTCCGCCGCCCTCGAGGTCGTGGCCCGGGACGCTGCGATCGTGCGGGAACGCTTCGGCGACGCCATCTACGGCGAGGAGGACGGGACGCTCGAAGGGACTGTGGCGGCGCTGCTCGAGCGCGTGTCCCTGACGCTGGCCGTGGCCGAGTCCGTGACCGGGGGGCAGATCGCGGACCGCCTGATCCGGGTCCCGGGGGTCTCGGGCGTGTTCCTGCTCGGCGTCGTGGCCTATGCGGACCGCGCCAAGATGGATCTGCTCGGCGTGCCCGAGGCGCTCCTCGCGGCGCACGGCGCGGTGAGCGACGAGACGGCGATGGCCATGGCGGAGGGGGTTCGACGGGCCGGCGGCGCCCGGATCGGGATCTCGACCACGGGGATCGCCGGGCCTTCCGGAGGATCGGAGCGGAAGCCCGTGGGCACCGTCCACATCGGGATCGCGACGGAGCAGGAGCGAAGCGCACGGAAGTTCGTCTTTCCCGGCGATCGCGAGATGGTCCGGGAGCGGGCGACGACGGCGGCGCTCGATCTCCTCCGGCTCGTGCTCGTCCGCCACGGCGGTCAGGCGGCGCCGCAGGGCCCGCTGTTACACTGACCGGGTGATTACCCGGTGGTGTAATGGCAACACAAGAGGTTTTGGTCCTCTGATTCCAGGTTCGAGTCCTGGCCGGGTAGCTTCGCGCCGCCCGGAGTGCCGCCGCCTTTGCGGCCGCGTTTGAAGAGCCGGAAGGCCGTTGGTATTTCACCCCTCGCGACGCGGGTGCAGAACCCGCGGGGCGTTACCCGGTGGTGTAATCGGTAACACGACAGACTCTGGATCTGTCTTTCCAGGTTCGAGTCCTGGCCGGGTAGTTCCCGGGGGGGCTGCCTCCGGGCACGGGAGGTCCCCTCTGGAGATGGCGGTCGCGCCGCCCCGATGACCGCACCCCTGTCGATCGCCGTCCTCGCTGCGGGTCGGGGAACCCGCATGAAAAGCGACCGCCCGAAGGTCCTCCACGATCTTCTCGGCCGGCCCCTCCTCTGGCACGTCCTGGCGACGGCGCGGGCTCTCGGGCCCCGACGCCTGGTCGTCGTCGTGGGACACGGCGCCGAGGATGTGCGCAGGACCTTTCCGGACCCGGATCTCCGGTTCCGCGTGCAACGCCGCCGCCTCGGTACGGGGCACGCCGTGCGGGCGGCCCTGCCCGCGCTTCACGCCTCGGGCCTCGTCCTCGTCATGTGCGGCGACGTTCCGCTGCTGTCGCCCTCCACGGTGAGGAGGCTTCTCGGGCGGCTACGGGCGTCGGGGGCGGATGCGGCGATTCTCTCCGCCGACGTCGCGGATCCCTTCGGGCTCGGTCGCATCGTGCGCGACGGGCGCGGGCGCTTCCGGAGGATCGTGGAGGAGCGGGACGCCGGCCCCGCGGAGCGCGGAATCCGCGAAATCAACACGGGGCTCATGGCCTTCCGCCGGTCGGCGCTCGATCGGCATCTGCCCGACCTCCGCGCCCGCAACGCGGCGGGAGAGTACTACCTCACGGATCTTCCCGCACTCCTCGAGGCGCACGGACGGCGCGTGGAGATCGTCCGCGCCCCGGACCCCGGCGAGGTCCTCGGCATCAACACGCCCGCGGAACTCCGGGCCGCCGGGATCGCCCTGCGCCGCCGCATCGCCGCCGTGCTCGAGGCGCGAGGGGTCCGGATCGTCGATCCGGAGGCGACCGTCATCGAGGCGGACGTCACGATCGGGCGGGGCACGGTGATCTGGCCCTTTACGATCATCAGGGCCGGTGTTAGCATCGCCCCCCTCTGCGAGGTCGGGCCGTTCGCCCATCTCCGTGCGGGGACGCAACTCCTTCGTGGTTCCAGAGTTGGGAACTTCGTCGAGGTCAAGGCGTCGGCGCTCGGACGCGGGTCGTCTGTCCGGCACCTCGCCTTCCTCGGCGATGCGACCGTCGGCGACGACGTCAACGTCGGGGCCGGGGCCATCACGGCCAACTTCGACGGCGCGTCCTGGCACAGGACGACGATCGGACGGGGCGCCTCCATCGGGAGCGGCGCCATCCTGATCGCTCCCGTGACCGTGGGCGCCGGCGCGACGGTCGGAGCCGGTGCCGTGGTGCCGAGGAGGCGCGATGTCCCGCCCGGGGCCATCGTGATCGGGATCCCGGCGCGGCGCCGCGGCGGCGGCCGCGGCGCGACATCTCCGAAGGGCGGCGCCCCGCGCCGCCGGAAGGTGGACAGAAGAAGATGAAGGTCGTGAGCATGGAACTGGCGGCCCGGGACCGGACCGGCAGCCGCGCCGCACGGAAGCTCCGGGCGGATGGACGCATCCCCTGCATCGTCCACGGGCTCTCCGGGGGCGCTCAGGTCAACGTCTCCGTCCCCGCGGGGATCTTCGCCACGGAGCTCGGCCGGGGCCACCGTATGTTCGACGTCGTCGTGAACGGCGAACCCCACGTGGTCCTCGTCCGGGATCTCCAGTGGAATTCCATCGGCGACCGCATCGAGCACGTGGATTTCTCCCGCATCGACCGGAACAAGCCGGTCCGCGTCTACGTCCCCCTCGAGTTCGTGGGGCGCCCGAAGGAGGCGGCGGGGTCCATTCTCGAACACCTCATGGAGGACATCGAGGTCGAGTGCCTCCCGGCGGCCATTCCCGAGAAGATCGAAGTGCTCCTCGGCGAGCTCGAGCTCGGCCAGACCATCACGATGGGCCAGATTCCCCTCCCGGCCGGAAGCGCGCTCGCGGACCCCGGGCAGGCCGGCCGGACCGTCGTCACGTACCACATCCGCCACGAGAAGGTCGAGACGCCCGTCGAGGCGGGGGCCGAGGCGAGCCTCGAGCCCGAGGTCATCGAGAAGGGCAAGAAGGAGGAGGAGGGCGAGGAAGGCGCTCCGACTCCGGAGAAGAAGAAGTGACGATGTGCGGACCATCGTCGGACTCGGCAACCCGGGGAAGGCCTACGAGGGAACCCGCCACAACGTGGGTTTCCGCGTCGTCGATCTCGTCGCGGCGCGGTGCGGCGCCGCCTTCCGGGGCGACTTCCGCCGGAGCCGCGTGGCCCGGATCCGGGATCTCTCCGCCATGGTCCCCGGTGCTTCCGCTGTCGATGTCTGCCTGCTCAGGCCGGAGACCTTCATGAACCTCTCCGGCGAGGCCGTGCGGGAGTTCGCGGGCTTCTACCGGGTTCCGCCGTCGGATCTCCTGGTGGTGAGCGACGATGCGAACCTCCCCGCCGGCCGCCTGCGCCTGCGCCGCGATGGCAGCGCCGGCGGGCACAACGGCCTCCGTTCCATCATCGAGTCCCTCGGGACCGACGCCTTCAACCGCCTCAGGATCGGCGTCGGGGCGTCGGACGGACGGCCGCTTTCGGACCACGTGCTCTCGCGGTTCCGGCCGGAGGAGAAGGCCGCCGTCGAGGAGGGCATCGCCGCCGCCGCCGCCGCTGCTGCGGACTTCGGGGCCGGCACACCGTTCGATCAGATCATGAACACGTACAATCGGGCCCCCGGCGCCTGACGGAGGCCGGAGTTGAGATCACAGGACGCGGAGTCGAGTCGTGCGGAAGTATGAAGGCATGTTCCTCCTCGACAGCAACCGCCTGAAGAACGACGTCCAGAAGGGCGTCGAGCACGTGACCGACGTGCTGCGCAAGGTGGGAGCGGCGCCGTCGAGGGTCGACCGGTGGGACGAGCGGAAACTCGCCTACGAGATCCGGGGGCAGAAGCGCGGTCTCTACGTCCTCGCCTGCTTCGAGGCGGACGGGCGGGCCGTGACGGAGCTCAATCGCGAGTGCAACCTCTCGGAGGTTGTCCTCCGGATGCTCTGCCTCGAGCGGGAGGCCTTCGCGCCCTTCCAGACGGCGGCGGAGCTCGAGGCCCAGTGGCTGAAGCGCGACGGCCACGGGGCAGACGACTGGGACACGGGCGGCGATCGGCGCGGGCGGCCACCGCGGAGCCGGAGCTACGGCGGGGGCGGCCCCCGCGGTGGCGAGGCTGTGGGCGCGCCGGACGCCATCGACGCGCCGTGACCGACCCTGACGCGGTGAACCCGGACATGAGGATGACGCCATGGCGAAGGTGACGAAGTCGGCGCGGGCCAAGAAGGACGCGCGCAAGAAGAAATTCCGGAAGCTCCTCGAAAGGGGCCGGTGCCGGTGGTGCCGCGACGAGCGCGTCAACGCCAAGGCCGGCGACAAGTCGCCCGTGGTCCTCGACTACAAGGACGTGAGCCCGCTCCAGAAGCAGGTGACCGCCCAGGGCAAGCTCTTCTCGCGGAAGCGGTCGGGGAACTGCGCGCGGCATCAGAACGATCTGAAGCTCGCCGTGAAGCATGCCCGGTTCCTCGGCCTCATGCCCTATGTCGGTTGAGGTTTGCGGCGAACGGAGGAGTTGACGTCATGGCCAACGTGAAACTGGTGCTCCGCGAGGATGTCGATCACCTGGGACGCCGGGGCGACATCGTGACCGTCCGGCCCGGATACGCTCGCAATCGCCTCCTGCCGCAGCACCTCGCGCTGCTTCACACGGAAGAGAACCTCCGGCGCGTCGGCCGCGAGAAGCAGCTCTGGCTCCAGGCGGAGGCGGCCCGCATCGAGGAGTTCCGGGCGGTGAAGGACCGGCTTGACGCCACCGTCGTCGAGATCGCCGCGAAGGCCGGCGAGAGCGGCCACCTCTACGGATCGGTGTCCGAGAAGCAGGTCCACGACGCTCTCGGTGCCCTCGGCTTCGTGCTCGACCCGCGCGCCGTCCGCCTCGAGACGCCCATCAAGGAACTTGGAGAGACCAGTGCGTCCGTCGCCCTGCATCCCGAGGTCACGGCGACCGTGAAGGTGCGCGTCGTCCCGGAGGGCGGCGCGACGACGCCGGCCGCCGACTGAGAATCCGGGCGGCGGGATCTCGCATCGCGGGCCCGCCGCCGTACTCCATGGGTCAACGGCCGCCGCCGCCCGCGGCGGCGCTGCGGCGCGTCGCCGCGGAACGGCCTCTCCGAGGGAAGGAGGTCCATCCATGGCCTTGGCGGACGAAGGCGCCCGCGCGATCCCGTGCGACGCCGAAGCCGAGCTGTCCGTGCTCGGTTCCCTGCTGCTCGACAACGACATGATCGGCCCCGTGTCGGAGATCCTCCGGCCGGCGCACTTCCATCGTCCGGCCCACCGCACGATCTACGAGACCATGGTGGACCTCTATGACCGGCACCACGCGCTGGATGCCGTGAGCCTGAAGAACCGCCTCTCGACGGCGGGGCGGCTCGAGGACGTCGGCGGGGCGGCGGTCCTCGTGAAGATCATGGAGACGGTGCCGTCGGCGGCCAACGCCGTCACCTATGCGAGCATCGTCCGGGACCATGCCGTCCGCCGCGAGCTTCTCCGGATTGCCCAGGAGATCGCCCACGAGGTGACGCGGACCGGCGAGGAGGCCGGTCGCGTGCTCGAGCTCACGGAGCAGCGTATCTTCGAGATCGCCGAGCACGCCGGTCTCAAGGAGGCCCGGCCGATCCGCGACCTCCTCCCGGGCGTCATTCGCCATCTCGAGACCATCCAGGCCTCGGGCGGCGCACCGACGGGGCTCCCCACGGGGTTCTACGAGCTCGACCGGATGACCAGCGGCCTGCAGCCCGGGGAACTCGTCATCATCGCCGCCCGCCCGAGCATGGGAAAGACGACCTTCGCGCTCAACCTCGCCCGGCGCCAGGCGATCGGCGGAACGCCGACGGCCTTCTTCAGCCTCGAGATGAACAGCCGCCAGGTCTCGATGAACATGCTCTGCGGTCACGCGGGCGTCGCGGCCCACAAGATCCGGTCGGAGCGGCTCGCCGACGCCGAGTGGGACCGACTCTGGGACGCCATGGACCGGCTGAATGCGGCGCCGCTCTTCGTCGACGATACGGGCGGGCTCACGATCACGGCACTCAGGGCCAAGGCGCGGCGCCTGCGCAGGCACCAGCGAATCGGGTGCGTCTACGTGGACTACCTCCAGCTCATGGACTCCGCCGACGGAGATTCGCGGCAGGAGCAGATTTCCCGGATCAGCCGGGGCCTCAAGGCCATCGCCCGCGAACTCGAGATTCCCGTCGTCGCGCTGTCGCAGCTCAACCGGAGCGTGGATTCGCGCGACAATCACAGGCCGCGGATGTCCGATCTCCGCGAGTCCGGGGCCATCGAACAGGACGCGGACGTCATCATGTTTCTCTACCGCGAAGACTACTACGCCGGGACCGAGGGCGGCGAGGCGGCGAGGCGGCGGACGGAGGGGCACAAGGCGGAGATCATCATCGCGAAGCAGCGGAACGGCCCCACCGGCGCCGTGGAACTTCTCTTCTTCCCCGAGAGCTTCCGCTTCGAGAATCCCGCGCTGGCATCGTGACCGCCGGCGCCCCCGGGACCGCCTTCCGTCCCGTGGCCGATTCCGGTAGGCTCTCCCCCGGAAAAAGGACGCCTCGATCCTTCGTCAGGATTCGCGGGAGGAAAGATGGAGAGATACGCCCTCTCCCGGGCCGCCGGGATCGTCGCGGCGGCGGTTCTGCTTCTCGGCCTCTCCCTCCCAGGGGCCGCGTCCGCCCAGGACACGCGTCCCGCCCGGGATCTCGAGGGGAAGATCGTCCGGCGGATCACCTTCATCGGGCTCACCAGGCTCAGCCCGGAGGCCGTGAAGGACAAGATGACGACACGGGAGGGGAAACGCTTCTCCTCGAAGATCGTCACCGAGGACATGAAGAACCTCGTCCGGGAGAACGTGTTCTTCAACATCTTCAGCGTGAAATGGGAGCCCTTCGAGGACGGCGTCGCCATCACCTTCTACCCCGAGGAGAATCCCCGGGTCCTCGAGGTCGTCTTCATCGGGGCCATCGAGATCGAACGCGCGGATCTCGTCCCGCTCGTCGAGACGCGCCGCGGGGGGCTCACGGACGCCTTCACCCTCGACAATGACGCGGCGGCGCTGCGGCGCCATTACCGCTCGAAGGGCTACCATTTCGTCGAGGTGGAGCACATCGAGCAGCACGACGAGCTCGGCGTCATCGTGATGTTCCGCATCACGGAGGGGCCGGAGGTCAAGATCGAGGATATTGTCTTCGAGGGCGTCCGGAGCTTCGAGGAGGACGAGCTCATCGAGGCCATGCCCACGACGAACGAGGGCACGATCCTTGCGCGGACGCCCTACGTCCACGACAGCACGCTCGCGGACATCGTGAGTCTCCAGCAGTTCTACCGGGGTCACGGCTTCCTCGACGCGCGCGTGACGCTCCGCGACGTGCACTTCAGCGCGACGCGGGACGACGCCTTTCTCTTCATCCACGTGGAGGAGGGCCGCGCCTACACGGTCCGCTCCCTCGAGATCCGCGGCCTCACCCTCTTCACGCCCGAGGAGTTCCTCCCGGAAATGAAGACCTGCGTCGGAGCCCGCTACGAGCCCGGCTTCGCCCTGGCCGACGACCGCAAACGGATCCGGGACCGCTACATCGAGTTCGCCTACAACCAGTGCAATCCGAAGGACGCGTCGCTCTTCCGCCCGGAGACCTGCGAGGTCGACGTCATCCTCGACGTCGAGGAGGGGCGGAAGGAGTACGTCGGCGACATCGTCATTACCGGCAATGTCCGGACCCAGGACCGCGTCATCCGGCGGGAGATCGATCTCTACACCGGCGAACCTCTCAACGCCGCGAGGTTGGCGCGGGCCCGGAGCCGGCTCGTGGCGCTTCAGTACTTCGACACCGTCGAGGCCTTCGGCGGCCGCCGGGAGGATGCGCCGATTTCCGTGAAGCACTTCGACGTCTTCCGCGAGGCCTACGTCACGCTCCAGGACACGCGGCGGGAGGACGTCAAGGACATCGTCGTCAGCGTGAAGGAAAAGGACACGGGCCGCCTGCGGTTCGGATTCGGCGTGAGCTCGAACAACGGTCTCGTGGGCGACATCACGTACCACAAGGCGAACTTCGACCCCTTCGACTGGCCCGAGAGCTTCTCGAAGACCTTCGACGCCTTCACGGGCGGCGGCCAGTTCCTCACGCTCTCGGCCCAGCCGGGGACCGAGCTCACACGGTTCCGTCTGACGTGGGGCAACCCGCGGATCTTCGACTCGGCGTACGGTCTCACCGTGGATTTCTTCAAGGCCTACCGGGCGCGGGAGAACTGGATCGAGGACCGCATCGGATTCCGCGTCACGGTGGGGCGGCAGTTCGGACCCGACGTGGGCGTCTCGCTCCAGTACCGCTTCGACCTCGTGGACGTGGACCGCATCGACAGCGACGCGCCGCAGATCGTCTTCGATTTCGAGGGCGAGAACCTCATCAGCGCCTTGCGGCTCGCGGGGCGCATCAACCGCCTCGACAACTACACGGATCCGACGAGCGGCTACCTCGTCGATCTGTCCTTCGAGCACGCGGGACTCGGAGGCGACATCCACTTCAACCGCGTCGTGGCCGAGTCCGAACTCTACATCCTCATCGCGCGGGACGCCTTCGAGCGGGCCCACGTCGTGCGGATCTCCGGTCAGGCGGGGTGGATGGAGGAGTTCGATCCCACCGTGGATATCCCGGTCTATGAGCGATTCTTCGCCGGCGGCACCGGGACCATCCGGGGCTTCCGGTTCCGCGGCATCGGCCCCACGGACAACGGGGACCCGGTGGGCGGGAAGGCTCTCCTCCTCGGGAGCATCGAGTACGCCTATCCCCTGCTCTCGAACGTGCTCCGCGGCGTGCTCTTCCTCGACGCGGGCACGGTGGCGTCCTCCTGGTCGAGCTCCGAGATCGGCGACATCCGCGTGACCGTGGGGTTCGGTCTCCGCATCGTGATCCCCTTCCTCGGTCCCAAGCCGTTCGCCCTCGACTTCGGCTTCCCGATCATCACGTACGACGGGGACGAGGAACGGATCCTGAGCTTCAGCTTCGGCAGCAACTTCTGAGGTCGCACCCGGTCGTCGGTAGAGGCGGCGGTCCGTATTGCACGGAGGGGGCGGACTCGGTATTCGTACTCACGGCGGCGGATCCCCGACGGCGGGTATCCCTATCCCCCTCTGGACCACGGAGACGATGATGTCATCCTACGTGACGCGGTTCGCCGCGGCGGTCGGTGCTGTTCTGCTGCTCGCGGCGGCGGCGGCGGCTCAGACGGGCCCGAAGTTCGGATTCATCGACATCGAGAAGATCATCAACGAGTACCAGAAGACGAAGACGATCGCCGAGGAGCTCAGGAAGGAGTCCGATCAGGCGCTGGCGTCGCTCCAGGCGCAGCGGGACCGCATCCGGTCCATGGAAGGCGGGCTCGACCTCTACGAAGAGGGGACGAAGGAGTGGCTCGAGCTTGCGAAGCAGGTCAAGGTCAAGCAGGCGGAGCTCGAGCTCGACATGAAGTCGATCCGGGTCCTCTTCGACCGGAAGCTCGCCGACTACATCCGCAAGATCTACGTGGACATCCTCGAGGTCGTGAAGGACTTCTCCCGGACCGAGGGCTACGCGGCGATCTTCATGTACAGCGAGCGCGAACCTGCCGGCCGGACGGAACGCGAGGTCATCAACTCCATCGTGGTGCGGCCCGTCGTGTACCGCGATCCCAACCTCGACGTGACCCAGAAGATCCTGGCCCGGCTCAACAAGTAGCGCGGAAGGCGGAACGGTGGACGGACGGCCGGGAGTGACGTTCACTCTCGAGGAGCTGGCGCGCGTCGTCGGCGGCCGGGTCGCCGGGGACGGCGCCGTCCGGGTCGCCGGGGTCGCCGGGCTCGATGAGGCCCTGGAGACGGACCTCACGTTCCTCGCCCGCGACCGCCACCTCGATCTCGTCGCGACGACCCGGGCGGGCGCGCTCATCGCACGCGCCGTTCCGGTGGGCTTTCCGCGACCCTGCATCGTCGCGGACGAGCCCGACTGGGCCGCCGCCGTCATCGCCGCGCACTTCGAGGCGGCGGGCCGCACGCCGGAAACCGGCGTGCATCCGTCGGCCGTCGTGGACGCCTCCGCGGTTCTCGGGGCCCGCGTCTTCGTGGGCGCCTGCGCCGTCATCGAGGCCGGCGCGCGCCTTGGCGACGACGTCCGCGTGGGCCCGGGCTCCGTCGTGGGGAGAAACGCGACCGTGGGCGACGGCACCGTGCTCCACGCCCACGTCACGCTGGCGGCCGGCGTCGACGTGGGCCGGCGCGTCATCCTTCACCCCGGCGTCGTCATCGGCTCGGACGGTTTCGGCTACGCCACGCGGGACGGCGTCCACTGCAAGATCCCCCAGGTCGGGAGCGTTTCGGTCGGGGACGACGTCGAGATCGGCGCCAACACGACGGTGGACCGGGCCCGCTTCGCCCGGACGGTCATCGGCCGGGGCACGAAGATCGACAACCTCGTCCAGATCGGACACAACGTCATCATCGGCGAACACTGTCTCATCGTCGCGCAGTGCGGCATCGCCGGAAGCTGCGAGCTCGGCCGCCATGTGACGCTGGCGGGGCAGGTGGGGCTTGCCGGACACCTGCGCATCGGCGACGGCGCCATCGTGGGTGCCAAGTCCGGGGTCCCGGGCGACATCGGCCCCGGAGAGCGGCACCTCGGCGTGCCGGCGCGTCCGGCCCGGGAGACGCGGCGCATCTGGGCCGCTATGCCCCATCTTCCGGAGCTCCGGAGGGATGTCTCGGCGCTCCGCCGGCGCGTGGACGCCCTCGCCGAGCGCCTCGGATCAGCGGAAGGCGGGGGAGGACCGGCATGAGGAACCAGAGGACTCTGCGTAACGCGGCATCGCTCACGGGGCCGGGTCTCCATCTCGGCGCCCAGACCACGCTCACGCTGAAACCCGCCGAACCGGACACGGGAATCGTCTTCGTCCGCACGGACGAGCGGAGCCGGCCGCGGATCGCATGCCGGCCGGACCATGCGGTGCGGCGCGAGAGGCAGACCGTGCTCTCCGATGGTGCCTTCGAGGTCCAGACCGTGGAGCACCTGCTGGCGAGCCTCGGCGCTCTCGGCGTGGACAACGTGGAGATCGAGATCGACGGGCCCGAGGTGCCGGGCGCCGACGGCAGCGCTCTGCCGTTCGTGAAGCTCATCGAGGAGGCGGGACGCGTCGAGCAGAAGGCGCCGCGGCGGCAGTTCGCGCTGGACGAACCCCTGACGGTGGCCGAGAACGGCGCCGTGCTCACGGCCCTCCCGAACCGGGACGGCCTCGCGGTCAGCTACACGCTGGACTATCCCGGGCTGCCTCCCCAGTTCGCATCGTACGTCGTCGACGAGCGGCGCTTCATCGACGAGATCGCGCCGGCGCGGACCTTCTGCATGGAGGCCGAGGCCGAGGCCCTCCGCGGCGCCGGGCTCGGGCGCGGGGCCACGACCCAGAACACGCTCGTCGTGGGACGGGGCGGCGTCATCGACAACAGCCTGCGTTTCCCGGACGAGTTCGCGCGGCACAAGATCCTCGACCTCATCGGCGACCTCACGCTCCTCGGCGTGGATCTGCGCGCCCACGTCATCGCCACGAAGTCGGGACATCGGAACAACCTGGCCCTCGTGGCGCGCATCGAGGATCGCCTCGAGGATCTCGAGAACCGGGGTGTCATCCAGAGGGACACGGGACTCGACGTGCGGGAAGTCATGAAGATCATTCCGCACCGCTATCCCTTCCTCTTCATCGACCGCGTCATCTCGCTCGAGGGCTTCCAGCGCGCCGTGGCGGTGAAGAACGTCTCGATCAACGAACCGTTCTTCCAGGGGCACTGGCCGGGCCAGCCCGTCATGCCCGGCGTGCTGCAGGTGGAGGCGCTGGCGCAGCTGTCGGGAGTCCTCCTGCTCCGGCGGCTCGAGAACACCGGGAAAGTGGCTGTCCTCCTGTCCATCGACAAGATCAAGTTCCGCCGGCCGGTGGTGCCGGGGGACCAGCTCCGGCTCGAAGCCGAAACGCGGAACATCAAGTCGCGGGCCGGAAAGGTGCTCGGGCGGGCCCGCGTCAACGGCGAGCTGACGTGCGAGGCCATCATGAAGTTCATGCTCGTGGACGCGTGATGGAGCCGCGACCCGCCATGGAGACGCTCCGGCCGGCGACGGAATCCGCGGCGATCCGCGTGGATTCCGCGGCCCGCGTCCATCCGACGGCCCGCCTCGGCACCGGCGTGACCGTGGGACCCTGCGCCATCGTCCACGGAAACACGGAGATCGGAGAGGGAAGCGAGATCCGGGCCCACGCCATCGTCGGTCCCCACACCCGCATGGGAGCGGGCAACATCATCCACAGCTTCGCGTGCGTGGGCGGCGATCCGCAGGATCTTTCCCACCGCGGCGAGGAGACCTGGCTCGTCATGGGCGACCGGAACACGGTCCGGGAGCACGCGACGTTGAACCGGGGCACGCGGAAAGGGGACGGCATCACCCGCGTGGGCTCGGACAACCTCATCATGGCCGGCGCCCACGTGGCCCACGACTGCGTCCTCGGGGACGGAGTCATCCTCGCCAACAACGTGCTCCTCGCCGGGCACGTCATCGTCGGGGACCGGGCGATCCTGAACGGTGCGGCGGCCGTGCAGCAGTTCACGACCATCGGCCGCCTCTCCTACGTGGGCGGCCTCTCACGGATCGTCCACGACGTCCCCCCCTTCCTCATCGTGGAGGGGCATCCGAGCAAGGTGCGCAAGCTCAACGTCGTGGGGTTGCGCCGGGCCGGCCACCCGGAGGAGGCCATCGTGGCCCTGAGAGAGGCGTTCCGGCTCCTCTACCGGTCGCGCCGCCCCCAGTCGGAGGTGCTCTCCGAGCTCGAGGCGGCTCCGGGGCTTACGGGCGAGGTGCGGGAACTCACGGCCTTCCTGCGCCGTGTCGAGATGAGCCTGCGGGCATGAAGCCCGGGGGCGGCGTCGTGACCGCGCCGGCGGGACGGGACCGCGCATGCTGAGGGCGGCGGTCGTCGGCTGCGGCCATCTCGGCCGCATCCACTGCAGGATCCTCGCGGGCCTCCCCGGGGTCACGCTGGCGGCGGTCGTGGACCGTGACGGCGGGCGGGCGGGCGCCATGGCCGAGGCCTTCGGCGCGCGGCCGCTGACGGAGGCGGCCGGACTCCCCGGTCTCGTGGACCTGGCCGTCGTTGCGGTCCCCACCCGGGATCATCACGCGGTGGCTTCGCTCCTCGTGGATCAGGGCATCTCCGTTCTCGTCGAGAAGCCGATGTGCCGCACGCTCGAGGAGGCCCGGGACCTCGTGGCGAGGGCCGAGGCCCGCGGCGTCGCCCTCATGCCGGGCCATGTCGAGCGATGGAATCCCGTGGTCCTCGCGCTCGATCCCCTCGGTCTCGATCCGCGGTTCATCGAGGCGCACCGCGTCTCGCCCTTCACGTTCCGGTCCGCGGACGTCAGCGTCGTCCTCGACATGATGATCCACGACCTCGACATCGTCCTGCATCTCGTGAAGTCTCCCGTGGCGGAGATCCGCGCCAGCGGCGTGTCGCTTCTCGGGGCCGGAGAGGACATCGCCAGCGCCCGCATCGAGTTCCGGAACGGCGCCGTGGCATCGGTCACCGCGAGCCGGATGGCCCTCAAGAGGGAGCGCACGCTCCGGATCTTCTCGTCCGCGGCCTACGCCACGCTCGACGGCATCGCACGCAAGGGGCGCGTGTACCGGAAGGGGCCGGCGCTCCTCGGGGGGCTCGATCCCTCCTCGGTCGACATCTCCACGGTCACCGACCCCGTGGAGTTCATGCTCCGCGACCTCATCCGGGTCGAGGATCTCGTCATCGAGGACCGGGAGCCCCTGGCCGCCGAGGATCAGGCCTTCGTCGACGCCGTGGCGGGCCGGCGGACTCCCCCCGTCACGGGAGAGGACGGCATCCGGGCCATGGACGTCGCTCTCCGGATCGAGGCGGAGATGCGCCGGACGGGGGATCGAGCCGGCGGGGATCGCTGAGAAGCCGCCTCCGTCGGGCGAGCGGGATCGAACGTCCCCGGTGCTCCCTTTACGTTTCCGGTCTCCCACATCTCCACCGGCGAAGCCCAACATCCAGTGCGACATGGAGTTGCTTCCCTCTTGCGCTCGCGGCATGTACCTTGCATCCTTGTGCCCCGACGCGGCGCGTCCGCCCGTCGCCCGGAGGCGACGCGGATGTCGCGCGAGCGGCGTGCCCTCCGCGGGCGCGCCGGCGGTCGAACCGGAAGCAGAGGCCAGGATATGAATCAGGGTTCACGCGGAATCGCCGTCCCCGGCGTCCTTCTCCTCGTG